>NZ_SGTX01000035.1:0-15361 GCF_005435025.1 Halorubrum sp. CGM4_25_10-8A | reverse complement strand
CGGACGAAGTGCTCGAACACCGCGCGGTTACCCGGTTCCGGGAACTCGGTCTCGGGGACCGACGACGCGCGGTGTTCGAGCACTTCGTCCGAGACGTCGGTCGTGGGTTCCCACCCCGTCCCCCGCACCGAGGTGACGAGGACGACGAGAAGCGTCGCGACCGCCGCGAGGACGATCGCGGGGGGATTCACGATCGCCACGAGCACGATCGCCAGTGGGTTGAGCATACGAATGGATATGGAGAGGTGGTTTAAGGCCGTTTTGATCGGTCCAACGAGTCGAGACCGTCGCCGCGGAGCGCCCGCCGCGGAGCGACCCCCGGACGAGGCGGGGAGCGGTCCATTTATCGGCCGAGCGGTCGACGGAACGCCCATGGAAGTGAAATCTCGGCACCACCTCCGGAGCGACGAGATCACGGCGATCCGCGAGGCGGTGGCCGACCACCTCGGGGTCGACATCGACGGCGAGGCGTTCGAGTTCGTGGAGTTCGTCGACGCCGGCTACGAGCTCGTCTTAGTCGACGGCGACCCCGCCGTCTTCTACGTCGACGACGACGAGCCTTTCCTCACGGTCCGGGGGGCGAACGACTTCGACCCGGAGACGGGCGTCGTGACGGTCGACGCAGGGGCGATCTCCTTCGTCTCCGACGGCGCCGACGTGATGCGCCCGGGGATCGTCGAGGCCGACGAGGCGATCCGCGCGGGCGACCTCGTCGTCATCGCCGAGGAGACCCACGGGAAGGTGCTGGCGGTGGGCCGCGCGATGGTCGACGGCGACGCGATGGTCGGCGACAGCGGCAAAGTCGTCGAGTCGATCCACCACGTCGGCGACGACCTGTACGAGTTCTCGGTGTGAGCGGTCGGGGAGCGGCGGCCTCGATTCGTTCCGCGACACGTCCCGCGCTCCGCGCATTTTAATCGCCTCGCCCGCGACCCCCGACGTAATGACCGCGATCCGGGTGCTGAGCTACAACGTCCGCTACGCTAACCGGGGCGACCACCACGACGCCTGGCACGACCGCCGAGACGCCGTCGCGCGCCTGGTCCGCTTTCACCGGCCCGACATCGCCGCGTTTCAGGAGCCGCTCCCCGGACAGCGCCGCGACCTCCGCGAGCGACTCCCGGAGTACGAGTTCGTCGGCCGGGGTCGCGCGACCGACGGCGAGGGCGAAGGGTGCCCGATCGGCGTCCGGGGCGACCGCTGGGAAGTCACTCGGAGCGGGACGTTCTGGCTCTCCGAGACCCCGGACTCGCCGTCGGTCGGGTGGGACGCGTCCCACCCGCGGATCGCGACGTGGGCCCGAGTGCGCGCCGTCGACGGCGACGCCGCGCTCCGCGTCGTCAACACGCACTTCGACCACGTGAGCGCGCGGGCGCGGCGCGAGTCCGCCCGCCTGCTGCGCGAGCGGCTCCCGGCGATCGCGACGGGCGACGAAGCCGACGCCGACGGGACGGCCCCGGTCGTCCTCGTCGGCGACCTCAACTGTACGCCCGGGTCGGAGCCGCACCGGATTCTCATCGGCGACGACGCCGGAACCGGGGGGACCGTCGACGGAGGAGCGGTCGACGGAGGGGCGACCGACGACGCGCCCGCGCTTCGCGACGCCGCCGTTGCCGCCGACCTCCGGCACGGCCCGGAGACGAGCCTCACCGACTTCGCCCGCCTCATCGACGGCCGCCGGATCGACCACGCGCTCGTCTCGCCGGAGCTTTCGATCGAGGCGTTCGCGACCCTCGCGGACCGCGACGACCGCGGGCGGTACCCCTCCGACCACCTGCCGATCCTCGCGCGGCTGTCGATGTAGCGGGCCCTCTACTCGTCGTCTGTTTCCGTCTCGTCGTCCGTTGCCTCGTCGGCCTCCCTACCGTCGTCCGTTGCCTCGTCGGCTTCTCTCTCGTCGTCGGTCTCCTCGTCCGCGTACTTCTCCAAGACGGTCTCGTAGCCGCGCTTGGCCGTCTCGTACGTCTCGCGGAGGTCCGCCACCGGCGTCTCGCTCGCGTCGACCCGGAGGTCGTTGTAGTACGGGTCGTCGGTCTCCTCCTCCGTGTTACACACGAGCAGCGCGGCGGACTGGACTTCGAGGTCCTCGCGCTTGTCGCCCCCCGCGGCGTGGCCCGCGGCGAGGGCGTCGATCAGCCGCTCGGCGAGGGGCGCGTCGCCGTGGGCGTCGGACTCGTAGGCGGCCGCGGTGTCCTCGACCACGTCCTCGCCCGTCAGGAGGTTGCCCGCGACGGTGTAGTTCTCTCCCTCCCGGTGGCCGTACCAGCCGTTACACTCGTCGCCGGAGAACGCGAACGTCCCGTCGGCATCGACGCCGTGGAGCTGGCGCTGAGCGCTCCCCTCGTCGGCGTTCAACAGCGCCTCCAGCGCGTCGTCGACCGCGAGCCCGTCGCCGAGGTACTCGATCCCCTTCCGTCCCAGTTCGACGTTGACGAGCGACTGGGTCGCCACCGCGCCGTCGGCCGAGGCGAAGGGACACAGCGTGCCGACGCCCGGCAGGCGGGTGGTCACCGCCACGCCGAACCGGGTCTGGTCGTCGCCGTCCTCGTCGGTGTACCGCTCGCGAACGCAGATGCTGAACGTCACAGGCGTACTGGGACGGCGCCCCGCAAAAGGGTGGGTGCCGGGGTCGATGGTTCCGGTTCTCAGCGACGGGCGCGCGGACAGCGCGCGTCTCGAACGGGGCCCAACCGGGCGCGCGCGAGGGATTCGAGAGAGCCGACGCTCGCCGCCGCCGTAGATCCCACGGGTCGCTGATAAAACCGGTCGAGGGACCGTCGGCGAACCGGTCGGATCCGGTGAGGGCGCAGGCGCCGGTCGCTGAGTGATGCGTGTCAACGGGCGACATACTTATCCGTGGCAATCCCTCTCACATATATAGCCTCGGATACGGGCGAGGCGACCACCGACACCGACGCGCGCCCCGACGACGCGCCGCTCGCGGCTCGACGAGCTGTTGACATGCGCACGAAGAGCGGCCGCTCCGGCCGTCGCGTCGGCCGTCGGCGACCCCGCCGCGCCCCCCGAGCGAACGTGATACGATGGCAGACCGACAAACGCTTGAACGGCTCAGCGAGGAGTACCGGACGGAGGTTCCCGACGACCTCAGAGCGGCGCGCTCGTTCGACTGGTACCTCGACGCGCTGTACGACGACCCCCGGATCGCGCGGAACGCGCACCAGCGCGTCGCGGACATGTTCGACCACTACGGGACGCACTACGACGAGGAGCGCGGCGTCGCCGAGTACGCGCTCGCCGCCGAGGACCCGCTCCACGACGGCGAGAACGTCTTCTACGGCCGCGAGGTCCACGAGGCGATCCACGAGTTCGTCAACAAGGTGAAGTCCGGGGCCCGCGGACTGGGTCCCGAAAAGCGGATCAAGCTCCTGTTGGGGCCGGTCGGCTCTGGGAAGTCGCACTTCGACTGGCTCGTGCGCCGCTACTTCGAGGCGTACACCCGGGAGGACGCGGGGCGGATGTACACCTTCCGGTGGGTCGACCTCTGTTCGGTGATCGACGACCAGGACCCGGACGACGACACGGTCCGCTCCCCGATGAGTCAGGACCCCCTCGTCCTCCTCCCGAAGCCGCAGCGGCAGGCGGTGATCGACGACCTAAACGAGCGGCTCGACGCGCCCTACACGCTTCGGAACGACCAACACCCGGACCCGGCCTCGGAGTTCTACCTGAACGAACTGCTCGCGCACTACGACGACGACCTCCAGCGCGTCCTCGACGAGCACGTCGAGGTCGTCCGGCTCGTCGCAGACGAGAACCGCCGGGAGTGTATCGAGACGTTCGAGCCGAAGGACAAGAAGAACCAGGACGAGACGGAGCTCACCGGCGACGTCAACTACGCCAAGCTCGCCGTCTACGGCGAGTCCGACCCGCGGGCGTTCGACTACGCCGGCGCGTTCTGTAACGCGAACCGCGGCCTGTTCTCCGGCGAGGAACTGCTCAAGCTCCAGCGGGAGTTCCTCTACGACTTCCTCCACGCCTCGCAGGAGTCGACGATCAAGCCGAAGAACAACCCGCGGATCGACATCGATCAAGTGATCGTCGGCCGGACGAACATGCCGGAGTACCGCGAGAAGACCGGCGACGAGAAGATGGAGGCGTTCAACGACCGGACCAAGCGGATCGACTACCCGTACGTGTTGGAGTACGAGAGCGAGGCGGAGATCTACCGGAAGATGCTCGCCAACGCCGACGTGCCCAACGTCCACGTCGAGCCGCACGCGCTGGAGATGGCCGGCCTCTTCGGCGTGCTCACCCGGTTGGAGGAGCCGACCGACGAGACGGTGAGCCTGTTGGAGAAGGCGAAGGCGTACAACGGCGAGCTCGAAGACGAGGAGATCGACCGGCGGAAGCTCCGGGAGGACGCCGCCGAGTCCGCCGACGTCGGCGAGGGGATGGACGGGATCTCCGCGCGGTTCGTCGGCGACGAGATCGCCGAGGCGATCATGGACGCGACCCACCGCGACCGCAGCCACCTCTCCCCGTTGTCCGTCTTCGATCACTTCGAGGCGAACCTCGGCGGGCACGGCTCGATCGCGGCCGACGACCTCGGCCGCTACGAGCGGCTCTTGGAGACCGTCCGCGAGGAGTACCGCGAGCGCGCGATCGAGGACGTGCGCCACGCGCTGGCGTACGACGTGGACGAGCTCCGGCGGCAGGGCGAGAAGTACATGGACCACGTGATGGCGTACATCGACGACGACACCGTCGACGACGAGCTGACCGGCCGCGAGACCGAGCCGGACGAGACGTTCCTGCGCGCGGTCGAGGAACAGCTCGACGTGCCCTCGGACCGCAAGGACGACTTCAGACAGGAGGTGTCGAACTGGATCTCGCGGCGCGCCCGCGAGGGGCGCGGCTTCGACCCGCAGGAGAACGACCGCCTCCGGCGCGCCCTCGAACGGAAGCTGTGGGAGGACAAGAAGCACAACATCAACTTCTCGGCGCTGGTGTCCGCGACCGACCTCGACGACGAGGACCGGAGCGCCTGGGTTTCGGCCTTGGTCGACCGCGGGTATTCGGAGGACGGCGCCGCAGAGGTGTTAGAGTACGCGGGCGCGGCGGTCGCGCGCTCGGAGATAGCGGACGGCGGGGACTGAGATGAGCGAACGCACTCGAACGGACGGCGAGGGGTTCGTCGCCGCGGCCGACGACGCCCTTCGGGGGGCGTACGACCCGCCGATGAGCCTCGAGTCCTACGTCGACCGCGTGTTGGAGAACCCGACCGCGGCCGCCTCCGGGGCGGGGTACGTCCTCGCGGCCGTCGAGTCGTACGGCACTCGTGAGGTCCGCGAGCGGGGCGAGACGCTCGACCGGTACCGGTTCTTCGACGACCCGGCGAACGACGGCGAACACGCCGTGTTGGGCAACACCCGCGCGCTCAACGCGTTCGTCGACGACCTCCGCGCGGCCGCGACGGGGCGCGGGAACGACGAGACGATCGTCTGGATCGACGGCCCGACCGCGACGGGGAAGTCGGAGTTCAAGCGGTGCCTGATAAACGGGCTCCGCGCGTTCTCGAAGACGGACGCCGGGCGCCGGTACACCGTCGAGTGGAACGTCACCGGCGCGGGCGTCGGGAGCGGGGACGGGGCGGGCGCCGCGTCGCTCTCGTACGGCGACGGCGGCGACGCCGGGGAGTGGTACCGCAGCCCGGTCCAGACGCACCCGCTGTCGGTGTTCCCCGAGTCGGTCCGCGAGTCGGTCGCCGACGCGGCCGACGACGACGCGTATCCGATCGCCGCCGACGTGGGGCTCGACCCGTTCAGCCGCGAGGCGTACGACCACCTGGAGTCGACCTACCGCGAGCAGGGGCGCCGCGACCTCTTCTCGGCGATCACCGACCGCGACCACCTCCGCGTGACGAGCTACGTCGTCGACGTCGGGCGGGGGGTCGGCGTCCTCCACGCCGAGGACGACGGGACCCCCAAAGAGCGGCTCGTCGGCTCGTGGATGGGCGGCATGTTGCGCGAGCTCGACTCGCGCGGCCGGAAGAACCCGCAGGCGTTCAGCTACGACGGCGTCCTCTCGCAGGGGAACGGGGTCGCCACCGTCGTCGAGGACGCCAGCCAGCACGCGGACCTGCTCCGGCGGCTGCTCAACGTCCCCGACGAGCGGCGCGTGAAGCTCGACAAGGGGATCGGGATGGACTTAGACACCCAGCTGATCGTCATCTCGAATCCCGACCTCGACGCCGAGTTGGACCGGCACGCCGAGCGCGGCGACGCCGACCCGCTGAAGGCGCTGAAGCGCCGGCTCTCGAAACACGAGTTCCGATACCTCACGAACCGCCGCTTGGAGGCGCGGCTGCTCCGGCGGGAGATCGCCGGGGCGACGGCGGTCGAGGACGGTAGCGTCGGCGCGAGCGGCGCGGCCGCCCCGGACGCCGGTGACGGCAGGGACCGCGACCCCGGAGCGGCGCCGCTGTCGGTCGCGGTGCGGGAGTCGGACGGGACGGTCGCCGAGCGCGAGATCGCGCCCCACGCGATCGGGGCCGCGGCGCTGTACGCGGTCGTCACGCGGCTCGACGCGGACGACCTGCCCGGCGACCTCGACCTGATCGAGACCGCCGAGCTGTACGAGACCGGCGAGGTCCGCCGCGGGGACGACGCGGTCACCGTTGCCGACGTGGACCTCGCCGAGGGGGACGGCCGAAACGGGATCCCCGTGACGTACGCGCGCGACGCGGTCGCGGACCTGCTCTCGTCGACCGCCGACCGGAGCCACCCGGAGCTTCCCGTCGAGCGAGTGATCACGCCGACGGACGTGCTCGACGCGCTCGCCGACGGGCTCGTCGACGCCCCCGTCTTCTCGCGGGCCGAGGCGGCGGAGTTCGACGGGCGGCGCGAGCCGGTCGCGACGCAGATCCGCGAGCGGCAGCGGGAGGACGTGATCGACGCGATCCTCGCCGCGGAGACCGTCTCGGCGGAGACCGTCGCCGAGTACGTCGAACACGTGTACGCGTGGGACGACGACGACCCGACGGAGCGCGGACGCGCGGACGAGGCGCCGGACCCGCTCGCGATGAAGGTGTTCGAGACGGAGACGCTCGGGCGGTTCGACGAGAGCGACTACCGCGGGACCGACCCGGGCCGGGCCGTCGAGAGCTTCCGGCGCGAGCGCGTGATCCGGGGACTCACGCGGTACGCGTGGCGGAACCGCGGCGACGCGTTCAGCGTCGACGACGTGGAGCTCGCCGAGGTGCCGGAGCTGAAGGCCGTTATCGACGCGAACGACCTCGCCGACGTGAAGCGGCGGTTCCCCGACCTCGATCCGGCGGCGTGGGCCGACCCGCCGACCGACACCGAGACGGAACGGGTGAAGGCGGAGACGATCGACCGCCTGTGCGACCGCGGCTACACGCCGGCGTCCGCGGAACTGACGAGCCGGGCGGTGATGGAGCAGGTCCGCAAGGAGTGGCCCGATATCGACGGTGAGCGGGCCGGCGACGCGGGTCCGAGCGACGGTGCCGGTCCCGACGGAGGTGGTGACCCGTGGGACTGACCGAGGACCGCGAGCGGTTCCGCGAGGTCGGCGAGACGCGCCGGGCGGACCTCGCAGAGTTCATCAGCCACGGCGACCTCGGCGGGTCCGGCGCGGACCGGATCCGGATCCCGATCAAGCTCGTCGACCTCCCCGCGTTCGAGTACGACCAGCGCTCCGCCGGCGGCGTGGGACAGGGGGGCGACGGCCAGCCGCAGCCCGGCCAGCCGGTCGACCCCGAGCCCGGCGACGGCGACGAGGCGGGCGACCCCGGCGAGGAGGGCGGCGACCACGAGTACTACGAGATGGACCCGGAGGAGTTCGCCCGCGAGCTCGACGAGGCGCTCGGGCTCGACCTCGAACCGAAGGGGAAGCAAGTGATCGAGGAGGTGGAGGGTGACTTCACCGACACCGCCCGCGCCGGCCCGCGGGGGACCCTCGACGTCGACGAGTTCTTCAAGCGGGGGTTAAAACGCCACCTCGCCACCGACTTCGACGGGGCGTACGTCCGGGAGGGCCTGTTCGTCGACGGCGCCGACGTGGACAACGTCTTCGCGTGGGCGCGCGATGAGGGCGTCCCGGTCTCGCGGGCGTGGATCGCCGACGCCGCCGCGACCCTCGCGGACGAGCGGGGCGAACCGGTCGCCGCGCTTGACCGCTGGGAGAGCTTCGAGGCGCTCGACGACGGGGTGGACCACGAGCCCGTCACGCACCGGATCCGGCGCGAGGGGCTCGACAGCGTTCCGTTCCGCAGCGAGGACGAGCGGTTCCGTCACCCGGAGGTGATAGAGAAGCGCGAGCGCAACGTCGTGGTGATCAACGTCCGCGACGCCTCCGGCTCGATGCGCGAGACGAAACGCGAGCTCGTCGAGCGCGTGTTCACGCCGATGGACTGGTACCTGACCGGGAAGTACGACGCCGCCGAGTTCCGGTACGTCGTCCACGACGCGGAGGCGTGGGAGGTCGACCGCGAGGAGTTCTTCGGGATCCAGTCGGGCGGCGGAACCCGGATTTCGAGCGCCTACGAGCTCGTCGAGGAACTGCTGGAGGAGTACCCGTACAGCGAGTGGAACCGGTACGTGTTCGCCGCGGGCGACTCCGAGAACGCCGGTAGCGACACCACGAACAACGTGATCCCGCTGATGGAGTCGATCGACGCCAACCTCCACGCGTACGTCGAGACCCAGCCCGGCGACGGCGCGGCGAACGCCCGCCACGCCGACGAGGTCGAGTCCGCGTTCGGCGACGCCGACGACGTGGCCGTCGCGCGCGTCTCGGAACCGGACGACGTCACGGACGCCATCTACGAGATCCTCAGCACGGAGTCTGACGGCGGCGGGAGCGCTCCCGCCGGAACGACCGCGGCGCGGCGGACCGACGGAGGTGAACGCAGATGAGAGACGACCGGATCGAGGCGAAGCGCGAGGCCGACGCCCTCGACGAGCCGGCCGAGGAGGCCCGCGAGCTGGCCGAGCGGCTCGGGTTGGAGCCGTACCCGGTGCGGTACTGGGTGGTCGACCACGACCAGATGAACGAGCTGATCGCCTACGGCGGCTTCCAGCGCCGGTACCCGCACTGGCGGTGGGGGATGAACTACGAGCGGCAGCGCAAGAAGGACCGCCACGGGCTCGGGAAGGCGTTCGAGATCGTCAACAACGACGACCCGGCCCACGCGTTCCTCCAGGAGTCGAACGCGGCGGCCGACCAGAAGGCGGTGATCACCCACGTCGAGGCGCACGCGGACTTCTTCGCGAACAACGAGTGGTTCGGGCTGTACGCCGACCGCGGCGAGGGCGGCCCGAACGCCGCGGCGCGGTTGGAGCGCAACGCCGACCGGATCGCGGCGATCGCGAAGCGGGCCGACGTCGACCGCGACGAAGTCGAACGCCTGATCGACGCCGTGAGCGCGCTGGAGGACACGATCGACCAGCACAGCCCGGTCGACGCCGCGCGGTCCGTCGAGGAGCCGGGGATCGCGGACGACGTGAGCGGCGACGGCGACGACGCGCTCGACGCGATAGAGGCCCGGATCGACGACCTCGACCTCTCCGAGGAGGTGCGCCGGGACGTGTTCGACGACGAGTGGCTCGAAGCGCGCGGGGAGGGCGTCGAGCCGGAGGAGCCCCGCCCGGACGTGCTCGCGTTCCTGCGCGACCACGGGAAGCGGTACGACCCGGATAGCGGGAAGGCGGTCGACCGCGAGCCGTGGGAGACGACCGTCGTCGACGCGATCCGCGAGGAGGCGTACTACTTCGCCGGGCAGAAGCAGACGAAGGTGATGAACGAGGGGTGGGCGACGTACTGGGAGTCGCTGATGATGGGCGGCGAGGGGTTCGCCGGCGAGGACGAGTTCCTCACGTACGCCGACCACATGTCCCGGGTGCTCGGCTCGCCCGGCCTCAACCCGTATAAGCTCGGCTTCGAGCTGTGGACGCACGTGGAGCTGCGCGCCGCGCGCCGAGAGGTGATCGACAAGCTGCTCCGGGTCGACGGGGTGACGCCGGAGAACTTCCACTCGCGGATCGACCTCGACGAGGTCGCGACCCTGCTCGAACCCCACCCGGCGGTCGCGGGCGCCGGCCCGGCGACGCTGGACGAACTCGCCGACCTCGCCGCCGACGGCGATCCGCGCGTCGACGCCGAGGCGGTCGACCGGGCGCTGTCCGCTCGGCGCGGAGACGGCGACTGCGCGTCGGCCGACGGCGAGGAGATTGACGTGGAGCGGTACCCGTGGAAGCTCCTCACGCGCGAGGGGCTCGCGGAGCGCCACTACGTCCTCTCGCGGCCGGAACACCGGGGCGCGCTCCGGAACGTCTCTCGGGAGACGCTCGAAGAGCAGGCGCGGTACCTGTTCGACGTGGACCGGTACGCGACGGTCGCCGAGGCGATCGCCGACGTCGACCGCGCGGCCGGCTGGGAGCGGATGTTCGAGGTCCGCGAGAGCCACAACGACGTGACGTTCATCGACGCGTTCCTCACCGACGAGTTCGTGCGCGAGGGGAACTACTTCACCTACGAGTACAGCCGAGCCGCCGAGGAACACCGCGTCGCCAGCGTCGACGCCGACGACGTTCGGAAGAAGCTGCTCCTCCGGTTCACCAACTTCGGGAAGCCGACGATCGTCGTGTTGGACGGGAACTTCCGCAACCGGGGGGAGCTACTCATCGGCCACCGGTACAACGGCGTCGCGCTCGACGAGGAGCTCGCCAAAGCGACGCTGAAGCGCGTGTTCGAGCTGTGGGGTCGCCCGGTGAACCTGGCGACGATCCGCGTCGAGTACGACGACGGGGCCGTCCGGCGCGCCAAGCGACGCGGCGAGGAGCCGGAGGGAACCGAGGTCGGCGTGCGCTTCCAGTACGACGGCGGCGAAGTGACGGAACACGACCTCGACGAGTCGATCCGGGAACGGATCACCGCGGACGAGGTCGACTACGACACGAAGCCGGACGACTGGCTGGCGTGATCCGGGCGGGCGTCCCCCTCGGCCGGCGCCGGCGGGCCGACGCTCAGGCGAGGTCGCCGACCAGTTCCGCCACCGCCGCGACCTCCTCCTCGTTGATCCCGTGGCCCATGCCCTCGTAGATCCGTTCGTCCACGTCGGCCCCGAGCGCCTCCAACACCGCGGTCGTCTCGTGGACCCGCTCCTCGGGGATGTGCGGGTCGACGTCGCTACAGCCGACGAACGCAGGGGTGCTGGCGAGGGGGCCTGTCGCGTCGTCGCCCGCTCCGCTCCCGCGGTCGCCGGTCGCGAGGTAGTCGTCGACCTCGACCGCCTCGCCGATCAGCCCGCCGCTGAACACTGCGAGTCCGCCGTAGCGGCCGGGATCGCGGGCGACGAACTCGCTCGCGAGACAGGCGCCCTGCGAGAAGCCGGCGACGAGGACGCGGTCGCGATCGATCTCGGCGTCTGTCGCGCGGTCGACGGCCGCGTCGACCGCCCGAAGGCCCGAGGTCCGCCCCGGCTCGTTGTCCGCGACCGGCGCGAGGAACGAGTTCGGATACCAGGTGTTCCCGGCGGCCGCCGGCGCGAGGATCGCCACGTCGCGGTCGCCGGCGAGCCGTTCGCCCAAGTCGACGACGCTGCGGGCGGTCGCGCCGCGACCGTGGACGAGTACGAGCGCCGCGCCCGCGTCGTCGAGCGGCGTTCCGGCCGTGACCAGCGGCTCGTCGCCGTGCGGGTCGTCGCCCGCGTGCGGGCCCTGAGCGCCGTCCGCCATCTCAGACCCCCACGCCGGCGTCGGCGTCGGGCAGGTCGTGTTTGTTTACCGGCAGGCCGAGCTCCTCCAGCGCGCCCTCCATGTGGCGGTCCTGCGCGAAGTCGGCGCCGTCCTCCTCGCGGAGCCGCTGCGCGGTCGCGAGCACCTCGCCCTTGCGGTCGTCGGGTATCTCGTATTTGTCGGCGGACAGCTCGATGACGAGCCCGTTGTTGTCTTGGGTGTAAATCGAGTGGAAGATGCCGCGGTCGAAGACGTTGTACCCCTTCCCTGCCTCTTCGAGCGCCGCCATGATATCCTCGTACTCGTCGGGCTCGACGGTGAAACACAGGTGGTGGACGGCGCCCGTGTTGACGCGCTGGCCGCGCGCGGACGCCCGCTCGTCGCTCACGAACACCGTGAGGATCCGCCCGTCGCCGGTGTCGAAGAAGAGGTGCGTCTGCGAGGGGTCGTCGAGGTTCGGCTGTCGCAACACGAGCGGCATCCCGAGCAGGTCGCGGTAGAACGCGAGCGTGTCCTCCTCGTTGCTGCCCCAGACCGTGACGTGGTCGGTACCGCTGGTGTGGAACGGTGCGTCAGGGAGCTTCGACGTGACCGGAGCCGCGCTCTCGTCGCTCATACCGATCGGAAGGCGACCGAGTCGTATAAACCCGAAAGGGACGGGACCGTGACCGGCTGACACCGGTGTTATCGGTCAGAATTGCGTCCGATGCCGTCAGCCGCCGTACTCCGCGCGAAACCGATCGACGAGCCACCGAGTGGCGCGTTTTCGGTCCCCGTCGGGCACGTAGACGAACGGGATCGGGGTGTCGAAGGCGCGCTCGCCGTACAGCCCCCAGTCGCCGGCCGACCGCGTCGTCCCGCCGTACGCGATCGGAATGTCGGCCAGCTCGGAGGGCTCGTACTCGGGGACGTACGAGCGTTCGATCCACACGTCGTGAGGCGGGACGTCCAGTTCCGCCGCGAGTTCGTGTTCGAGGCGCTCGTCGCCCGAGACGAGCCACTCGCCGAACGCCTCGCGGTCGACCTCGATCCGGTCGGCGTAGGCGATCCGATGTTTCCAGCAGGTCGTCGGGAACTGCCGCGTCCGATACCGGTCGTACAGCGTCGCGAACGTGGTGTCCGGGCGGTCGCGCGCGAGCCGGCGCAGTCGCTCCGCGACGGTGTTGTCGTCGATCTCGCCGTCGAGGATCCCGTCTATCGTCACCGGCGGATCGCCGGTCAGCTCGGCCGCTCGCTCGGTGAGATCGCGGAGCAGCGCGTTCGCGTACACCGACTTGTGGTGCTGGGTCACCCACATGTACAGCGCGATCCGGCCCTCCAAGTAGTTCCCGAGCGTCGAGAGCGCCTTCTCGGAGAGCGCGAGCCCCTCGTCGGGGTGCGCCGTGTAGGCGTCGACCATGCGATCGGTGTCGAAGTTCAACACGTTCGCGCCCGTCATCCAGTTGTCTCGGGAGATGTAGTCGAGGCGGTCGACGTCGACAGGCGAGTGAAGCAGCTGGGCTCCGAGGCCGTGCTGCCACGGTCCGCCCCGCTCGTACACCAGACTGTACCCCAAGACGTACCCGCACACCTCCTCCGGGTCGACCGACAGGGATCGGAGCGCGTCGCCGAAGCGGTCGAGTATCAGGAGACAGCTCATGAGTTCGTGCGGACTCGCCCCGAGAAGTGGCGTGTCATCGAGCCCCGCCTCGCGAAGCGACGCGACGAAGCCCCGCTCCGCGAGCCGGTCTCGGAGTGCCGTCGCGTCGAGATGCCGCTCGCAGACGTGCGAGAACGGCGGATGGCCGACATCGTGGAGCAGACACGCACACTCCAGCGTCGACTGAATCTCGTCGAGCGTGTCCGAGGACGTGTTCCGGGTGAAATACGGCTCCTCACGGAGGTTTTCGAAGACGCGGCGGCCGAGGTGGTAGACGCCGAGGCTGTGTTCGAACCGCGTGTGGTTGGCGGCCGGATAGACGAGGTGGGTCGCCGAGAGCTGCTTGACGTACCGCAGCCGCTGAAACGCCGACGTGTCGATTACGCGATCAACGACCGCGTCGTCGAGTTCGATGTACCCGTGAACGGGATCTTTGATCTGTGTCGTCATGTGTACAGCGACGCCGTCATCGCCTCCAGACCGCCGGTGCGACGCCGAGCGTCCGGACGGCGAACGGATAGGCGAAAGCGATAGCGAGCACGAGCACCAACGACGCGACGACACCGAGCCCGCCGGTGATCGGGTCGGCGACCGCCAGCGCAGCGAACATGGCGACGAACATCACCGCCCAGTGGGGGGCCAGCTGTCGCACCTTCTCTCCTGTCGAACTCATGCCCGCCGTAGCGGTGCCGTCCGGTAGTGGCTGTCGGTCGAAACGTAGCATCGAAGCGAAACGAACGCCCCGACTCGGCCGGCTGTCAGTACCGCGACGGGATGAACGCCAGCCCAGCGAGCATGATGGAGGACAGCACCGAGAGGACGAGCACGCGCGAGAGGCCGCTGTTGTACTGGTTGAACTGGTCTATCTCGGAGACCTGCGCCTCGTACGCCTCGATGTCCGACGACATCCGAAGCGTCGAGGCGTCGGGGAAGTGCGCAACGTAGTCCGTGCCGCCGATCGTTACCACCGAGTGCTGGGAGAACTCCACGGTCTCCGTCTCGGTCGTCTCCCACACGAGTACGGCACCGTCAGCGGTCACACCGTCGACCGTAACCGTCTGTCCGTCGTACCCGAGGGTCTCGCCCACCTCGTACGAGCGCTGCTCGGGCGCCGGGAAGTACTCGTCGACGGGCACCAGCGTCCGTTCGCCGGAGTCGTCCGTCACGGCGACGTACTCGCCGTCGTCGAGCGTGACCGTCTCGTTCTCGGCCGCGTCGTCGGCGCCGAGGATCGCCTGCCGGTCGAGCACCTCGACGAGCGTGAACTCGGTCGCGTTCTCCCCCGTGACCTCGACGCGCCACTCGCGGTCACCGACCGTAACCGTCGAACCGTTCGCCCACGTCTCGGAGGTCTCCGCGGTGAACTCCCGCTCGAGCGTTCCGGTGATGACGGTCGTCGCCGCACCACCGTGCCCGCCTCCGCCCTCTTCCGTCTCGGAGATGTCGGCCACAACGTACGACTCACCACCGACTTCGACCGAGTCACCCTGCGAGGCGTCGACCTCCGGATTCTCGAGCGTGATCTCTGGACTATCGGCCGTCGCGGTCAGCGCGCCCGCCACGCCCGCGACGGCGAGGAACAGCGCGACAAACACGGCCACAGCGCGTCGTTGCATAGTTGACGCATGGGTCACCCGGTGTTTAACGGTTACTAAGCGGGTCAGTTCACGGGACCGACCTCGCGACGTACCGAGACCGAATCAAGAAGCCAAGGGCCGGATTTGAACCGGCGTTGGGCGGCTCTGCAGGCCGCTGCGTCTGACCAGACTCTGCCACCTTGGCGCTGTCCGAACGTACCGCTGTGGAGCGTTTAAGCCTAGCGGTCGCGCGTCAACGCCCTCGCTACTCGCTATACGTTAAAAAAGCCCACGGACATACGTCCGTGGGCTGAGTGGGAGTATTCTCCCGGATGAGTGGGCAGGCGGCGACCCGTGGTTCCCAGAGGATCGCTCACTCCAGTACTTCACGGTACGCTGGTGGGCTTAACTTCCGTGTTCGGAATGGG
>NZ_SGTX01000034.1:0-15626 GCF_005435025.1 Halorubrum sp. CGM4_25_10-8A | reverse complement strand
CAGCATCCTGAATCTCTTGACGGATCTGCTCGTACTCACAGCGACCGGCGCGCGCAGCGCGCTCGGTCGCGTGCCACGCGGATGCACCCGAGAGTTCGAGTCCGTGTAGTTGCTCGAAGCGATCAGCGATCTTCCGGTAAGGAAGGCGGTGATCGTACCGTGACAGAGCTGATTGAGCGATGACGTTCACCCCGAACTGCCCCTCATCGGGGCAGTCGGGGTGAGCCGCAACTGTCTCTGTTCCACAGGAGTCGCACTGGTAGTAGTGGCGGTTGTACCGGGTGATTTCTGGGGGCTGGGGATCAGGGATCTCCTCGACGAGTCGGGGGCTGACGCCCACCGACTCGTCGAAGCGGTCGCCACACTCAGGACAACAGTCACAGGTGACTTCGATTTCTTCGTCAGGATCGGCCATAGAACGCCACTCCGGATCGTGACCATCCTTCCGACCGGGAGTGCCACCGTCAGTTCGGACATCGTCGTCTTCGTCATCTTGCGAGGTCGGGGACCCGTCGGTCCCCGACCGTCGCTTGCTGGGTGGAGTATGCGGATTCTCGTATTTGCGAAGACGTGTTTCGAGTTCTTCGATCCGCTCGTCCTTCTCTTGTAACTTCTCTCGGAGCTGTGCGTTGTCTTGTTCAAGCTCTTCGACTCGTTGTTCAAGTTGTAAAAACCGGGAGAGCAACTCCTCTTTGGTGAGATCATCTCCGTTCACAGATCCCACCTTCCAGTACAGACAGCAGAGGTAACGGGATGGGCTCCACGACGGAGCCCATCCCTGAGAATCATCGCGAACCTCTGCTGCCAGTTCATACAGGCTAAGTTGTGCGCCTTCTATGAGATAGCAGCGAAATCAGTTCGGGCTAAACACGTACCAGCAATGTAACACGGTCCTCCCCACCCAAGGGCGTGCTCTGTAGCTGCTTCACTTCTGGAATTTAATTGTCGCTGTAATGGTCAAGAAATTCAACAAGGGGTGCGGCCAGCAGCTACGAGCATGACGAAATCAGGACGGGGCGAGGTTCCCTCGATCTACTCCTCTTCTCCCGGTGGTTGAACAATATCTCCGAGGGATCGGACCAATTGGATCCCGTTCTCGTAGCCAGTCATCGCTTACCTTCTTCGTCCTGCTCGGCAGCACCTACGCTGGAATGCGGAAGAAGTTGGGGGTCGGAGCGAACCCTCTCGGTAGTTGGAATATCGTTTGAATCCTCTACGCCTACGACGATCACCAGACGTCTTCCCCTGAAAGCGAGGGGATATCAATCAGTAGTCCGAGAGACTTGATTGTTCATGTGGCTGTCTGCCGGTGAGCACGTACGATGCAATAGTTCTAAAGAACTCTGCGAAGAGGACAAGCAGTATTGGGCCAAGAAAAATCCCGTAGAAGCCGAACGCGATCGGTCCGAGAATATAGGCAAACATCAGTAGGCCCACATGTGTCCGGTTGCCGCTCACATACGGGCGGATTAGAAAGTCAGGAATCGTATCAACGACTACGAACGCCAAAACGAGAAACAGGATCACGAAGCCGAACGCGCTTGCCTGACCACTGGTGACAGCAGCTATCGCGAGAATTGCTCCGACAGGGAGGTACACAATTTTCATTCCCACAACTGGAATTAAACTTCCTGCTCCTGTGAGTGCCCCGACTAGGGGCGCAAATGGAACGTTTACTGCTCCTGGTGCAACGAGATTGTATCCAGAAAAGACAAGAATCCCGATGATACCCGTCACAAATGCGTTTAAGATATTACCGAAGAGGATGGAAGACAGTTCATCATCAACAGCTACTGCGTATGACCCGACAACACCTGATTCATCAAAGTTGTTGAGAAACCAGTCTCCAAGCCGTGAGCCGTCGGTAAGCATATAGTATGTCCCGGCCAGAAGAATGAATCCATGGAGTGCTGCGTTTGCGATAAACCCGACTGAACCGGTTAGTGTAGCAACTGTTTGTTCGATCCATGTCTGAACTGCAGGGTCGTTGAGGATTGCTACGACTTCCTCAGGACTCAGTCCCAGTATCTCACCGATTTCTAGTCCTACGAGTGGACCCGGGAGTCCACTTCCTTGTGCCGACTGTAGTGCAGAGATGTATGCTGCACCGGGACCATCCCCTCCAGCGAGCCGTTGGATTTCGGGTACTACCAGTATAAGGGTGTAGGTGAGCAATAAGAGAAACGGCAGTAGGAAAATAGCAATTGTAACCATAGCAAGAACTTGACATCGATAGGGAACGCGATGGCCTTGGAGTCGCGATGGAAGCGAGAGGTTCTCGAGTTTACGATAAATTGGGCGGCTTGCGTAGTAGAGGAAGATTGTAAATATGAGCGTTGCCTGAAACTGGATTAAAACAAAAATGACAGCAGCTACTAATCCTAACCCTCCAGTTCCGAAGATGATCCGCCGTCGTAGTCCTGAGCTATATTCCATTTACTTACTAATTGCCACATTACAAGAAAGGTATGTTGGTGTGGCCACCTGTCTTTAGTTAAGCCTCACACCTCGGTTGTGTAGCGGTAGCGAGTGTCTCTTGTAAGATTGGTTGTCGCTTGCGGATTTTTTGAGCGTCTTCGATCAGTCGGTCGAGCAGCGGCAGTGGTGAGTAGCTGACTCAGCTTTGAACGTTGTCGTGTTAACACTATTGAGCCCGGAATCGGGGGAGAACGTTCTACGAAGACTTTAGGGTATCGGTCGAACAGGAGAGTGATTCACAGAAGATAATGAAGGCAGCGTTCACGGCGTTTGAACCTCTAGTGGAGGGTGGAGCGTCTGCGGCTGAACTCTCTTTTCCGTGCTCACACCGTCTCAGCCGCCATTTTCGGTCGATTAAGTGTTAAATACTCAACGTTCAAAGCTGAGTATAAGTTCATGTGTCATTCGTCTTTAGTTAAGCTTGATAATAATACAATTCCCAAAAGTATGCTTGTCAGTATTAGATGTAGGAGAAGCCACAGATGAGACACCAGTACCGGCGAGATCGAGCGATAAGCAACCATCGCAAACGGCGTTTTCTTGCCGTATCTGGTGTGGCTGGGCCGTATTTGAGCAAAAACCACAGCTATCGAGTATTACTGAAGATATTAACTAAAGACGAATGGTTCATGTGTATGGTTGGTTGCCGGGATGACCACCACTGTTGGACTTCGTCTCTGTCTCTTGCGCATCGACTCCGTCAGTTCTTAGATTTGTTAGTAGAGCCAACTACGAGGACATCGTCCGTGGGGGCGACATTCGGGCCAACGAACTGGTCCGTCGCGACCGTAACTGGTGCGTTCGTCTGGTCGTCAAACGGACCGTGGCCGTTCGAGACGAGTGCGACGACATAGTATACGGTGCGGCGCCGTAGGCGCTGTCCTTGGCAAGCGCGCCGAAACGAGCGCTCAGTGCGGGGTGCGGTCGGTCGTCAGTGATCGGGAAAGGCGATCGTCGCTGTCGTCCCGTCCTCAGTGTCGATCTCGAGCGCAGCCTCCGAGTATCGGACCACGCGATCCACAATCCACAGCCCCGCTCCGCTCCCGTGTTCCAGCGCGGACTCACCGTGCTGTTCGATCACGTCGAGCTCATACGGATCGATTCCGGGACCGTTATCACGAATCTCGATCCGCACATCCTCGTCACCCCGGCGGACGGCGACCTCAACCGCGGGGGCGTCGCTGTCGTTGTGTTCGAACCCGTTCCGAATGAGGTGAGCGAGCGCGGTTTCCAGCTCTGGGTGAGCCGTCACCGTCGCCGCGTCGCGGACATCGACTTCGAGTTCGCCGTTCGGGAACTCTCCGTCGACGGTCGACGCGGCGGATCGGACCTCCTGCTCAAGCGCGACGGTAGTGATCTCGTCCCGACTGTTTACGATCTTACGCATCTCCTTGGCGTGCTTCGAGGTCTTCTTTAGATCGCGGCAATTCTCCAAGACTCGCTTCGCGTACCCGCGTATCGGCTCCTCAGCCTTCGCCTCTATCTGAGACGTGTACCCCATTATCGCGGTGAGCTTGTTCCGGACGTTATGTCTGAGGATCCTTGCGATCACCTGATTGAGGAGGTCGATATCCCGGCGACTGTCGATCACCTCGGTGATCGCTTCAAGATTTGTCCCGAGGGAGTCGAGTATATCGGCGTCGAGCTCGCTGAAGCTCTCGGTGTACGCCGAGCCGGCGATTAGCACCCCGAAGTCACCGATCGGAACGATCACTTCCTCCTCGAGGGGTGTCTCCGAATTGTAGGCGTCCGAGTCCGTGGCGACATCGGCGGCGACGAGCGTAGTGTCGCTTTCGAACGACTGCCACGCGAGGCTGTCTCCGTTCAAGAATGACGGCGAGTCTCCGAGCAGTCGCTCAGAGTGATCGGTCGCCGCAACCGGTTCAAGCCGTTGCCGCGCGGGGCGATGCTTCCAGATGCCCATCAGCGGCATGTTCAGTGCCTCCGGGATGTCTGTGAGGACGGACTCGACCATCCCCTCGTGAGAGCGTTCCCGAAGCGCGCGACGGGCCGTCTCTTGGGTCGTCCGGAGGCCCTCTTCGCTCAACTGCCTATCGAGCCCGATCGCCGTGAGCTGGCTCAGCACCTGTAGGAAGTACACGTCCTCGTCGTCGAAGCTGTTCCGCTCGGGAGCCGAGGTCACGACGACGCCGTGGCTGCCGACGGGAACGATGAGCGCGCTTCCGACAGGAGTTTCATCATTCGGAAAGCGTCCGTCGAATGCGGCGATGTCATCTATCCGGATCAGCTCTTCTCGCTCGTACGCCTCCCAGACTACGGAGTCCCTGTCAGTATAGGTTATCGACTCCTCGCTCAGCCGCTCCCGGATCGCCGCGCTCGTGACTACCGGTTCGAGTGCTCCCGAGTCCCGGTCGTACAAGTGAACGCCGACGCTCGAGTGTCCGAGAACAGATTCTACGGTCTGAACGACCGTCTGGCAGATCCGATGACGAGAGCCCTCCGTGAGGATATCCTGTGCGGCGACGTAGAGCTCCTGTAGCGACAGTTCACGCTCGCGTTGGTCGGTAATATCAACGAACACACCGAAGTACTCGGTCCGCTCGGTCGCAGTCACCGGAACGGCTGTAAAGAGGAAGTACCCGACCCCATCGGATGTCTCTCGCTGTACCTCTTGCCGAAACGGTTCTCCCGTCTCGAGCGTCTCGATGAGCGAGCCGGTCTCTACGGGCTGATCCTCGGGCGTAATCAGTTCGTTGAGGCTCTGCCCGCGGAGTGAGTCGTTGAGGAATCCGAACGTCGATCTGAATGCGTCGTTTGCGCGATGAATCCGCTCTGTTCCGTCTTCCGTGACGACAACCTCGACGGTCGGTTCAGCGGTTGCGGCGAAGATGGCTTCGAAGCGGTCGCGTTGCCTGCGTAGCGCTCGCTCCCTTCGGTTCGACCGACATGCCTGTG
Source organism: Halorubrum sp. CGM4_25_10-8A (assembly GCF_005435025.1). Classification (NCBI taxonomy): domain Archaea; kingdom Methanobacteriati; phylum Methanobacteriota; class Halobacteria; order Halobacteriales; family Haloferacaceae; genus Halorubrum; species Halorubrum sp. CGM4_25_10-8A. The sequence continues at coordinate 10,232 of NZ_SGTX01000034.1, read as the reverse complement.
CCAACCGATTGTTCAGCGGGTCCAACGCTGAGGCGGTTTCAAGATCGAGCGACCCCCCTTGTTTGCCGAGGACCATGACGCCAAACCCCGGGAGGTCGAAGAGATAGTACGTGCCTGAGCCGTCGACCGTGCCGGTAGCGGGCAGGGAGTCGGCGAACCGCCGAACCGTCGTCGACTCCGACACCACGGCGGCAGACTCCGCCGTCCGGTCGCTTCGCCCCGAGACGCCGCTCCGAGCGCCGGCAGCGATCTCCATGAGGTGTTCTCGGGCGCTGCGGAACAGCTCGTTCCGTTCCGGGTTCGCGGGAATAGACGTCACGAGCGTTGGTTCCGCCCCGTCCGACGGCGCGGAGATTTCGAATATACCGCCGACGGAACAGTTCAGTTTCTGAAGATACGCGGCGAGCGCTTGGTCAGCTGTCTCTTCGATGCTCCCACCGGTCTCGATGGCGAGCGAAATCTCGTAGAGGGTCTGGATGCGTCGCTGTCGCGAAGTCATATCTCCTCTACCGCACCGACGATCGCGGTCTTGTTGTAGTAGTCGAGGTGTCCATAGCCGTCATTTGCGATTTCACCGATTGTGAGGGCGCCGATCATCGGCGTGTCGTCCATCTTGACGGCGGAGAGTTCGCGCTCGAACTTGTCTTCGAGGTACAGCACCCGTGAAATACAGTCAAAGAAAAACAGCCCTTCCACGGGCGTATCTGAGTCCCGCGCCTCCGTCTTTGCGCGACGTGCAGCGTCGATCAGTGACTCCGGTTCCCCCTTGAGGACGTGAACGAACTCGCCTTCGGGTATCGCCCCGAAGCAGTCGAGACCGCCCTCTTCGGTCACCTCGAAGGGGTCGCGAACGATTTGCTCTCCGTCCATCCGAGCGATTCCGAAGGGGTACGCCTTCGCTGTCTCAAAGAAGTCATCGGCCGCGAGTTCGCTCTCAGCGTGTTCGTCCACGGCGGATTCATACGCCGAAAACGCCGGCTGGCCGTCTAGACGGCGTAGCGTGCTCCCGTCCGCGTCGGTCACCCGGAACGGACCAGCGATTTCGCGCCACCCGTGCTCGACGCCGAGGGTTACCGGTGACTCCACCGCGGCCATCACGGCGCTATCCTCGATGATCCCCTCGTTAGTGAACAGACAGGGGTGCTGTTCCGCTTCGAGCGTACCGGCCCCACCGCCAATAAAGTTGAGCTCAACGCTGTACGTTCTGAACAGCGATTCGATGAACTCCTGGATGTTCGTCGCGTACGCGTCCACGAAGACGAACGCTGTCTCGTACCCGTCGAGCGGAAGGTCGGCGTCCAAGGTTGACGTATAGTCCGGGTCCGCGCCGCTCAGCCCGCGGATCGTCGTCACGTGTGGTTCCGATGAGAGCCCGCAGATGACCGCTCCACTCCCCTTGTTTTCACCGTCGTGAATTACTTCCGGAAAGACGCCACCGAAGACGCTCACGTCGAGTTCCCGAAGGAACGGGTCGAGCCACTCGTCGAGCCCGTCGTCTGGAGCGGCACACAGCAAAATCCCCTCGACAGCGTCTCGTGACGCCACCTCACGCACCGCCATACGTATCGATTCGGGCGTATCAGCGTACTTGTAATTCATACCCCTATTTCCCCCACAGCCGTGGACGCACTGAGGGGGCGCCATGTCGGTTTCACGTTACACTTCCCCAGAATCTGGGCAACAACCGTCTGGCGTTTACTCGCGAACTCAACGACGTAGTCGAAGTGTGCCGAAGCGAGGCAACGGTCCTCGTCGTTCGAACTCACGGGCGGCACGTGGACGAGACCGCCGACGCCTCGGTTACGCCACTGTCCGATGGGCTCGTGAAGGAACCGAGCGAGCGACATCTTATCGTGGTGCGAGCGAATTTGTGTCAACGTGCTCATTTCCAACGTCCTCTGACAGTTCGTGATCGTGACTTGGTCGGTCGCCCGCTGTGTGGCGACGCCGATAGGTCTCATCAGGAATTCCATGCCATTCGGCGTGTTCTCTATATAATGCTGAAGTGGCGATCCTGTGTCTGTCAGACCCATACATCGCCACTGCGCGGCCTTCTACTTAATCCCCCTCGGCAAGTTATCGCTTTTGAGAAGCCTCTACGCTGTTGAACCCGATGACGCGGTCGGGGTCACCAGTTGAAATAACAGGTTCGCTCTTCTGTAGGAGACTGTCGATACAGTCGTCGGTAGCTGAACAGGAACACGAATCGACTTTCTAAGCACTTCTACCGCGGACTCCCAATTTTAGTCATTCACAAAGCTGCTTAGTTGGAACGTCTGCTTGCTGAAGGTGTGTATACAACTGGCGACGCTCCACCGAGGCGGGCATCGCCTCTGGTAGTGACCGTACCAGAAGTTCGTCAATATGGTTCAACGTGCTGCGTGGACAGCCCTCACAGTGTGTCGGGCCGTCCCCGCGAACCGATCATCAAGAAACCAATTCTACCGCTAACCACCGACTGGGCAAGGCAGCGGAATAAGTGACAACGCTTTCGCGTCGGGGACTGGTCGCCGCCGATCCGGGCTGATTTTCTCTACGAAACCGTCAGTACAACCGCTTCGACACAGAACTGAAGCCGCAGAAGCAGCTAGACGAGAATGCTTTGTGAGGTACTGAGACTTGGCTTTTTTATCCACAGACTGATCTAAATGAGATGTGCAGGTACATTCCCTCCAACACACAGTTCGGTGCGAGATTTGCTGGTACATGCCGACACAACTTGCTCTGGCTGCCCCAAAGCGGGTGATATCCTCGTGAGACGGCAACAGCTGCTGCCAGTTTTTCTTACACTTCTCACAATTGTATGTGTGACATTCGGGGGCGCAACTGTCGCTTCTGCGCAACAATCGGCAGTCAGCGTGTCTGTAGATGCTTCACCAGAAGATCCGGTTGTTGGTGAAACGACGACATTCAATGTCACAGTGACAAATCAAGAAGGCAGCAACAGCATCGCTGATGTCTCTAGTATCATGCTTCGAACGAATCAAGAGCACTATGAACGAGTTGAAGATGTCGGGTCACTTGCTCCCGGTGGAAGCCTCACCGTCAAAATGACGACGACCTTTGAGCAAGCAGGGCAAAAAAACCTCAAAGCGCACGTTTCTGCTAAACGCGCATCTGGCGGAAATCTCCGTGCCATCTACAGTCCTGTGACAGTAGATGTACAAGAACTCGATATCAACGGTGGGCTGTCGACGGCCTCAAACGGGTCTGATGAGACCACGGTCACCTTCACGAACTACGGAAACGTCGAACTGTCTAACATCGAGATAACGGCGACAGCGGACGACAGCGTGCGTGACAACAGAGATGTGTTCGATGTCGATCCCGACGAGGAGACCTCGGTAACATTCGACACCGGAGAGTACGACACTGACATCATCAACTTCTCCGCGACGTATACTGCACGCGGTGAGCAGTACGAAACAACGCGGACAGCAACACGCGATCAGCAGGTCACGGGAGAGATTCGCCTCACGAGTATCGACGTGGCAGCAAGCGGCTCAACGGTCTCGATCGATGGTGAGGCAGCGAATATTGGTGGCACCGATGTTGAGTCGGTTCTCATCAGCATCCCGACGACAGACGGCATCACTCCCGCCGGTGGGTCTGGAGAGTACTTCGTTGGGTCTGTTGACGCCAGCGAATTTTCGACGTTCGAACTGACAGCGAGCGTTGAGCGAGATACAGTCCCGATTAGGGTCGCGTATATCGCTGACAATGATCGCGTGACGAAGACACAGACAGTCGATGTATCGTCACTCAATACGACTACTGGAGCAGCGGGGCAGACCCAACCAGAAGCCACCTCGGGGGGCGAACAGAACCAGTCCGGACTGCCACTCCTACCGATAATCTTCGGAGTAGTGCTCGTTCTTACACTAGGAGGCCTCGGCCGATATCTGTGGAATCGTGAATGAGTGTAATCCAACTCAGAGACGTAGTCAAACGATACAACACCGAGGCTGAGACGATCGAGGCGCTGAAAAATGTCGACTTTTACGCTAACCGCGGTGAGATGGTCGTCGTGACCGGGCCGTCAGGAAGCGGGAAAAGCACGATGCTCAACATGATCGGTTTGTTAGATACTCCGACTACGGGCGAGATTTTCCTTGACGGGCGCAACATCACCGATTTCGATGAGGATGAGCGGACGGAGGAACGTCGGTCACAGCTTGGATTCGTCTTCCAAGACTTCCACTTGCTTCCGATGCTCACAGCCGAGGAGAACGTTGAGTTGCCGTCAATGTGGGACACCGATGTTGATCGTCGAGAGCGTGCTTCCGATCTGCTAGAGCGGGTTGGTCTCGGTGACCGACTCACGCACACGCCTGACGAACTCTCTGGCGGACAACAACAGCGCGTCGCCATCGCCCGTTCGCTGATCAATGAACCCGATATCCTGCTCGCAGATGAGCCAACTGGAAACCTCGATCAAGACACTGGGAAGACGGTTCTCGATGAGATAACCCGACTGAAACAAGAAGAGAACATCGCGGTCGTCTCGATCACTCACGACGAGCAGCTAGTGGAGTATGCGGATCGAGTTGTCCGTATTGTTGATGGGGTGGTCCAGTAGTGGGGCGTACAAGCGTTCTTCGTCGCTTCCCAAGCGTGCTGATGGCGTGGCGAAACCTCGGTCGCAACCGGACCCGGACCGCTCTCGCGGTGCTGGGTATCGTAGTCGGCGTGATTGCGATCGCGTCACTCGGTATGGCTGGGGTGGCGCTCGAACAGCAGGCCACCTCAAGCCTCGGTGGTCTCACCGATCAAGCAACCATCTCGCCCGGAGAAGATATCGATACTGACGGCATCACCGATGCGCAAGCTGAGACGATTCGGGATCTCTTGCCAGGGGTAACCGTCATTCCGCAAAAAACGAATTTTACAGAGCTTTCAGCACGGAATGGCGAAGAAGCGAACGTTCAGGTAACGGGTCTGACAAACCCAGCACCGTTGTATGATCTCTCTGTTGGAACTGAGCCCACACGGCTTGAAACAGGGGCTCTCATTTCCGAGAGTACTGCACAGACACTCGGGCTGGAGATCGGTGACCCAATCGAATACGAAGGACAACTGTTCCGTATTCGGGGATTCATCGCCTCACAAAGTGGCTTTGGTTCTGATGGCGGGGGAGAACTTGTGCTTCCGCTCTCAGCGCTCAACCAACAGGACGACTATAATTCTGTCACCATCATCGCTGAGGACGGAGATGCCGCAACCGAAGCGGCAACCACGATAGAGGAGCACTTCAACGAGGACGATGACGAAGTTCTCAGTGTGACCACCTACGCAAGTGTCCAAGAGAACATCAGCTCATTTACCGACACGCTAGAGCTCGCACTCCTCGGTATTGGCTCTATTTCACTGTTCGTAGCGAGTGTTGCCATTTTGAATGTCATGTTAATGAGCACAATAGAACGTCGGGGAGAAATTGGAGTGTTACGTGCCGTGGGTGTCCGCCGCGGCGAAATACTCCGTATGATACTGACCGAGGCCGCATTCTTAGGTGTGGTCGGTGGGCTTGTCGGCGCTGCTGGATCTCTCGTCGTCGGTGTGGTGATGTTCAACGTGTTAGCCGGTGACCCAGCCCTCGCATTAGCTTGGTCAAGTTCGAGATACCTCCTGTATGGATTCATCTTCGCGCTCGTCGCAAGTATTCTGAGCGGGATTTATCCCGCATGGAAGGCTGCTAATGAATCACCAGTGGATGCGCTTCGTGGTTCGTGAGGCATCCGTCTTTAGTTAAGCGAGAAACCGCGTGATAGCGGCGGCTTATCGAGGCATCTTTCGGAAGGAATGAGGAAGTCCAGTCTGTACACGACAAAGACTCCTCACCCCGGATTATGCGTCGGCTCACTACACTGTTTCCCTCTGAGTTCCTCGAAGAGCACGCCGAGGAACTCGGCGTGGTCGAACGAGACCGCAAGCTCCAGATCCCTGCCTTCGTTTGGGCGTTCGTGTTCGGCTTCGCCGCAGGCGAAAGCCGAACACTCGCCGGGTTTAGACGCTGTTACAACTCTACTGCCGATGAGACGATCTCTCCGGGTGGATTCTATCAGCGGTTGACACCGACGCTTGCGGAGTACCTTCGCGACCTCGTCGAGCGCGGCCTCGACGAGGTCGCTGTTCCTAACGCTGTTGACGCTGATATCGACCGATTTAGAGACGTGATGATCGCTGATGGAACGGTGTTCCGGTTACACGAATTTCTCTCAGGCCAGTTCGAAGCCCGCCACGAGGAGCAGGCTGGAGCGAAGCTCCACCTGCTCCACAATGCCACAGAGCAGACGATTGAACAGCTCGATACTGCTAACGAGAAAACGCACGACAGCACCTTGTTCAAAACAGGGCCGTGGCTTGAGAATCGCCTCATGCTGTTCGATCTCGCCTACTTCAAGTACCGCCGGTTTGCGCTAATCGACGAAAACGACGGCTACTTCGTGAGTCGGCTGAAGCAGAACGCGAATCCGGTGATTACGGCAGAATTACGGGAATGGCGCGGCCGCGCCATTCCCTTAGAGGGCAAGCAGCTCCGAGCTGTTCTCGACGATCTCGATCGGAAGTACATCGATGTAGAAGTCGAAGTAGAGTTCAAACGAGGGCCGTACAATGGGACACAGTCGCTGGATACGAAGCGATTTCGCGTCGTCGGCGTCCGCGACGAGGACGCCGACGACTACCACCTGTACATGACGAATTTAGCTAGGGAGGTGTTCTTTCCGGCTGATTTAGCGGAGATCTACCGCTGTCGGTGGGAAGTTGAGTTGCTGTTCCGGGAGCTGAAGACGCAGTACGAATTAGACGAGTTCGACACGAGTGACGAACACGTGGTGAGGATCTTATTGTACGCAGCGTTGCTGTCGCTGCTTGTAATCCGTGATCTGTTGGATCTCGTCACTGAGCAGGCGGATGATAAGCTTGTGTTTCCAGCAGAGCGCTGGGCGGCGGCCTTCCGGTCGCACGCCCATCTCATTCTCCACAAACTCGGTGAGTCCCTCAACTACTCGGCTTTGAACGTTGAGTATCTAACACTTAATCGACCGAAAATGGCGGCTGAGACGGTGTGAGCATGGAAAAGAGAATTCAGCCGCAGACGCTCCACCCTCCACTAGAGGTTCAAACGCCGTGAACGCTGCCTTCATTATCCTCTGTGAATCACTCTCCAGTTCGGCCGATACCGTAAACTCCTCGTAGAACGTCTTTTCCTCCGATTTCGGGTCCAATAGTGCCAACACGACAACTTTCAAAGCTGAGTTGTGATATCATCCCACAATTGAAGCCGTAGCGTCTCTCCTTGTTGCCGGTCGTTTGGACGCCGGACCGCGGGGGGATGAGATTTTTCGATACAGGGTTCTAGAATTGTGCTCTCTATTAATAAATTATTTTATATTTCGAGGCATAATTATGATATCAGGCTCTTAACTATACAGTATGAGAGATCAGAACGAGTCTATCAAAATTCTACACGTAGACGATGAGCCAGGATTCGCCGACATGGCGGCGACATTTATCGAACGCGAGGATGACCGGTTCGATGTCAAAACTGTGACAAGCCCAGATGAGGGGCTACAACATATAAAAACCGAACCAGTTGATTGTATCGTCTCTGATCACGACATGCCGGAACAGACCGGCATCGAATTTCTTGAATCGGTTCGCGATGAATATCCGAGTCTCCCATTTATTCTGTATACAGGCAAGGGTAGCGAGACAATAGCTAGTGACGCCATTTCAGCGGGTGTCACAGATTACCTCCAGAAGGGAAATGGAACTAGTCAGTATACCGTCCTTACAAACCGCATCAGGAACGCGGTGGATAAGTATCACACTCAGACTGAACTTGCCGAGCGAGAGAAACGTCTCAATCTGTTTTTTGAACAATCACCGCTTGGTGTCGTCGAGTGGGACAAACAGTTCAATTTTGTTCGTCTGAATGAGACAGCCGAGGAGATCATCGGGTACGCTGAAGGTGATTTGATCGGTCACTCTTGGCAAAAAATTGTCCCCGAATCAGATCGAGAGCCGGTTGCCGATGTTGTCTCTAGTCTTCTGGAAAATAAGGGCGGGTATTATAGCGTCAACGAGAACATACGGAAGGACGACGAGCGCGTTATCTGCGAATGGTATAATCGTGTCGTGACCGATGAAAACGGGGATGTTGTCGCCATTTTTTCGCAGTTTCAAGATATCACGGACCGGAAAGCGCGCGAACAGGAGCTACAACGGCAAAATGATCTGTTTAAAAAATCTCAGGAAATCGCGAATGTTGGCGCGTGGGAATACGATATTCAGGGTGAACAAACCATTTGGACCGATCAGGTCTATAACATCCACGACCGTCCGCGAGAGTGGACTCCAAACAACGAGGCTGTCATCGATCTGTATCATCCTGATGACCGACCACAATTTACACAGGCGTTCCGGGATGCGGTTGAGGCCGGTGAGCCGTACGACTTAGAGTTGCGGGTACAACTCGCGGACAGGGAAACGCGGTGGGTACGCACGCGCGCGGAGCCACAGGCAGAAGACGGAGAGATTGTCAGGCTCCGTGGGGCGATACAAGACATAACCGAGAGCAAGCAGCGTATCAGAGAGATCAGAGAGTTAAAACGCCAGTACCAGTCGTTAGCTGAGAATATTCCTGATGGCGCAGTATTCCTGTTTAACGATGATCTTCACTACGTCCGCGCTCGTGGAACGGAACTTGAGACAGTCGGCCTCTCACCCGACGAAATTGAGGGCGCAACGCCACATGATGTCTTCCCGGAGGAGACCGCTGACGAACTTGCTCACTATTTTACTGAAGCACTAGATGGGAAGACCAGTACGTTCACACAGAGTCTTGGAGAGGATACGTACCGTAATCGAGTAGCCCCTGTGAGAAACGGTGACGGTGCTATCACCTACGGGATAGCACTGGCCCAGAACGTCACTAATCAGATCAGCCGCAAGCAGAGGCTCGAAGCGCAGAATGAACAACTTGAGGAGTTCGCTAAGGTTGTAAGCCATGATCTGCGGAACCCGCTACGGGTGGTCGATGGTTACTTGGAATTGCTTCGTAAGGAGTGTGAGAGTGAGCACATTGATCGGATCACACAGGCGGTTGACCGGATGGATGAGCTAATCGAGGACCTCCTGCTACTAGCACGCCAAGGGGAACCTGTCGGCGAGACTGAAACAGTTGATCTCGCTGAGATCGTGGAAACTTGCTTCCGAACCGTCGAAACAGACCAAGCAACCGTCGATCTCCGTGTTGACCGACTGATTGAAGCGGATCAGAGTCGGCTTCGACAGTTGCTTGAGAACCTTTTCCGGAACGCAGTCGAACATGGTGGTGCCGGGGTGACGATCACAGTCGGCGAAGTGGAGGGTGGATTCTATGTCGAAGATGATGGACCGGGTATTCCTGAAGACGAGCGTGAGGACGTATTTAATGCTGGCTACTCGACTGTTGAGGACGGGACCGGGTTTGGACTGAGTATTATCAGTGAAGTCGCTGACGCGCATGGTTGGGACATTCGCGTGACTGACGGAACTAGCGGTGGTGCTCGGTTCGAAGTCACCGGTATTGAGGTTGCTACATAGGTACTCCGTGTTAACCCCTCCATCCAACTGGGACGTAGACAACGATGACATCATAGAGTGCCTCCGCAACTTAGCCGACGTGGTTGACAGCGAGAAGTCAGTAGATGAAGTAGGAGAGGTGTGGGAGGGTAGAGACGTAAATATCTTGCTCTGTTGAAGAGCGATCTTATCAGCCGATACCACGGGTTTAGAAGAGTGAAGCCGAGGAAATCGAACCTGACATGGAGGTCGATATCCTCGACTTCATCGAGCAGTGTCGTCACCTAGCTAAACAAGCGTTGGGGAAGCAAGCGGGCAAGCCCGACTCGGGCGGGCTTGCCCGCGAGGCCCACATAGTCGCTCACTGTATTCGTAAAGAAGAGGGCCACAGCTACGCCGAACTTGTCGATCGGCCCGGTCTCATGCCGGAGATATGTGACCAACTCGGCCTTCACTCGGATGCGTTACCTGATCCAACCACGTCCTACCACTCACTCGACCGGTATGCGATGTACATCTGGCGGGCGTTGCTGCGCATTTAATGAGTATGAAAACTTTTGTTAGTTAAGCTTGATAGAAGAGTAATGGAGCGCTCACGTCGAAAAGAGATTGAGCATCACTTGACTGAGGAAGAAATCGATGAACTGCTACGTGAGGCCGAAGAC
>NZ_SGTX01000033.1:0-20109 GCF_005435025.1 Halorubrum sp. CGM4_25_10-8A | reverse complement strand
GGCGGGCCGCGGGACGAGTGACGCGCTCTCAGTGCTTGTTGGGGGGACAGACGCGATGGATGCCTATATTCTCGATAATCCAGGGTATCTATTCGATGACGACACCGTGGAGGATGCGGTGGTCTCTATCGATAACGACCGCGTCTTCGCAGACCACCTGCTCGCGGCGGCCGCCGAACGTCCGCTCACGGCTGAGGACGCGCCGTATCTCGGTGGTGAAGACCGGTTCCGAGAGATGACAGCCATGTGGCAAGACGCCGGGTTACTTGAACAAGCGGGGGATCTCGACGCTGGCGGTATTACCTACGCCGGCGACCGACGCCCGCAGAGCCGGATCTCGCTGTACGGGACGACGGGCATCGATTACGAGGTGGTCTGTACCAACGGCGAGATTGAGCACGACCCGGTCGCTACGGAACGAGCTTACCGTGACTACCATGAGGGGGCGTTGTTCCTCCATGCGGGCCAACAGTACGAAGTGACAGAGGTGGACCACGACCAGCCGCACCCGCGAATCCACGTCGAGGAGGTGGCTACCACGCACTACACGCAGACGCTGTCAACCAAGCAGGTTCAGGATCTCGACGTCAAAGACCACACTTCGCTGGCAGGTGACTATGATATCTACTTCGGGACAGGGACGGTGCGGATCACCTACGGGAGCTACATGGTCCGTGACTACCGAACGGGCGAACTCATTGACGGACCGCTTCCGACCGAGACACCACCGCTTGATTTACAGACCGAGCTCCTGTGGGTCTCGCTGCCCGAGGACCATCTACGGACGACGATCAATGCCCTTGATGCGCCGCTCTTGGAACCGACGGAACGCGCAGGCGATGATCCGCGAGTGCCGATGGAACAAGCGCGGTACACGTACGCTGGCGGGCTCCACGCCGCTGAACACGGGATCATCCAGCTCGCACCGCTGGAGCTGATGATCGACAATCACGATATTGGCGGGCTCTCAACGCCGTCGTACCCACACGAGACGATCCCAGGGCCGACATGGTTTGTTCATGATGGAATCGACGGTGGGATCGGCTTCTCAAAGGCGATATACGAGCACATCGAGACACTAGCGGACCGGACACGCGAACACATTGCTGACTGTGAGTGTGGCCGTCGCCGGGGCTGCCCGCTCTGTGTCATGAGCGAAGACTGTGGGAACAACAACGACCCACTCGACACTGCGACTGGGACGATGATTCTTGATGACTTGTTGGCAGCGTTCGATACACAGTCAGAGAGGTAGCGAGGTATTCGACGCGGAACAATCCGTTCACAGACGGACCTAAGCCGGTGGGTGCGTACAGTTCTCCGTTGAAACTCTCTCCTGGGTCACCGTGGTCCGGATGCGCTACCAACCGCTTGCTCTAACCGCCACGTGTTGCTCAACACGGTCTTCTTGTCGTCGGTGCCGCCGGTGGTGAGGATTCCGACGTGGTAGAGTTGGTATTTGAATTGGAAGTGAATGCCAGACTTGTACACCGTCGGATCAGTCAGCACGGCTTCATTGATGTCGCCGTCTGCGGTGAGGACATCGTCCCGTCGATGCTGGGTGAAGAACACTTCGACGGCGAGTGGTTGGTTGATGCGTGCGGCTTCGAGTGCGACGTCGGCGAGCGTTGCGTCTCGCGTCCCGCTCTGATGGAGCCGTTCGAGTGCGCTGATGATGAGTCGAGTCGGCTCGTATTGGATGGCGACGGAGCGTGCGAGCTGTGCCCATCGTGGGGCGAGCTCGGTGAACCTCGTTGATCTGCCTGTCCACGTGTCGAACTCGGCGAGCGCCGCTGTTACACTGCCGTGCTGGTCGCGGCCGAAGCGGACGACTTCTGCGCCGAGGTGCGTGAGTGAGTCGCCGTTTGGCTGGTCGTTGACGAGGTTCAACAGAATCGCGCCGCGCCGCCCACCAGAAATAGCGTTGATGACGTTGTCGACGTACACGGTCTCGGTGTCGCCGTCGACAGCAACCGCAAGCGCGTATCCGAGGTAGTTTTTCGGGTGATTCACCGGGAAGCTTCCGTCGGTTAGTCGATGCGTAGTCGCCTGAAGCCGGACCGCATCGATTGTCGTCGAGAACTCACCAGCCCCCGTGACGCGAGCGGGTTCGATGACACGTGCCGAATCCGAATCATCGACGGCGATGACACCAACGTTGAGATTCCGCGCCTGGGCACGTGCTGTGTCGGTGATACTGGGCGCCGGCGCAGCGACGTAGCCAAGGTTGACTTCAGGGAGATGGTTGTGCGCTTGGGTGATACCGCGAGCGACGTCCGCAGCGGCCGGGTCCGAGTTGTGGCCTTTCGCCTCGATCACTGTGACTGGTGTCGTGGCCGCATCACCGTTGAGCACCTCAGTGGCCGGCATCCCAACGCCGAGAAGATCTGGTTCCCCAGCAGCGAGTCGAATCGTGTTGTACGGCGCAAGCCGCTCTCGTAGCGCCTGCGGAATAGTCCACCCGCCCCACGTGGATTGCGTGAACTGCGTTTCTGTGACCGCGTACTGATCGGGGCTCGTCTCAATATCAGGATACAGCGTATCTTTCGCAGCAGCAAGCACCGTAGGTTCAGCGAGCGAGGCTGCCATTACACTGGCTATCACTCGTGGGAAACATAATTGGGGGGTTTAGAGATCCCGAATCAGAGGCGTGGTGTATCTATTTGCCATGAGTTCTAAATTTACCGTTGACACTCTTTGATGGCTTCCGTCGATCGTACAGCCTGAGGCATCGGCAGGACGACCAAATCTCAACGCTTATCCCTCACACAAGTATTCTTCAAGTATGTCCCAGAGCATATCGAAAGATGACTCTAAGCCGATCGATCTCGCTGAGGCAGGCCAACGAACACTCCAAATCGGAGCCGACAACCCCATCCGAATCAGCTCGGGCCATCGAATCCTCCATCACGATGGGAAGTGCTCGCGGCCACATGGCCACAACTACGAGATCACCGTGGAAGTGACGGGGGAACTCACCGAAGAAGGCTGGGTCGTCGACAAAGGCGACGTCACGGACGTCATCGACGCGTGGGACCACCGGTTCCTCGTTGAGGAGGGCGACCCACTTGTCGATGCCTTCGAAGCGTCGGGCGACGGCGACGCCCTCGTCGTCCTCGATCACCCACCGACAGCCGAGGTCATGAGCGTCCTCCTCGAACAACGCATGCTCGATGCGTTCCCGGACACCATCTCGGACGTGTCGGTGTCGGTGAGCGAAACCGGTGAGCTCTGTGCGAGTTACTGATGCCGGTCGCTAGCGATATCGAGGAACCCGCAACGGACGCTGACGTGACTAGTGAGGGCCTCCCGATCAACGAGGTGTTCTACTCGTTACAGGGTGAGGGAACGCTCGCAGGTGTCCCTTCTGTCTTCGTGCGGACGTCTGGGTGTAACCTCCGGTGTTGGTTCTGTGATTCCTACCATACGTCGTGGGAGCCGACCGGGGCGTGGCGCGACGTCGATTCGATCGTCGAGGAAATACAGTCCCACGAACAGGCTGGCCACGTCGTGCTCACAGGTGGGGAACCACTCATCCACGAGGAGTCCGTCGAGCTCTTAGAACGGCTTGACGCAGAGGGGTATCACACGACGGTGGAGACGAACGGGACGATCCATCGGGACGCGCCGATCGATCTGGCGAGTATCAGCCCGAAGCTGGCGAACAGCACGCCGACACCGGAGCGTGACCCGAAGGGGGAGGGAGAGTGGGAACAGAAACACGAACAGAACCGGATCGACATGGATGCGTTGTCCCAGATGGTCGATGCGTACGAGACCCAACTCAAGTTCGTCGTGACCGACGAGTCGGACCTCCCGGAGATCACGGGCCTGGTTGACCGAGTGCGAGAAGCGACGGCGACGACCGTCGCCGATGATGACGTCCTGTTGATGCCGGAGGGCATGACGCGCGAGCAACTCGACGGGACGCGAAGCGAGGTCGCCGAGCTGGCGATGGAGTACGGCTACCGGTACACGCCACGACTCCACGTGGACCTATGGAACGACGCACCGGGTACATGAGTACGTCACTCTCAGAGACCGGTCGGAAGAGCGCAGTGCCGCGAGTGCGGTGTGGTGAACAGAGTGACAATCGATTCGACACAACTGGGCAGACATGAGCAACAAAAGCGCGGTGATTCTGGTGTCCGGCGGGATGGATAGTGCGACGGCTGTCTACGAGGCGATCGAGCAGGGGTACGAGCCGTACTTCCTCCACACGTCGTACGGGCAGCGAACTGAAGACAAGGAGTACGAGTGTGCGAAAGCGCTTGCTGAGGAGGTCGACGCGGCCGACTTCCTCCATATCGAAACGGGGCACCTCTCGCAGATCGGTACATCGAGTTTGACGGACGAAGAGATGGACGTGGCTGACGCCGACATGGAGAGTGACGAGATCCCGACGTCGTACGTGCCCTTCCGAAACGCGAATCTGTTGTCGATGGCGACGTCGTACGCGGAGGCGACTGATTCAGAGGCGCTGTTCATTGGGGCGCACTCCGAGGACTTCTCCGGGTATCCCGATTGTCGCCCCGCCTTCTTCGACGCCTTTCAGAACGTGATCGACGTCGGGACGAAACCAGAGACGGAGATCGAGCTGAAAGCGCCGTTCGTCGAGTGGTCGAAGACGGAGATTGCGGAGCGGGGGTTGGAGCTCGGGGTGCCGTACGAGATGACGTGGTCGTGTTACCGCGACGAGGAACCGGCGTGTGGGACGTGTGATGCGTGTGCGTTCCGGCTTGAGGCGTTTCGGAATGCCGGGTCACGTGACCCGATTGCGTATGCTGAGCGGCCGGAGTTCTCGTAACTCGCCGGTCGTTACGCTTTGTCCGCGGCAGACGACCGGTTATCGCTCCGCTACATACATCACACGTATTCGGCGAACCCGAATGAATGTTTCAGTCTTAGAAGATTCCAAGACGACCTGTCGTAATCACAGCATGATCTGAGATAGATTGTGACTCCGGATGCCGAGACGACGTAGGTGAGGCTCCAATCTAGCAACTGGGGTGCTGTGCGATACGCTGAAGAGATTCCTCTGCGAATACGAGCGTATGCCGAAGGTCAGCGTTGAGATCCCCCAAGAACTGCTTGATGACCTCAACGAACACGTCGGTGACGAGGGAAAATTCGTCAATCGAAGCGACGCGGTTCGGGCATCAATCCGAAAGACGCTCGATATGCTTGATGAGATAGATAGACGGCACGGACGAGCCGAGAGTGGGGAAAAGGGCCAGCCACGTTAACCAACAAAAAGGTCGTTTTTGGAGTGGGTTTGTTGGTTAACTACAATCCACGCGAGATCGTACCCCCACACCCCGTGTGCGATATAAAATGGTGAAGGCGATGGGAGGAGTCAAAGAGGGGGCAACGAAACTGATTCACAATCCTCAGCGTCACTAAATATTCCATCAATTGCGGACACACCGGGGGGTGTGCGTATCGGACTACTGCCGCCGCGACTGGGGCTAGTTCAGTGTCTGCTGTTCGTTGAGCCAGCTTTTCGCAAGTTCATTGAACTCAACCGATTCGAATCGAGAAACGGCCTCCAGTACCTCAATCGCTGTCGAGGGCTCAACGCGGAGTTCAAACGTATAGGCTTCACCACCAACCGACCCCGAGGCAGATTTTCGTGCTCGAATGATACTCAACATATCGAGCTCGATAAGATGATCACGCATTCGACGTTGAGCCAAACGGTCAGCACCGATGTGGTCTGAAAGGGAGGTGTAGACATCATAGACATCGCGGGTCCGGATCCCGGAGGAGCCTCCGAGCTCAAGAATTGTCACCGCTGCGAGCGCGAGGTGCCCCTGAGTCGTGAGCTGCTCCATCCCTTCAATGATGAGCTCGCGCTCAGCTTCGCTTTGAGCGGCTCGGACGTGTTCTTCCCCAACTCGCGTATCACCCTCAGATTCAGCAATCGCTGCGGCTTTCCGGAGGTACTTGATTGCTTGGCGGGCACTGCCTTTGTCCTGAGCAGCGTACGCAGCACAGAGCGGAATCACGTCATCAGACAGAATCGCTGAATCAATACGAAGCAGTGTACACTCGGATCGGTCGACATCTATCTGTTCGAAGGCTTTGGCAAGCGAGCCATCGTCATCATCCAAGTCGACATCGGCCTCAAACTCTTCGCCGGCGGGAGTCTCATATACAAGTGAAGTGTCACGGAATGCTTTGCTCGCACGGCGAGAAAGGATATCACGGAGTTCATGTGCGTCGTAAGGCGCAAAGAAAATCGAATCATCGTAGAGGCTATCTTTCGCGGCCGGATCGAGGTTATCACGCCACTGGAGGTCGTTGCTGATGCCAATGATTGACGGATAGACATCGTCGTTGACGTAGTCTTTATCACGTGCACGGGGGAGCGAATAGAGGATCTTATCGTCCGTACCGAGGTTGTCAATCTCGTCGAGGACGATGATGATTGTGCCACCAATCTCGTTCATTCCCTCCCAGAGGTGGTCAAGAACCTTCTGCATCGAGTGGCCGTTAGGATTCTCGCCACCGATTTCTTCACAGAGTCCACAGGCGAGTGTGTAGCTTGAAGAAATACCCTCACACGAGAAGAACACCGTTGTTAGGTCGAGATTCTGGGCGTTAGCGAACATCTCCAACTCGGCCAATTCTGCTTTTGCGGCTGCTGTCTTTCCCTGGCCGGCTTTCCCTGAGAGGAACGTGTTTTCAGCGCCGGCACCGCGAGCTGCTGGCTTCAACGACCGTCGTAGCTTCAAGATCTCGTTTTGGCGTTCTGGAAGCGTTGCTGGCGTGTGGCCTTCTTTGAGGTAGTCCTCGCCGCCGACCGCAAAGATCTCGGAGGTCGTTGAATACGGGGACGAGTCCACTACCATATTTCGTGTATTCATACCACATAAACCCCCGTGTCCGTAATGTCTGACTTGTCTGTATAACCCCCCGCCCTGTCCGGGATTGTCGTCAGTTTGGTAACAGACGGTCGTGTTGTGACTCAATACGAACTATACCCCCGCCCCCGGGGTTGTCCGCAATTATCCGAGAAACAGTACCCCTATTATAGCTATCTTCATCGGCCTAACTAGACGTAGAATTCGTGAATTTGCCACGATTAGCAATAGTCACTAACGTATATAATAAATCTTTTTATTGGTATGTGTAAGTAGCAGATAGAAGGATTCTTACGCTTGTTCTTATTGTGTTTAGTATTTGTTTAAGTACTTTGGCTGCTGTCCGACTTAGACCGGCAGACAGTCTGGACTCAGAATTGCGGACATCCCCGGGGGCGGGCGGTAGATATATCGACTCTTTGCGACCGTCACTGAAACATAGTTTATTAGATGGTTTCTATACGAAATCGTGACTACTGAACCCGTGAAGGCTATTTTCAGTCATTAGCGGGTCATTCTAAAGTACACGTGAACTGAGTCTCTCAGTTTCGTTTTGAATCTGACTTCTTCTTTCCTCCGTGAATTGCGGACGCCCCCGGGGGTGGGAGAGGTAATCCTCAAACGGCTTCATCATTCTCGATTAACCGACGTTGGCTCAAACATAGACTCCTATCGGGGAACCCACTACCCCCGGCCTAACGAGCCGTGTAGTGAGATCCAATAGTAACTCACGTACTTTCACAGCTAAACCCGTGGTCTCCTGTTCGAACCACTACACCTCCGAGGCCACGTGAAATACTCGCAACCAAGATTACTACAATACAGACTTGACAGCGTAGTTTGTCACTATATCCCGTGAAATTGCGGACATCCCCGGGGGTGGGTGAAGTAGTAGTGTTTTAGATTTTGAATTGGCGAGTGAGGCGGGTCCCCTGCGCCACCATGTGCGGGGCTCTTGACTGGGAACATATTACCTGTCCTGTTCTGAAGATCAGCGTCAAACCAGAAGCCTCTGATTGACTCAGCTTTGAACGTTGTCGTGTTGACACTATTAGGCCCGAAACCGGAGGGAAAGACGTCCTACGAGGAGTTTACGGTATCGGTCGAACAGGAGAGTGATTCACAGAGGGTAATGAAGACAGCGTTCACTGCGTTTGAACCTCTAGTGGAGAGCGGAGCGTCTGCGGCTGAACTCTCTTTTCCATGCTCACACCGTCTCAGCCGCCATTTTCGGTCGATTAAGTGTTAGATACTCAACATTCAAAGCTGAGTACTACAAACGAACTGCTTATCGCTGATAGTGGTCACAGCCTGCGGGGTGTCACTTCCACTTTCACCGCCCGTCCATGGCTCACCCCTTTTACAGGCGGTACGAGGCGAATGCCCCGGGGCTTGACCCCGGGGTTGAAGCCGACACTCCGTGACACTAACAATTAACTACCAACACGGCGATAATCACGGTACAGCGATGTGGTACGACTACCGCTTCCGCGCCTACCCTGACCGAACAGGCGTGACTGCGGAAGTGGAACGTCACATTGACATTCATCGTCAAGCCTACAACCACACCCGCTACGAATACCAAACCCTCGACACCGACGAGGACAACATCGGTTCGGCGTACCAACACCAGAAGCGCCTCACCGAGTGGAAAGACAAATGGCCCGTGTTCTCTGAAGTCTACTCGAAGGCGTTGCAGAAGACCGTCGAACGCTTCTACGACAACCTCTCAACCCTCTCCGAGAAGAAGCAGAACGGGCACACCGTCGGGCGGCTCAAGTGGAAGGCACCAAGGGAATACCAGAGTCTAACGTACTCGCAGTCCGGCTTCGAACTCAAAAACACGAGTGGTCGGACTGCCACGCTCTGGCTCTCCAAAATCGGTGACATCCCTATCCGCTACCACCGAGAGATTCCCAGCAACGCCACCATCAAAGAAGTCACCCTGAAAAAGGAGACGACGGGTGAGTGGTACGTCACGTTCGGCCTCGAAGTCGAAGACACTGCACTCCCCGAGAAACCTGACGTAGACGACTTGGATGTTGAGGACTGCGTTGGCATCGACCTCGGCATCACCAACTACATCTACACGTCGGACGGTGACAGCGTGGACTGGCTCGACCTCTCCGACGAGTACGAACGCCTGTGTCGGGAACAGCGCAGTCTCTCCCGGAAAGAACACGGGAGTAACAACTGGGAGAAACAACGCCGTAAGGTCGCCAAAGTCAAGCGAAGGATCAAGCGGAAAATCGAAGACTTCCAGCACAAGCTCACGACGTGGCTCGTCAAAGAGTATGACGCCGTGTTCGTTGAAAACTTGAACGTCGCGGGGATGCTCCAAAGCGACGGAAATGCACGGAACAAGCAGGATGCCGCGTGGCGTGCATTCATTGAGATGCTGGAGTACAAGGGCGACTTGTACGGCACGCACGTCGTCCAAGTGAACCCTGCGGGGACGACCAAGGAGTGCGCCGAGTGTGGTGTCGAGACGGAGAAGCCGCTGTGGGTGCGAGAACACAGTTGCCCGAGTTGTGGGTTTGAGGCGGACAGGGATGCGAATGCGTCGTACAACGTTCTTTCTCGTGGTCTTCAGGAGTTAGGTCTGGGACAGGCCGAAGTGACGCCCGTGGAGACTGCGACCGCTGTGGAAACCGATGGAGGCTCTTCTTCGTCGGTTCCTGCAAGTCGCGTCATTGAAACGGGAAGCCTCGGGGCTTGACCCCGAGGCGGTTCACCTAATTCCCCGTCGGCCCTACCATGCCAACTCGTTCCCGACGACCGACCGGCGACCTCCCGGACCTCTCGCCGGGCGTCACGCTCGTCGACGTCGACGACGAACTCGGAGTCACGCCCGTCCAAGCACTCCTGCTCGACCGCGTCCTCGGCGCCGACAGCCCCGCGTTCTGGGCCGACGGCGCGAACCGAGCGAACACGAGCCGGCTCCGCTCGCTGTCGACGAGGCCCGTTGCTCATCGGTCAGCCCCCCCGAACCAGATGATCCCGCACGGTTCGTTGGCACTTCTGACACGTTTCATCGAGCGTCGCCACCGTCGCCAGCACCGGATGGTCGACTGGGAAATCCTGATAGAGGTACGGCATGAGGCTTCGGTGGCGGACGCCGACGTCAACACCGTTGTTCGTCGTTGCCTCGAGGAATGCCTGCCGGTCGTAAGCCATCTCCTCACAGCGGTCGCGATGATCGGTAAGCGTTTCGTGGCGCTGTTGTAGCGCATCGAAGCCGAGGTCGGTCAACGGCGTCTGGTTCGCGTTGACGATCCAGGCGATGATGTCGTCGACCACCACACCCGCCTCGTCGAGATGTGCTTCCTCGCGTTCGAGCGCTTTCCGTAACGCCGTGGCTTCCGCCCGCCGAGCTTGTGCTTCGGTGAGGACCATCCGTTTCAGGTCGGGAGTGAACGAGGCCTCTGTCGTCGGGGCGAGTGCTACTGCGATTGCGTCAGTAAACTCCTCGCGCATCGTTTCCAGCAAGGACTCGGTCTCGTCGAGATCGGCGACGCTGTGGGGGCGAATCGTCTCGGCGAAGGCCTTTCGGACAGGCCGACAGCCATCAGTACTGGAGGAGTCTGCGGAGAGGTGAGTGACTCCCCCGGCTGTTGTGAGGCCAGCAGCCGATGATGGTGTCTGCTCGGGCTGTTGTTTCTGTACCCGACGGATGAATGCCTCGTAAGCGTCCCGCATCTCAGCAATAGCATCCTGCTCGGATCGAGCGCACGTTCGCGCTTGCTCGATGTAGGTGTCGACGACCATCTCACACCTCCCCGTCGATCGGCGCACTTACGATGCCGTTTTGGTCTCCCGTGTCCGCGAGGCCGAACATGAGCTGCCAGCCGCCGTCTCCGGTGGTCACCTGAATAGATTGTGGGGGATGGTCCGTGTGATGGCGGCAGAGTTCGAGCGTGACCGGCAGTACGGGAAGTCGGTCGTTCTGTGCCGAGAGTGCGTAGCCGGAGATCTGCACGACAACGGCTTCCGCGCCAGTGTCGAGATCGACCGAGTCCGGCGAGCCCGTGTAGCTCTCGATAACGCCTCGCTGCTCGAGTGTGTCCAGCGTCGCGTCGAGAGGATTGGTTTCGTCGGTGGGTGGTTTGAGTCGCGCTGCGGCATCGGTAAGGACTTCAGCCTGGTCAGCAGGAGACAGCCGCTCGTGGAGTTCAGCAGTTATGCTTTTGAGCAGGCAGAGACAGAGTTCGTCGGGTCCACCGACGTTCTCGGCGAGCTCGAAGTAGGCGTCCATAACAGCAGTCTCGATGTCGTCGTACCCCGATTCAGAAAGCGTCTCGAAGACGGCGCCGGCGACGCGGTGACAGAACTCGACGAGATCGCCGTGTCCGGGAGTGGGAGTCTTGGTGATCACGGGCTCGGAAAGCGTGTACTCGTCTCGTTCGGTCATCGAATCGTAGCGGTGTCCTTTCGTCGAACCCATTGGTGGCTCCTCACAGACGATCAGGTCGTAGTAAGGGACCTGCGGGTCGTATCGTCGCAGCGCCGAGCGGTACTGTTTGGTGGCCCGAGCGGCGGCCCGTGCGGTGGCCCGGTCCGGGAACCGAGTGCCGGCCGCCGGGACCGGTCGGTCGCCCGTGCGGCCACAGCGGACGTAGTACTGGCCGCCTTTGGTCCCGAGGCCGTCGATGTGTTCCCTGATGTCAATAAGTGTCGGGCCGACCATACTTACTCTGAAACCCCATTTGATGGCCTTTTTGAACCGGAATCGGGACTGTTTGAGGGTCCGACAGACCACTCATAGTCAGTCCCGTAGCATTGTTTGTCGACTGGGACGCTGCGCATATCGAGTGTCGTTTTCGGGAATGGCAAATGCGCACCCCACTCGGGAAAGCGTCGATTCCCTGGTCTCTCTCGGAGAGGCGTCAGCCGGTCACCTCTCGCAGGGGGCCCCTCATCGGCGGCCCCTCGCTTAGATGCTTGTTCGCGACGATACCACGTGGAATACGACGGTACCATCGCTTATTCGACAATGACGGAACCGACCATCCCTGCAGCCTCATGAGGAACACAGAAATACTCGTGTGTCCCGGTCGCTTCGAACGTGTGGACGTACGATTTGCCGGACTGAACGGCACCCTCACCATCCTCCCAGCCCTCGCGGGCGGCCTCCTCGCTTTCGAACCCACCGGAGGCCCAGTGCTCCGCGTCCTCTGGAATTTCACCCTCATATGCAACGACGTTGTGTGGTTCCCCTGCAGCGTGCTTCCACGCGACTGTATCGCCCTGCTGGATCGTCAGTTCCTCCGGCTCGAAGGCGACAGCCTGCATATTGACCACGTGGTCGGCGTCGTCCGGCACCCCATCCTGAATGTTGGGGCCGCCCTGAAGATCCGTTTCCTCACTCCCGCCGCCCGACTCGCCGCCGCTACCCTCGCCGACGGGGGCTTCGTCGACGGCCCCGACGACGGCGAACTGCGCACGAATCGAAGCGTCGGCGTACGCCGACGCTGCGCTCCTGACGCCCGACCCTGACTCGATCGCGCCGATATAGTCGTTCAGCGCGGACTCGTATCTTTCGTAGGCGCTCTCGTCGGCCTCCTCGAGCATCTCGTGGACTTCTGCCTCCTCGAAAGCAGCGAAGGTGTCTTGCATAATCGATGTCGCTGCCCCGCC
Organism: Halorubrum sp. CGM4_25_10-8A; assembly: GCF_005435025.1. Classification (NCBI taxonomy): domain Archaea; kingdom Methanobacteriati; phylum Methanobacteriota; class Halobacteria; order Halobacteriales; family Haloferacaceae; genus Halorubrum; species Halorubrum sp. CGM4_25_10-8A. The sequence continues at coordinate 7,606 of NZ_SGTX01000033.1, read as the reverse complement.
GAACGACCCGCCACCGGATTCAACGACCGCGTAAATCGCCCCGACCGCCTCGTCATTGAACGCACGGGACTGTTCACCGGCGTCTCCGCCTTCTTGTGCAGCGCTCGATGCGTCGCTGAGGGCGGCCTCAAAGGACTCATAGCGGTCGTGGTCGGCCTCTTCGAGTGCCTCGTGGAACCCGCCGGCACCCGCCTCAAAGTGCTGGAAGGCCGCCTGAACCAGCGACCCGGCGCGCTCGTTTTCTCCGAGAACGTCGAGAACGCCTGCGTCGAAGACCCGAGCGGCCATATAGCCGCTCTCGACGGCGCTCACCTGCGCGGTCGATCCAGCGGCCGTCTCGAAGGACAGCAGCGTTTCGCGGATGCCGCTCACGTGTTCGTCGACGGCCGCGTCGTTGCCCTCCTCGAATGCCGTGATCAATCCGTTGAGGTGTTCTTCTTCGAAGGTCTCGTACAGCGATTCGTCGGTCTCTTCGAGCGTCTCGTGGAAGTCGGCCTCGTTGGTCTCGAATGTCTCGAATAGCCCACGGACTGTCTCGGCAGCGGCCGGCTCTTCGCCGAGACGGTACCGTTCGTGAGCGTCCTCGATTCGGGCTTTGAAGTAGCCCGCCTCAAGCAACGCCGGCTCGGCGCCACTTCCCAGCGCCTCAATGCCCTCGACCAGCGAGCCGTTGATTGTCTCGACCGCTGACGCGACGCCCTCAGCGTCGTCGTTCTCGATGGCCGCCGAGAGCGCACTCAAGCCGCCGTCCTCGAAGCGGGTATAGGCGTCCTCGCTGGCCTCTTCCAGAGCCTCGTGAGCACGGGCGCCTTCGAAGTGAGCGAAGACGTTCTTGACGCGCTGTCGCGCCGCCTCGGCGTGCCCACGCTCGTAGAGCCGGGCCGCGTCGTGGACTCGCGCCCGGTAGATCGTCAGGGCCGCCGCGTGGACAAACTCCGTCGAGGGGCCGCTCATCGACGCGAGCGCCGCGGCGTCCCAGCCCTGACCCTGATAGGACGCGATTTGCCCCGCGCCCGCGAGTTCCTCGTTCGTAGCGACGGCATACGCTCCAGTAGCCGACGCGTTCAACGCCGTACTTGTTGCACTGCGGAGCGACTCCATGTCACCGGATTGGGCGGCTGAGATCGCGTCTTCCATCCCACCTTCGAGCGACTCGTAGGCCTCACTATCGGCGCTTTCGACCGCATCATGAGCGGGCGAGGTTTCCCACCAGCCCAGCACCTCTTGGCCGACCGACGCCGCGCCCTCGGTGTCGCCGGCGGCGGAGAGCAGTTCGATGTTGTTGACCGCCGTGCCGAACCGGAGGACTTCCAGCGCGTTCGCTCCGGTCTCGCCGACGCGTGTGACGGTCGCCTCGCGGAGGTTCGTGTGTGCCGCCTCCCAGCCGCCGCGGGCGGCCTCGACATCACCCGCGCTCAGCCCCTCGTTCATGACGACCAGACCGTCCTCCTCGAAGCCCTCGTAGTTGTCCTCGCTCGTCGTTTCGAGGAACTCATGGGCACCGTACTCGCCGTTTGCGCCCTCGAAACGTGCGAAAACGTTCTGACCGACGCTCGCCCCCGCCCCGGCGTGGCCGGCAATGCTGAAGGTAAACGCGTCGTCAAGCCGCATCCGCATCGTGTTCCATTCCGCGGCGACTGCGGCGTGCGTCGGATCCGATTGGAGCGCTTCCTCATCGTCCGAAGCGCCGTCTGTTGACTGTCCTTCATTAGCACCGGGCGTCGACTCTTCATCGCCGGACATCCCGTTACAACCTCCGAGGGCAACGCCAGCTATTGCTGCGCCTGTTCCCTTTAGCCAGGTTCGTCGTGTCTCTTGCACATATTTTAGGCCAGCCTAAAAGAACTTAAAGACGTTGATTTTTTGGCCGGCCTAAAATGGAAAATGCCCCTGTTTTTCACAGAGAGGCAGTCGTTGGTCGGTCAGTGAATGGATCTTCGTCATACGTGGACCAGTCTCCGTCTCCACTATTCGTGACGCCTGTCGGATCGAACTCGCCGCGCTGGATACCCGCTCTGACTGGCTCGGGTTCGGCGTCGCTTGGCGGTGGTGCCGTCACGAGTAATACTTCGAGCCTGTATTTCATACCACTCGTATTCTCCCGACTTACGTCCTGCCCAAGACCCATTGTGACTGGATAGCGAATCGGTGGCCTGATGTTGACGACGAGCTCGGCAGGCGACCACTCGTGTCGACATCAAACGGACGTGCGCATCGATCGACGCTTCGAGGGGATTGTTACAGATACACAAGCCCCTACGTTTCCACTGGAGAGTGTCCGCATGACCGTGATCCAGATGAATGCGGCGTAATGGAGTATACCGCCGCATTTGACTGCCCCTCGAGCGTGAGTCCGCACGCTTTCCGGCGTGGTGGGATCACTCACCATTTGAACAGTGATGTTCCGAAAGAGGTTGTCGGTGACCGCGCGAACGTGACGGCGGGTGTTTTCGACGAACACTACGACCGGTTGAGTCAGTACGAAAAGATGTGCTCTGTTGAATCCGCAGAAGGCGTCGGAATCGGGTCACTCTGAGTTGACTCAAGAGCGCTGTCGAGAGAATTTAGAGATATAGTAGACGTTAGAAATAGTTGCTCACTTTTGGGATAGAGATTTGGTCAAGAGCACTGTCGATCGCTGTTGTCAGCTCGTCGAGTGAGTCGAAGAACCGGTTGCTGAGCGCTGCTTGAAGTTATCTCCAGCATTCCTCAACTGGGTTCAGCTCCGGTGAATACGATGGGACCGTCACAAACGCGAGGTCGTCACGGGACGCTATAGTAGACGTTAGAAATAGTTGCCCACTTTTGGAATGGAAATTTGGTCAAGAGCGGTATCGATCGCTGTTGTAAGTTCGTCGAGTGAGTCGAAGAATCGGTTGCTGAGAGCTGCTTGGAGCTGTCTCCAACATTCCTCGACAGGGTTCAACTCCGGCGAATATGACGGGAGCGTCACAAAGGCGAGGTCGTCACGGGCCGCGAGGTCCGTGACGGCCGATGCCTGAAAATACGGTGCGCCATCGAGCACGACGATCAGATCCTCTTCAAATTCGTCACATAGTGCTAAAATGAAATGTTTTGCGTGATCGGCGGTGATGTACTCGGGAAGCCGTGAGAAAAAGCGATCGCCGTCCTCGGTGATTGCGCCGAGCAAGCATGTCCACTCCCGTTGACCGGATAATTCGACAGAAGGCCGCGTGCCGCGCGGAAACCACGCGGCACGCGGCTCGACTTGGACGGATTTTTTGGTTTGATCGATACAGACTACTGTGGCGTCCATCTCTCGCCGCTTTTTTTGATCTCGTCGTGAAACGCTTCTTGGTCGTCTTCGTCGGATTCAGCGGCTGAACGGCGTGGTTTTTGATAACTCAATCCCGCTTCTTTCAACAACCGCCGGCAGCTTGGGATTGAGTAGTCGACGCCGTACATTTCTTCAAGATATTCTTGTGCGAGCGCCGGCGTCCACGCCGGCGCGTCAACGCCGATCTCTTCGGGTGATTCGTGGACTGTTTGTTCAAACTCTTTTTGCTGTTTTCTGAGATTTTTCGTTTTCGACCAGATCAGTGAGCATTTGTAACAGCTTGTTCAAGCGGTTCGTCGGTATCGAATCGGTTGAGCCAGTTATAAATCGTTTTTCGCTCTGTGTCGTACCACTCGGCAAGTTCGGTTTACGTGACGCCGTTTTTGTACGCGATCGCAGCTAACAGCCGTTGAGTCGGCTTGTTTCCATCAACATTGTCAAGCGCCTCTTGGAGTTCTTCGACGGAGATCTCGTTGAGCTGATCTATTACAGGCAACATACCTTTCTGAGTAAAAACTTCTACCGACTACTATATTAACCGCACACTGAAGGAGGATAGTACTCTCGCCTACACTTATAATCATAGTGATGAAAAATCGTGGGGAGAACTATTGGAATCTCTCTGTGAAAACGACTTTGAGGTGACAGCGACTTATCCAGTATCTTCAGATGTTCAAAAATTCACCGATGAGAAGCTGTTGCTCTTGACATTGTCATCGTAGCCCGTCCAACTGATGAGCACAAGCCTATTTCTTGGAATTCGCTGCGGCGCCATATCGTACGGGCAGCTGTAAGGACTCGTGAAACTCTCGAAGAAAATCCGTGACTAAGCCAACTTTAGTGCTTTACAAAGTAGATTTTATTTTGTATTGTCGGGGTTTTTCATCGTAATGGTAAGCTTTGCCAAGCAACTGTTATGACGCAGAAGTCAGTATGATTAAGCAGATGGCTAGCAATAGTTCAAACGAGACGTTTACTGGAAAGTCGAATCAGGACTGGTGGCCTGAACGACTGAGCTTAGACATACTCGATCAGAATAGCCAGAAATCCGACCCACTCGATGAGAACTTCGACTACGGAGAGGCGTTTCAGGAACTCGATCTTGAGGAGGTCAAGGCGGACATCGAAGACGTACTGACGGACCCACAAGACTGGTGGCCGGCCGACTACGACCACTACGGTCCGCTTATGATCCGAATGGCGTGGCACAGTGCTGGTACGTACCGCGCTTACGACGGACGCGGCGGAGCGGCCGGTGCCCGGCAGCGGTTTGCGCCACTTAATAGTTGGCCGGACAACGCCAACCTTGATAAGGCCCGGCGCCTGCTTTGGCCTGTCAAGCAGAAGTACGGCCGTAACCTGTCGTGGTCGGACCTGATCGTCCTCGCTGGGAACGTCGCTGTCGAGTCGATGGGGTTCCAGACGTACGGCTTCGCTGGCGGTCGCGAAGACGACTTCGACACTGACAAAGCAGTTAACTGGGGCCCGGAAGACGAGCTGGAAACCCAGGGCCGCTTCGAGCAGCCCGGTGAGATTAAGAAGGGGCTCGGCGCGTCGGTGATGGGGCTTATTTACGTTAATCCTGAAGGGCCGGATGGACAGCCCGACCCCGAGGCGTCGGCAAAGAATATTCGCCAGACGTTCTCCCGGATGGCAATGAACGACAAGCAGACGGCCGCACTCATTGCTGGTGGCCACACCTTCGGGAAAGTTCACGGCAAAGACGACCCCGAAGAGGTACTCGGGCCCGAGCCGGAGGCGGCTCCCATGGAGAACATGGGGCTCGGCTGGCAGAATGACGCCGCCGTTGAGGACGGCGAAGTCACCACGAGCGGGATTGAGGGGCCGTGGACCCAGTCTCCGACAAACTGGGACATGGGATACGTCAATAACCTCCTCGATTACGAGTGGGAGCCCGAGAAGGGGCCGGGTGGTGCCTGGCAGTGGACGCCGAAGAGCGACGAGCTTGAGGACGCCGCGCCGGACGCCCTCAACGACAGTGAGCAGGTCACGCCGATGATGCTCACGACGGATGTCGCGCTCAAGAAAGATCCGGACTACCGAGAGATCATGGAGACGTTCCAGGAGAACCCAATGGAGTTCGGAATAGCGTTCGCCAAGGCCTGGTACAAACTGACCCACCGTGACATGGGTCCGCCAGAACGGTTCCTCGGTCCCGAGGTCCCCGACGAAACGATGGTCTGGCAGGATCCGCTCCCCGATGCAGAGTACGAACTTGTGGGTGCCGAAGAGATCGCCCATCTCAAGGAAGCGATTCTTGAGACGGACCTCTCACAGGCGCAGTTAATCAAGACCGCGTGGGCCTCTGCGTCGACGTACCGAGACAGCGACAAGCGTGGTGGTGCAAACGGAGCTCGCATTCGCCTGGAACCACAGCGCGGTTGGGATGTTAACGAGCCGGAGAAGCTGAAAACAGTCTTGGAAACGTACGAACGCATCCAGGCAAAGTTTAACGACTCGCGCGGCGAGGTGCAGGTGTCGTTGGCTGACCTCATTGTGCTCGGTGGGAACGTGGCCGTTGAGGAGGCCGCAGCCGAGGCCGGCTACGACATCGACGTGCCATTCGAGCCCGGTCGGACCGACGCGACTGCCGGACAGACTGATGCAGACTCGTTTGAAGCGCTCAAGCCGCAGGTCGATGGGTTCCGCAACTACGTTCCAGACGGTGTCGATCAGCCGGCTGAGGAACTGTTGGTCGACAAGGCCGACCTGCTGAACCTGACGCCTGACGATATGACTGCGTTAGTCGGCGGTATGCGGACGCTCGGCGCTACGTACGGCGACAGGGAGTACGGCGTGCTTACCGACCAGCCGGAGGCGCTGACGAATGACTTCTTCGTGAACCTCCTGAGCATGGAAACGAACTGGGAACCGTCCATTGAGGAGCAGGTGTTCGAGGGCTACGACCGCGACACCGGCGACCTCAAGTGGAAGGCGACCCGTACAGACCTGATCTTCGGGTCACACTCCCGGCTCCGTTCGATTGCCGAGGTGTATGCAGCAGAAGACGGCGAGGAGAAGCTCGTCGAAGACTTCGTTAACGCCTGGAGTAAAGTGATGCGGGCAGACCGCTTCGACCTAGCGTAATCGAGGAAGCACTCCGAAGACTTTCTTGACCACACGCTTTCCGTGGTTTACTGGATAACCAGTGGCGTCGAGAGCAGCGATTTATCCTGTCGCCACTGGCCCAAAACGCTGACTCCTAACCTAACTTTCAAATCAGTTCGGCGTCCCCGCAACTCATCTCTTCTACTCTCAACTTTCTTTAGTCTCTGGTTCCTACTCAAAATGTGTTATACTATCCAGTCAGTCCTGAAGTTGAGTGAGTTGGCTTATTTTTTCTCCCGCTCAGCCTGTAGGTCATCAATCTCTGCCTCAATATCCCCTCGCTTGTCCCGGTATCGCGTTAGTTCTCCCTGCGCTTGCGCTTCCTCTTGGCTCAGTTCTAACTCGCCAATCCTTTCGTCAATAGCAGTAACAACTTGTGAGACTCTTATTCTGCTCTATTGAAAATGTAAGACGGGAAGGCGATTAGAGCGTTTTAGCGAGTTTCTTGATGTTGTTGAGAGCGAAGAGAAGAACGATTTCACGGAACTGTCGGTACCAGAACCGCGAACGCAGGGCAGCGGCCTGCGTTCGCTTGACCGAGGAGTACGTTGTTTCAGCTATCCAGCGTTGCGTGTAGCCCTTTGCTCGGATGAGTGCGTTATTGGCAGTTGCCATTATCGAAGATCCGCGGTAGTGAACAAGAGACTCGACATTGAGCGCAGCAACTTGGTATTCGCTGTTCCAATCTTGGAACCCATTGTCGGCGGCGACAGACCGCAGGGTCGTCCGCCGGAACGCGGACGACCCAAGGCCCAGCCCTCGTGTCGTGTTCACGCTCGATACAGCAATGTACGTCCAGCACTGCTAACTACTCCGTATCGGTCAGCGTTGTCGCCTTGATCGTTTTTACGCGCCGGCCACAACGTTGGAGGTAGTGTTGAGAAGCTTGCTGTCGTTCGATGAATGTGCTGTCCAAGGCAACGTGGCCTGATTGTGGGAGTTGCTGCGCTGATAATGGTTAAGATAACATTCGAAAGTCAAGGAACTGTTCACACCACTTCTTTGCGAAGCTGACGCGTTTCGTTATTTTCTCAAAAGTTTCCTGAACGAGCTCTTTGAATTCCGCTTCGCTCTCAACGACGATTGGTGCCATCGTCCATTTGAGATACTTCCAGACTTGCTCGATTGGGTTGAGGTGCGGTGAGCCTGATGGAATGAAAATCAGGTCAATCCCGAGTT
>NZ_SGTX01000032.1:0-20622 GCF_005435025.1 Halorubrum sp. CGM4_25_10-8A | reverse complement strand
GCCGTGGGGTGGCGGGCAGGGGAAGTACTCACGGAGTGAGCCGGCATGTGACGCGCTCCAACGCATGGAGTGATCGGGCTCATAGAGTAATTCGGCTGGGAGGAGTGAGCGGAGAAGAGATGACCGTTGGAAAATTCGGGGATACGGGTGTGGAGAGGTCAACGGACACTGTCTGAGGAGACTGTTTCACCGGAAACGAGGTGTTCGCTGAGTGCCTCAGGCGGGTCGACCAACAGGGGGGAGACCGTGTTTCCGGTGAAACTCAGGCTTCAGATGGGGTGTGGGCTTCCAACGAAGTACGGGCTTCGGTCAAAGTGCGGGCTTCCGTCAAAGTGCGAGCTCTCAGTAGAATAGTAGTTTCCGGTGAAACGCATGTATCGCTCGGCGAGCTGTCGCTCATTTCGCTTGGCGAGCTTTACTCTGATGTAGGATATAAATCCTGTTGTTCTATATCGGTCAGATAGATAACTAAACCGCCCACAGCGAAGTCGCTCCCACCCAAGATAGCCCCATTTCACCGGAAACACGGTGTGTCTCACCGTACGAAACCACAGCGACCGACGTACCGACCTACGGTGTGAGAGAGTCGCGGACCTCATACCGAACGCCGTCTTCACGGAGTCGCGTCGTGTGGCGAGAAAGCTCGTCGGTCGAAACGAGCAACAGCACGTCCAAGCCCCGGAGGGCGGCCTGAGACACGCCCGTCGCCGAACCGAATCGGATGTCCGGCCGGATCCCGGTCCGCGTCGCGAGCGCGTAGGCTTCGGTCCCACCGACCGCGATCAGATCCGCGTCCGCGGCGCGATCCGTGATGACCTCGGGAGACGGCGGGCTCCCTTCGGTCACCGCCGGGACGGACACGACCGTCACCACGCCCGGATCGTACTCGACGACCCCCTCGAAGTCGGTGACGCCGACCGCCTCTCCGGCCTCACCGCCGGTGACGACGACCGCTGTCGCCGATCCCCCCTCCGGGACGGCGTGTAGCACGCCGTCGCGCATCTCCAGCCCGACGTCGTCACCTTCCGCAACCGCGTCGGTCGCCACGGCGGCGTCGACGTCGACGCTTCCCAGAACATCGTCGGACACACGAGACACGAAGTCCGAGAGGGCGTCGGTTCGCGTGATTATCCAGTCGACTCCCTCTTTGGTCACCTCGTACCGACCTCGACCGCGTTTCTCCACGAACCCTCCGTCGACCAAGTCGCGGACGTAGTCGCTCACCGCCTGCGAGGTCACACCGATGACGTCCGCGATCTCTTCTTGGCTCACCGCCGGCTGCCGCGCGGCGATCTCGACGAGAACCCGGTAACGAGTCGCGTCGCGCCTGTTATCCAGCACTCGCGGCCCGGCCGGCTCGTCCGGATCCTCGCTCGTTCCCATACCACCGATGTTGTAGTCGGAAACAAGTAAAATTGGTGTCCCGGCGCCCGCGGTACACCCGGCGAGCTACTCTTGGGCGTCCACGACGGCGACGCTCGCAAGGTTGACGATATCCTTCACCTCGTCGCCACGCTGGAGGACGTGGACCGGCTCGTCCATGCCGACGAGCATCGGTCCGATGGCCTCGGCGCCCCCGAGCCGCTGAAGGAGTTTGTATCCGATGTTCCCGGCCTCAAGGTTCGGGAACACGAGGACGTTGGCCGCCTCGTCAAGTTCGGAGAACTCGTAGGTCCCGTTGAGGATGTCGTCGACGACCGCGGTGTCGGCCTGCATCTCCCCGTCGACCGGGAAGTCGACCACGTCGTCGGACTGTAGGATGTCGACCGCGTCGCGCGGCTTCCGCGTCCCCTCGTTGTCGACGCTCCCGAAGTTCGAGTACGAAAGCATCGCGGCGCGCGGTTCGACGTTGAACCGTCGCGCGAGGTCCGCCGTGTGTCGCGTGACCTCCGCCAGCGTCTCCGCGTCGGGGTCCTGATTGACGGTCGTGTCCGCACAGAATATCACCCGGTTCTTGAAGGTGAGCATGTACACGCCGGCGACGGTGTCCGTGTCGGCCGCCGAACCGACTATCTGGAGGGGCGGCCGGAGCGCGGACGGGTAGTGGTGCGTGAGCCCGGTGAGCATCGCGTCGACGTCGCCGGTTTCTACCATCACGCTCCCGAGGTAGTTGGTGTCCCGTTTGACCAAATCGTCGGCCTCGCGTTTGGTGATCCCCTTGCGCTTTCGGAGCTCGTACAGCCGCTCACCGTATCCGGAGACGTCCCGCTCGTCCGGGTCGACCACCTCGGGGCGGAACGAGAGCCCGAGCTCGGACGCGGTCCGGGAGATGGTGTCGGCGTCGCCGAGCAACACCGGCTCCGCGATCCCCTGCTCGGAGAGCTGGTAGGCCGCGCGGATCATCTTCTCGTCGGTGCCCTCCGCGAGCGCGATCCGCTTCGGGTCGCTTTTCGCCTTGTTCAACACGACCCGCATCATCTCGCGGGACTTCCCCAGGCGAGCCTCGAGGCGCTCGCGGTACTGGTTCAGATCGATCTCCGTCCTGGCCGATCCGGACTCCATCGCCGCCTCCGCGACGCGCGGCGCCACCTCGAACAGCACCCGCGGATCGAGCGGCTTCGGAATGACGTAGTCGGGACCGAACTGGAGCGGGTCGTCGCCGTACGCCTTCACGACCGCGTCCGGAACGTCCTTGCGCGCGAGGTCGGCTAGCGCCTCCGCGGCGGCCGCCTTCATCTCCTCGTTGATCTCGGTCGCACGCACGTCGAGCGCCCCGCGGAACAGGAAGGGGAACCCGAGGACGTTGTTCACCATGTTCGGGTAGTCGGACCGACCAGTCGCCATGATCACTGTGTCGTCCCGGGCGTCCTTGGCGTCCTCGTAGGTGATCTCCGGGTCGGGGTTCGCCATCGCGAAGATGATCGGGTCCGCGGCCATCGAGCGGACCATCTCCTGCGAGACGATACCCCCGACGGAGAGCCCGACGAACACGTCTGCGCCGTCCATGGCGTCCGCGAGATCGCCGTCTTCGACGGGGGTGGCGAACTGGCTTTTGTACTCGTTGACGTCGCCGGCCGCCACCCGCTCTTCGGTGATGATCCCGGAGGAGTCGCACATTGTGATGTTCTCTTCGCGCGCCCCCAGCGAGACGTAGAACCGGGCCGTCGCGATGGCCGACGCGCCGGCGCCGGAGAAGACGATGTCGAGCTCCGAGAGGTCCTTATCGGAGATGTCGACCGCGTTCATCAGCGCCGCGCCGGAGATGATCGCGGTGCCGTGCTGGTCGTCGTGGAACACCGGGATCTCCATCTCCTCGCGGAGCCGCTCCTCGATCTTGAAACACTCCGGGGCCTTGATGTCCTCGAGGTTGATGCCGCCGAACGTCGGCTCCATCGCCTTCACGGCCTCGCAGAACGGGTCGACGGCGTCGATGTCGAGCTCGATGTCGAACACGTCGATGTCGGCGAACCGCTTGAACAGCACCCCCTTCCCTTCCATCACGGGCTTCGAGGCGGCCGCGCCGATGTCACCGAGCCCGAGGACGGCCGAGCCGTTCGAGACGACCGCGACGAGGTTCCCCTTCGCCGTGTACTCGAAGACGGACTCCGGGTCGGCCGCGATATCGCGGCACGGCGCCGCGACCCCGGGGGAGTACGCCAGCGAGAGGTCTCGCTGGGTGTTCGTCGGCTTCGTCGTCTCTATCTCGATCTTTCCGGGCGGCTCCTGCCGGTGATACTCCCGGGCGTCGTCGTCTAGTCCCATGTCTTTCTCCATTCGTGAACGGAGTAAAAAGGTATGCGATGGTGTCGAGTGTGTGATTCGACGTTCGACGATCTTGCGGCGCCCTTCGACGGCATCGAAGTACTTCAACGAGATCTCGATGTGTGTTGGCGTTTCGATGCTCGTCGACAACTTGGATGTCCGTCGACCGCGGAGCCCCGTCGGCGCGTCCTCAGACCGGCCCACCGTCGGCTGGCTCCGAGTCGTCGCTCGCGACGAGCGTCGGCGCCAGCGGAGCCAGCCCCGGAGCGAGCCCGGCGAGCGTCGAGACTTCGTACGCCGTCAGGTACGTCCGCGCCACGATGAGGACGGGGAGCGTCAGCACCGCGACGGCGGCGACCGCACACAGCAGGACGGTCGCGAGCACGATCGCCCCCGCGGTCGTCTCGACCAACGCCGCCACTCCGCCGAGCGGGACCGCGGCGAGCACCAGCACGACGAGGCCGACCGCGGCGACCACCCCGCCGACGGAGGCGACTGCGACGGCCCGGACGATCCCGGCGCTCGCCGCGACGACGGCGTGAACCGCGAGGTAGACCGCGACATCGCTCAGCGACTCGCGGAGCGAGGCCCAAACCGTCCGCCACCCGGCAAGCACCCCGACGTCGCGGGCGACCATCGCCGGCGCGACGAGCTCCAGCGTGAGCCGGGAGCCGACGGTCCCGATCAGCGCTACGCCGCCAGCGGTGACTCCGAGCGCGACGACCGCGACCTCAGAGGCACCGGGTACCCCGCCGACCTCTACGCCCGCCGCGCCCGACACAGCAGAGTCTGCGGCAACGACCGTGAACGCGGCCGCCGGTATCGCGGCGACGACCGCGCCGGCCGTCACGACGGCCGACAGCCCGAGGGCCTGCCGAAACCGTGTACGAAACGGTCGCCAGAGCGCGACTTCCGTCGTCGCGAGCGCGTCGTAGAACGCGAGCCGGAATGCGACCGAACACGTGACGAGCGCGAACGCCGCGACCAGCCCCCCGACCGCGGCCGCGACGAGCAGCGCGTCGTCGAGTCCCGCGACGCGCTCGGCTGCCGGACCGACGATGCGTCCGATCCCCACCGGTCCCGCCCCGACGCCCGTCGAGGTAGATGTCGCCCACCCCACGAGCCCGGCCGTCGAAGCGCCGAGTGACGAGGCACCGACGTACGACGCCGCGGCGCCGCCGCCCGCCATGCCGGCCGCGAGGGCGGCGAGCTTCGCCCATCGGACCGCCTCGAACGGAAAGAGTAACCGTCGCGTCGCGTCGACGGCGCGGTCGACCGCGTCGACGGCGTGCCAGCTCATACCGATCGTTCGCCGGAAGGGATGAAATATGCTGGTACCCGAGCCGCCTGTAGGGAGGTGCCTGTTCCGCGGCCGCCCGTCCCGCGGCCGCCCGTTCCGCGACCGCCCGTCTCGCGAGATCGCACGGCTCGCCCGTATCCCGCGTGGCCACACGCTCGACCCGCAGTCATTTAGGGCGGACGCGACGAAGCCGAACGCATGAAGGTCCGCGGCGAACGCGAGTGCCAGTCCTGTGGCACGCGGTGGTCGTACTACGAGACGGGCTCCGTCGCGTGTCCGAGCTGCGGCGACCTGCGCAGCGTCGGCGTCGACGCCCGGACGGCACACACCGACGCGCCCGTCGCGCTCGACCTCGCGGCGCACCGCGAGCGGTTCGGGAACGCGACCGGGACGCTCCCGCGCTCTGGCGTCGACGAGCTCCAGTCCGACCTCCGAGAGTACTGCCGGAAGCGCGGGTTCATCGACGGCGGGCGTCTCGTGCCGCTCGACGAGACCTACCTCGCTGCCCGAGAGCTGCTGGAGGCGGTCGACTGCTTTGAACGGCTCCGGGACCCGACCGACGCCGATCGCGAGTACCTCCTCGGGCTGCTCGCCGGCGCCGTCGACGGCGAGCGCCCGGCTGCGGGGGAGGTACCGACCGCGCTCCGCGAGGCCCGAGGGATGGCCGCCGTGCGCGCGGTCGAGGCGTACCGCAGCGACGCGCTCGACTTCCTCGACGAACTCGAATCCGGCGCCGGACCGGACGGGGCGGAACGCACCGCCGACGCCGAGGGCGACTCCCCGGCGGTTACCGTCGAAGGAGAGAGCCCCGGCTCTCGGATCGGTCCCGCTCGCGACGCGTTCGAGCGCCTTCGCGACCGCGTCGCGCGCGCCGACGCCCTCGGGGGCGACGTGCCGCCCGCGGCCGCGGACGGGCTCGTGAAGGCGGCCGACGCGCTCGGGACCTACGTGCGGACCGGCGACGAGACGACGCTGACGACCGCCAACCGCCTGATCGACGACGCGAGCGTCGACGACTTCGACCCCGCGGATCGGTGAGATCACCCGGCGTTCACCCGGCCGAACTCGGCGCCGTCACTCCCCGTCCGGCGCGACCACCGCGTTCGAGAGCGTCCCGATCCCCTCGTAGGTGATTTCGACCCGCTCGCCGGGTTCGACGAGCCCGGGATTCGCCGGACTGCCGAACGCGACACAGTCGCCGGGCTCGAACGTGAACCGCTTCGAGAGGTACGAGACGACCTCTCGGGGACCGAACAGCATCAGTTCGGTGTTCGCGTCCTGTCGCACCTCGCCGCCCACGGTAGTCTCGATGTCGATATCCGTCGGGTCCACGTCGGTCTCGATCCACGGGCCCAGCGGCGCCGACCCGTCGAACGCCTTCCGCGCGGTCCGGCCCTGCTGGTCGAGCGCGTCGACATCGTTCAGTATCGTGTAGCCGCGGACGACCTCCGGGACGTCCTCGGGGGCGAGATCCCGGCACCGTTCGTCGAGCACGGCGACAAGTTCGCCGGCGTACGTCAGCTCGTCGGTCCACTCTGGATATCGGATTTCCTCGCCGTGCGCGAGCAGGCTCGTCGGGGGCTTGATGAAGAAATCCGGCACCTCGGGCCGTTCGTAGTCCATCTGGTCGAGCGTCTCGGCGTAGTTCCGGCCGACGCAGTACAGCGCGGTGGGGTCACACGGCGGGAGCAGTCGGCCGTCGCGGCCGACCTCGTACCGGCCGTCGTCGGCGACGACTGTGCCGTCGTCGTATCGGCCAACCACGGGACCGTCCGGCGTGAGCAGTCGAGCGAGTCGCATACAGGCACCTCTGCGCTGCGGTTCGAAAAGGCGTCGGTGGCGGCACGGCCCGGATCAATCGTCGCTGTCCGCCTCGCGACTACCGTCCGCCTCACGACCGGTATCCTCCTCACGACTACCGTCCGCCTCACGACCGGCATCCTCCTCACGACCGCCGTCCCCATCTTCGTCGAGACCGATGACAACGGCCGACCGGATTTCTAGGGCGGCGTCGAACTCCGCCCGGCGACCGCTCCCGGCCCCGAGCCGTTCGACCGCGGCCTCGTGCGCGCGGACGACGGCGTCGCGCTCGCGCTCGGAGAGCCCGACGCGCTCGGCCACCTCGTCCCAGTGGTCCGGCTCAACAAGGAACGTCTCGCGCCCCGGCTCGGCCTCGATCTGCTCGTACCTCCGGCGATACGCGTCGATTCTGGGGCAGAGGTCGGATTGGACGCGCGCGAGGAGCGTCGGCACGCGCGCAGCGGGCACGCTCGCAAGCGCGGTCGTCTTCACCAGCGCCGTCCCCTCGATGGGGTACGTCCCCGGGTCCCGGTCGGCGTCCGCTCCACGACCGTCGACCTCGCCGTCGGCGTTCCCTTTGCGGCCGTCGGCGTCCTCTCCGTGGTCGCCGGACTCGCTGTCGTCGTCGGACATCACCCGCCGGCGCGCATGGCCTTCTGCCGGTATTTCGGGAGGAGGTCACCGAGGGCGTCCGGGTCGCCCGCGAACTCGGCGGTCACCTCCGTGATCTCGATCGCGGCCGCGGCGGTCACCTTCTCGGCGCTGAGGGCCGCCCGCCAGCCGTCGCCCGCCACGCTGGTCGCCTCCGCGGGCTCGTCGGTCCCGACGAGTTCCCCGCCCAAGTTCCTGAGGTAATGGGCGGCGAGCCGCCGAGAGATACCGCGGTACGCGACCGTCTCGCGCTCCCACCCCTCCTCGGCCGGCGGGAGGCCGGAAGCGTCCGCGTCGTCGACCACGTCCTCGGCGGTCGCCGAGCCGTCGTCGCTCATGCGCCCCCCGCGACGGGCGGGAACACGGAGAGCCGGTCCCCGTCCGCCATCGGTGTGTCGAGCCCGTCGAGGTGGAGCACCTCGCGGCCGTTCTTCAGGACGTTGATCTGCGGGGCGAGGTCCCCGTCGGCGATCAGTCGGCCCTCCATCCCCTCGTACTCCGACTCCAGTTCGCGCAGCACGTCGCCGACGGTCGCGGCGTCGGCGAACTCCGCGTTCACCGTCTTCCCGCCGGCGGCCTCGCGAAACGTCGCGAAGAACCGCAGTTCCAGTTCCATACCCGTACGTCGGGTCGCGGCGGGTTAAAAGCGGTCGGCCACGGAAGGCGACGGTCGCTTGGTCACAGGTCGGAGAGGCGAATCCCGTCCTCGACCAGCCGGAAGTTCCGCTCCCGGTCGAGGTCGTCGGCAAGCCACTCGTGGTCGTACAGCTGGCCGATGAGCTCGAGGTAGAGGTTCCGCCACGCGATCGCGTAGATCGGCGACTGCCCCCACGCGCGGAGTTCCGGGACGAACTCGTGGTAGGTGCTCGCCTGCGACTCCATGCGCTCGACCGCGTCGGCGACGACCTCGGCTGCCTCGTCGGGGTCGGCCTCGTCGAGCGCCTCGTTCAGTCGCGACTGGATCCCCGCGATGGCGCGCCGCATGTCCTGCTCGGTGGTCCCCTCCTCCTCCGGAAGCGACTCGATGACGCCCCTCGGCACGCCGAGTTCGATCTCTGGCATGGGATCCCCTCGGGGGAGCGCGCTCAAAAAACCCGCTCACCCGGCAACGACGAGCACGGCGGAACCGGGCGACCGCGGGCCACGGTCGGCGACCGACCACGCGCCGCGGTCCGGAACTAGTCGCGGCTCGACACTGCGGGTCGCCGCGCCCCCTTCCGAGAGCCACGTCCCGGTCGCGTTCCCGACCGCCTCCCGGCTGGCGTCGGGCGACAGCGACGCGGGACCGTCGCCGCGCTGCGGGCCGTAGGCCCCGAACCCGGCGTGGTTGACGCCGTCGAGTTTCACGATCCGCGCGTCCGCCGGGAGGTTCGCCCGCGACGCGCGCTCCCGTTCGGCGTCGATCACGCCGTCCGCGCCGCCGAGCACCGAGAGCACGTCAAGGCCGCTGTCGGAGACGTCGCGGTCGCAGTACGCGGCGTGGAGGACGAGCGCCTCGTAGGCCGCGGCGTTCTCGGCGGCGTGCCGGCAGGCCATGGCACCGCCGAGCGAGTGGCCGCCGACGGCCCAGACGCCGACCTCCGGGTGACGCTCGCGCACGCGATCGGCACGGTCCGGCGCGAGGACGGCGAGGTTGAGGGGAGCGTCCACCACGACGACGAGCGCGACCCGGTCGGACGCGGCGACGATCTCGGCGGCGGTGGGGACGTAGCTCTCGTGAGCCACCCGCGCGCCGGGGTAGTAAACGAGTCCGACGGTCGACGCCGTCACCGGTCCGTCGCGGACCGCGGTCCCGACCGCCGTCCGGTCGACGGTTATGTCCGGGTCCGCCTCGACCGCCGCAACCGCGTCCGCGTCCGGTCCCATACCGGCAGCGAAGTACGCGGCGGCGCCGCCGACGACGATCGCGACGAAGAGGACGATCGCACCGCCGGCGACCGCGAGCCGCCGGGGTCCGGGGAGTCGGTGAGCGATCCCCTCCGCTTCCCTCACGGCGTCGGCGCGGCCTTCTGGAGGGCCGTCTCGGCGATGTTCCCGCCGTAGTCGGCCGACCGGAGGACCGAGTCGACGACGAGCCCGAGCAGTTGCGCGCGGGTGGGGTCGAGGTCGCGGAGGACCTCGTCGATGGACCTGACGCGCTCGTCGATCGCTCTGACGCCGGTTCTCGCCTCGTTCGCTCGTCGGGTAGCCGCCTCGGTGTCGTCGTCGAACAGCGCGTCCATCGCGGTGTCGATCACGTCGACCGCGTCGCCGTGGAGGTCGTTCACCGCCTCCACGACGTCGTCGGGAAGCGGGTCCTCGATGTTCAGGGTCAGGTGCGCGATCTTCGTCGCGTGGTCGCCGATCCGCTCTAACTGGCGAGCGCTGGAGTGGTAGTCGAAACACTCCTCGCGGGGGAGCCCGAGCTCCTCGGCCGCCTTCGGCGTTCGCAGCGTCGCGCGGAAGATCCGCGAGACCACGAGCCACAGCCGGTCGAGGTCGTCGTCGCGGCCGATCACGTCGCGCGCGAGGTCGTGGTCGCGGTCGGCGAGCGCGGTGATCGCGTCTTCGAGCATCGACAGCGAGATCAGCCGCATCCGCGTGACCGCGTTGTGGATCGAAAGCTCGGAGGAGTCGAGGAGGTCCTGGACGACGACGCGGTCCCGCGTCTCCTCTAACACCTCTAGGCCGACGAGACTCTGGACCGCGTCGCGGATCGTCGAGCGCTGCTCGGTGGTGATCTCGGCCGCCTCCAGTTCGATGACGTCGAAGCCGCTGACGTACATCGTCGTCACCGCCCGCTGGAGTGCCTGCCCGGACAGGTCCGCGATGTCGAGCGTCCCCCGCATCCGCTCGTCCTCCGACCGCGGGGTGAGAAACAGGGAGTCGCCGTCGGGGTGGAACTCGATCTCCGTCCCGGCCTCGACGTCGTTCTCAGTCGCCCACGTCTTCGGAATCGAGACGGTGTACGTCGAGCCGCCGGTGACTTGGACCTTCCGCGTTTCCATACCCGACCCTCCGGAGCGGAACACCTTAATTTTGATCAAAATATATACTGCCGAACACCGAGCGAGACGTCTGTCGTCAAATAGCCCGCAAAACGGCAGTGGAGAATGCCTAGGGCCGATAAATAGAGAAGTAATTTTACTATATATACCTACACTTCAGTATGGATACGACCGGCGTGTTTTCTCGGTGTCGTCTCAGACCACGCGGTTACGGAGTTCGTCGCCGGCGTTCAACCGCGCGACGTTGTCGGCGAGGATATCCGCGACGCGTTCGTAGTACTCGGGGGTGTGGCCGGCGTTGTGCGGCGTGATCGTCGCGTTCGACAGCCCCCACAGCGGGTGGTCCTCCGGCAGCGGCTCCGGGTCGGTGACATCCAGCGCCGCGCCGCGGATACGGTTGTTCCGGAGCTCCGTTACCAAGGCGTCCGTGTCGACGATTGGCCCCCGAGCGATGTTGACGAGGACGGCGTCGGCCCGCATCGTCCTGAGCGCGTCGGCGTCGACCAGCCCCCGCGTCGTCTCCGTGAGTGGACAGGCCAAGACGACGTACTCCGCCCCGGTGACGGCCTCGTGAAACTCGTCGAATCCGTACACCTCGTCGGTCGGCCCGCCCTTCTCCGGAGAGTAGCGGACGCCGACGGTGTCGACGTCGAACGCCTCTAAGCGGTCGACGACGGCCCGTCCAATGGCGCCGAGCCCGACCACGGAGACGGTCGAGTCGTACAACTCCGTCGTCTCGTAGGTGCGCCACTCCCGGCGGGTCTGCTGCCGGTACGCCCGGTGGAACTGTCGCGCGTGCGCGATCATCGAGCCGACGACGTGTTCGGCGATGTTCGGCCCGTGGACGCCCGAAGCGTTCGTCACGGCGATTCCGTGGTCCGCGAGCAGGTCGCGCGGCAGGTGGCCCGTCCCCGCGAACACGCAGGCGAACAGCTCCAGCTCCTCCGCGGCGGCGAGCAGCTCCTCGTCGACGTTGAGCCCGACGGCGACCCGCGCCGTCCGGATCAGCTCCAGTTCCTCCGCGGGCGTTCGCGCTCGCGCGACCGTCGCGTCGGGGAGCCGCTCGCGGATCGCCGACGCCAGTTCGTCGGGGCCCAGCCCGTGGATCGTCTGTCGAAGCACCAAGACGTCTGGATCGCTCATGGGGGCTGTCTCGCCGGGACCGATAAAAATGGTGTCAGTCGCTTGGTGACCGGCGGAGCGCCGAACCCCGTCGGGGCGGGCTACGACAGCGCCGCGTCGAACGCCGCCCGGAGGTCCGCCTTCATGTCGTCGACGTGTTCGATCCCCACCGACACCCGGATGAGGCCGTCGGTGAGCCCGGCCGCGATCCGCTCCTCACGCGGGATGGCAGCGTGGGTCATCGCGGCGGGCTGCTCGATCAGGCTCTCGACGCCGCCGAGCGACTCCGCGAGGGTGAACACCTCCGTCTCGCTTACGGCCGTCGACGCCTCTTCGAGGGTGCCGTCCAGCTCGAACGACAGCATGCCGCCGAAGTCGTCCATCTGCGCGGCCGCCAGCTCGTGGTCGGGGTGCGACTCCAACCCGGGGTAGTAGACGCGCTCGACCGCGTCGTGTCTCTCCAGCCACTCCGCGAGCGCCATCGCGTTCTCGCAGTGTCGGTCCATCCGGACGGGGAGCGTCTTCGTCCCGCGGAGGACGAGGAACGCGTCGAACGGGCCGGGCGTCGCGCCGACGGAGTTCTGGTAGAAGCCGAGCCGCTCGTCCAGTTCCTCGTCGTCGACGATCAGGGCGCCGCCGATGGTGTCCGAGTGCCCGCCGAGGTACTTCGTCAGCGACTGGGAGACGATGTCGGCGCCGTGTTCGAGCGGGCGCTGGAGGTACGGCGTCGCGAACGTGTTGTCGACCGCGCAGAGCGCGTCGCCCTCGTGGGCGATGTCGGCGAGCGCGCCGATGTCGTTGACGTTCATCAGGGGGTTCGTCGGCGTCTCGACCCAAACCAGCTCGGTCTCCTCGCGCATCGCCGCCCGGACCGCATCGTGGTCGGTCGTGTCGACGAACGTGGTGTCGATGTCGTACTCGTCGTACACCTGCGTGAGGATGCGGTGGGTCCCCCCGTACACGTCGTCGCCGGCGACGACGTGGTCGCCAGCCGAAAGCAGGTTGAGGACGGTGTTGATCGCCCCCATGCCGGAGGAGAAACAGCGCGCGTGGCTGCCCGACTCCAGCGAGGCGAGGTTCGCCTCCAGGTCGCTCCGCGTCGGGTTCCCGGTCCGGCTGTACTCGTAGCCGCGGTGGTCGCCCGGCCTGTCCTGCTCGTAGGTGGAGTTCGCGTGGATCGGGGTCATCAACGCCCCCGTTTCCGGGTCGGGCTCCTGTCCGGCGTGGATCGCGAGGGTCTCGAACCGGTGCTCATCGGGGGCGCCGGCGTCAGGGTCGCTACCGGCGTCGTCACCGTCGCCGCCGTTCTCGGGTGTATCGCTCATGGATACGCGTCGTCGCCGAGGAAAGTGATTCTTCCCATTCGGGCGGCCGGGGAGGTAGCGACGCGCCGCTCAGAGAAGGAGACGCGCCGCTCGCGGTGATGATGGATGCTCGGTCAGGGATTTGAACCCTGGTCGTCGGCTGACTTCCGAACCGGCGCCGAGGCGCCGCGTCCGCCGAAAGGCCAACATGATTGGCCGGACTACACCAACCGAGCGTGAACGATGCTTACGTCGGGGACAATTTAACTCTTCTCAACTCCCCGCAGCGTGCGACGGTGACGCACGCAGTCGGTGCGGAGGCGAAACCGTTACTCGTCGACGTCGACGCGCTCGATCTCGACGGCCTCGCGGGGGTCGTCGTTGCGCCCGGTCGGCACGCCGCCGATCTCCTCGACGACGTCCATCCCGTCGATGACATGCCCGAAGACGGCGTGCTTGCCGTCGAGGTGCGGGGTCGCGTCGAGCGTGATGAAGAACTGCGAGCCGTTCGTGTTCGGGCCGGAGTTCGCCATCGACAGGATCCCGGGTCCGTCGTGGGTGAGGTCGTCGTGGAACTCGTCGTCGAACTCGTAGCCGGGACCGCCGCGGCCGTTCTCCATCGGGTCGCCGCCTTGGATCATGAAGTCGTCGATGACGCGGTGGAAGACGATGCCCTCGTACAGCGAGTCGCCGCGGACCTCGCCGCTCTTGGGGTCCTCCCACGTGTTCGTCTCGGGCGCGGGCTCCGCGTCGGCCGCGGGGTCGTGACGCGCCAGCCCGAGGAAGTTCTCGACCGTCTTCGGCGCGCGATCGGCGAAGAGCTCGACGACGATGTCGCCGTGGTTGGTCTGAAGCGTCACCTGCGGGTTGTCGGGATCGGAAACCTCTCGTGCCATGTCCACAAGGAAGGGCGCCCGTCGGAAAACCCTGCCCATCCGCGCGGGTCGTCCCCGGCCGCGAACACCGCAGTTATAAGCGAACGCCGCGGACGCGTCGACATGAGTTCGACCGCGGTCCTGACCGTCGCCGCGCTCGTCGTCGGGGTGACGGTCGGCGCGCTGTTCGCATTCCTCCGCGTTCCGATCCCCGCGCCCCCGGAGCTGCCGGGCGTGATGGCGATCGTCGGCATCTACCTCGGTTTCAAGCTCGTCGGCTACGCCGGCGTCGGGTTCGACCTGCTGGACGCGCTCGGGCTGTGACGCCCCCGCCCCGGACCACCGACGGCCGGTATCGTTTTCCGGCGGGCGCGAGCAGTACCGCGCATGTACGACCAGATCCTCCTCCCCGTCGCACCCGGCGGCGAGGCGAACGACGCGATCCCGCACGCGGCCAGCCTCGCCGAGCGATACGGCGCGACCGTCCACGTCGTCTCGGCCGCCGACACCGCGGTCGACACGCTCGCCGGGCCGCGGACGGGCGCGTTCTCCGACCGCCTCGTCGACGCGGCCGAGGAGCGGGTGGAAGCGGTGACCGCGGAGCTGGAGGAAGCCGGCGTCGAGACGGTCGGCGACGTCGTCCGCGGCGAGCCGCTGGACGTCATCGAGAACGCGATCGAGGACGGCGCCGACCTCGTCGTCATGCCGAGCCACACTCGACAGGGGATCCGACGGCTGCTCCTCGGGAGCGTCACCGAGAAGGTCGTCCGCGTCGCGTCGGTACCGGTGGTGACCGTTCCGATGACCGAGCCGACGGACGAAGGGGATCGGGAGCCGGCGGATCAGGCGGATCGAGAGCCGGCCGACGACGGCGACGCGACGGGCGGACGCGGAGCGTCGGACGGGCAGTGACGGCCGCGCCGAGCGAACGCCCATGACGGACGCGTCGAACGGTCTCGAGACCGTCACGCGCGCCTTCCGGGTCGCGTACGACGGGCGAGAGTACGCCGGCTTCCAGCGACAGCCGCACGCCGAGACGGTGGCGGACGCGCTCCTCGAAGCGCTCGCGGACCACGGCGTCGTCCAGCGCGGCGACGGGGCGACCCACGCCACGCCCCCCGGCTACGCCGCGGCCGGGCGGACCGACGCCGGCGTCTCGGCGGTGGCCCAGACCGTCGCCTTCGAGGCGCCGACGTGGCTCACCCCCCGCGCGTTCAACGGGCACTTACCGGGATCCGTCCGCGTGTGGGCCGCCGCCGACGTCGGAGAGGAGTTCCACGCGACGCACGACGCGGTCCGCCGGACCTACCGGTACCACCTCTACGCCCCCGCGGTCGACGGGGGCGGTTCGACCGACGCCGCGCGATCGGATCCCGAACACGCGGTCGACGACGACCGACTCCGGGACGCGCTCGCGCGGTTCGACGGCGAACACGACTTCCACAACCTGACGACAGACGAGACTGGCACGGTCCGCGACCTCGACGCGCGGGCGACCCGCGCGGGCGACGCGCTCGTCGTCGAACTCTCGACGGACGGGTTCCCGCGGGCGCTCGTCAGGCGGGTCGTCGCCGCGGTCCGGGCCGTGGGTCGCGGAACGGCCGACCCCGCATGGATCGAACGGCTGCTCGCCGCCGACCCGATCCCCGGCGAGCGGGGGGTCGGCCCCGCGCCGCCCGAACCGCTCGTGCTGTGGGACGTGCGCTACCCCGACGTGACGTTCGAGGTCGACCGCGAGGCCGCCCGGAGCGCGCGGGTCGCATTCGGCGAGCGACACCGCGACGCGCGTCACGCCGCCGCCGCCACCGGCGCGGTCCGCGACAGGCTGTTCTCGGCCGCCGAAGAAGAGTGAGCTCGGCGGCCGTGGAGGGACGATCCGGACCGCCGAGGCCGCGGCCGTCAGGCCGCCGATCCGCCCGCCGGCGTCTCCATGCCGTCGACGCGGACCAGCAGGGTGTTGCCGTCGACGTTCGTCGCGTCGACCACGCCAGAGAGCCGCAGCCCGGTGGCGGGCGTCGGCCCGACGGTCACGTGGTCTCCCGCGTCGAACGGGCCGACGGGACCGCGGATCACGAGTTCGGCGCGACACAGTTCCGGATTGGCGACGCTCGACAGGTCTATCTCAGCGACGGTGACGTCCTCGACGGGGATGCCCTCGCGCTCCACCGGGGTCGTCGCGGCGTCGTCTAGCCGCTCGATGTCGAGGGCGTCGTACGCCCCGTCGGTCGGGATGTATCCGCCGTCCGGCCCGGCGACGCCCTCGACGAGTCCGAGGGTCCGGAGGCTACCCATCCGGTTCCGGACCGTCCCCGGGTTGCGGTCGATCGCGTCAGCGATCTCTCGCCCCTGTACTGGGTCGTCCCCTCCTTCCGCGAGGTTCACGAGCGCAGTGAGCACCCGGCTTTGACTTGAACTCAACTCGATTTCTGACATACACAATTCGATGCGCAACTTCCTGATAAATGTTGGTATATAACGTCATTATATGCTTACGAGACCAACTAAACCGTGTTATTTCTGGAAAGTACTGCGATTACTACCTCAGATATGCGGTAACGGAAAAACAACCTCTCGCTAGATACTATTCTCGAATATTTTTAATTCTCGTCCCAGTTGAAGTTCTTTATTTTTGTAATTATGGTCGATTGTGCGCTGTTCAGAGTAACTTTGTACTAATTCCTTATACTATCTACACCGCAGGTATTTACCGCCGAAGCCGGAAGCGGCGGGCAACTGATGACGAATCAACGCGACGTTTGTCACCGCTCGCAGGGACACCCCGTCACTCCGCGACGGCTCACCGGCGGTGTAAATCGGCAGAGAACGCGGACGAGGGACCGAGCGGAGGGCGTCGATGGCTGACCGCGAGTCGGCGTTCGAGTCCGACCGGGCCGTCTCGGCCGGTCGGTCGGCGGAGGCGGGTGCCCGACAAGTGACTCGGTCCGATCCGAGCTCCGAGTCGCTGCCTCGCGCGCTGCTCCCGGACCGGGACCCCGCGGTCGAACGCGACCGCGTCCGGTCGTTCCTCGCCGAGCGGGTCGACGCCGCGGCCGCCGACGGCGTCGTGGTGAACATGAGCGGCGGGCTCGACTCGACGGTGACCGCCGCGCTCGCCGTGGAGGCGCTCGGTCCCGAGCGCGTGTACGGGCTGATACTCCCGTGTAACAAGGTCGGCGCGCCCCACGCACGGGACGCCGAGGCGCTCGCGGCGGCGCTGGGTATCGAACACGACACGGTTCACCTCCAGCCGCTGTTCGCGCAGTTCGGCGCGGTCGTCCCCGATCGCTTCGACCTCCACGACGAACCGGTCCGATCGGGGAACGCGGTCGCTCGGCTCCGGATGACCGTCGCCTACCTCGCCGCCAACGCGACGAACCGCCTCGTCTGCGGCACCGCCAACCGGAGCGAACTGCTCTTAGGCTACCTGACGAAACACGGTGACGGCGCGGCCGACGTGTTCCCGCTGGGACACCTGTACAAGTCTGGCGTCCGTGCCCTCGCGGCCGAACTCGACGTGCCGGAGTTCGTCGTCGAGAAGCCACCGACGGCCGGGTTCCTCCCGGGCCAGCGGGACGCCGACGACCTCGGGGCGCCCTACGAGGTCGTGGACCCCGTCCTCCACCTCGGCGTCGACCGCGGACTGGATTCCGAGTCGGTCGCCGAGCGAATTGCGGCGACCGTCGCCGAGGTCGACCGAACTGCGGACGACGACAGCGGCGAGGGCTCCGCTGCCGCCGTACTCGCCGGGATCGACCGCGACCTCGTCGCGGACCTGCTCGCCCGCCACCGCGCGACGGCGCACAAGCGACTCCCGCCGCCGACGCCGGACGGGGACATGGAGTGAGCGAGCGGTCGGGACCGGCCTACGCCGCCCCGTTCAGTCCCAGTCGCTCGGCCAGAGGTCGGCCGCGCGCATCCCCGTCTCGAAGTCGGCCTCGCGGAAGGCGGTCACGAGTTCGTCGCGGTCGAGGCGGGGGAGGTCGCGCTCGGGCGCCGCGAACTCGGCGACGAGCAGGGCGGTCAGCATCGCGTGTTCGCGGACGTTCCGGTCGTCGACCTTGTCGCGGGTGTCCGCGTGGGTGTGGCCCCACCCGCGCCCGCGGTCGCCGGAGTCGCTGTGGAGCTGGAGCGCCGGTACGCCGCGGCGCACGAACGGCCACTGGTCGGAGAACGGGTGCGGCTGCGCGTCGACCTCGATCGGCTGGCGCGTCGCGGCCGACACCGCTTCGGCCACCGACGCGGCCGCCGTGGAGGCGTGTGCGAGCGCGATCAGGTCGCGGAACCGTCCCGCGCCGTCGACGTTGACCACGCCCTTCACGGAGTCCGGATCCACGCGCTCGGCGAGGTGTTCCGCGCCGAGCAGGCCGACCTCCTCGGCGCCGACCGCGACGACATCGACGCCGAGCGGGAGGTCGGCGCCCGCGATGATCTCGGCCGCGGTCGCGACCGTCGCGATGCCGCAGCCGTTGTCGAGCGCCCCCTCCGCGATGTCGTGGGCGTCGTAGTGAGCGAGCAGGAGGACGCGCTCGTCGGTGTCCGGACCGGCGCGACCGATCACGTTGCGGCTCTCGCCCGGCGTCGTCGACGCCTCGACCGACAGCTCGGCCTGCGCGACGGCGCCGGAGCCGCTCGGTCCGGCCCCCCCGCCACCGACCGCGTACTCGCGGAGCCACGCGCCGGTCTCCTTCGAAACGCCGACCGCGACCGCCTCGGCCTCCTCGCCGAACGTGAGCGACCCGGTCGGCGGCAGCTGCCCGTCGAGGTGGTTGACGAACACGAAGCCGACCGCGCCCGCGTCGACCGCGTAGCCGAACTTCTCCATGCGATGGACGAACCGCCCGCCCTCCGGGGTGGTCGTCGAAGCGACCGCGATCCGGCCCGCCACGTCGCGCTCGTCGATCTCCGCCGGGGTGCCGTACCCAACGTCGACGAGTTCGCCCGAGACGCTGCCCCCCGGCGAGTACGGGAGCGCGAGGGCTTCGAACGACCGCGTGGTCGGCTCGCCGTCCCGACCGGAGACGGTCACGTCGAGCGACGCCGACCCGCGCTCCCACGCCGGGAGGTCGAACGGCTCCGTGCGAACGTCCGCGAGCCCCGCGCGCTCGAAGGCGTCGGCGACGAGGTCGGCGCCCCGGGCCTCGCCCTCGCTGCCGGCCATCCGGCTCCCGATCGCCGTGAGGTCGGTGAGGAACCGCCACGGCTCGTCGTCGGTCCACGTCGATCCGAACGCGGGGGCGAGTTCCGCGGCGCGGTCGCGCACACGGTCGACCGCGTCGGTTCGCCTCTCGGTTGCTGCGTCCTCGGCCATGGGCGTGCCTCCGTCGGTGACGGCTTAAGACTGTGGCTCGCGGCACTGGGCGGCGGCGAAGTGAGCCCCGCCCGGTGAAACGCTACGTTCAAGTGGGACGGTCGGGTATCTCGATTTGAGCACCGTTGGTCCAGTGGTAGGACATTAGCTTCCCAAGCTAATAGCCCGGGTTCAATTCCCGGACGGTGCATCCGGACGCTTACGCGGCTGTCTTCCGCATTTCCCGCGGCGCTACAGCGTGAAATGGGTCACTGAAGCAGTACGGTAACACCGATACTCTCCTGTTTGGCCCCGTACCGAACGATCACTTCCTCTCCGGGCACTGATCCCGGGTTATAGCGCATTTATACACACGTTCGTTTAAAAATAACCGACCGCGGATCTGCGGTGAACACCTCCAAAGTCCCAACCGGGAGGACGACGCACGCTCGCTTCGCTCGTTCCTGCGGCGCTTGCGTCGCCTGCGTCGTCCTCCCGGCTGCCCCTTTGAGATCCCCCGCACCGCACCCCTCGCCGACCTCGTCAGTCGCCCTCCGCGTTGCTCCGGGCGAGTGACTCCCTCGCACGCGCTCCTCGCGGCCGCCGGTGCGGCCACTCGGAGGCGCGCGCTACCGCGGTACTCCGGACATGTATAAGCAATCGCCGCGGCGACGCGTGTCGGTTTAGATACCTCGTCGCCCGGGCCGCTCAGAAGATGTTCGCCTGGTCGTACACTGAGATGCCGGTGTCGGTGATGTCGTACGGCTTCGTCTCGCGGGAGTGGTTCGCGTCGCGGATCTTCTGGATCTCGACTGCGAGCCGCGTCTCGCGGAAGTCCGACGCGCGGACGTACTGGAGGACGAAGACGGCGTCCGTCAGGTACTCCACGATCCCGTGTCTGGACGCGTACTGCGTCTCCTCGCTCGCCTCCGATGTGAGCAGGGTCGTCACGCCCGCCTCCTTGAGCGAGCGCGTGAAGCCGAACACTTCCGAGCGGCGCTTCGCGGGGTGGTCGTACATCATCTCCAGCAGCGAGACGGAGTCGAGCACCAGCCGGTCCGCCTCGAACTCGGCGATGAGCCGGACGAGGTCGTTCCGGATCGACGACAGCGAGTTGGCCATCTCGATCGGGTCGATGGCGACGACCGCGAGGCGGTCCTCGGCCGCGTGCTCGCGGAACGACCACCCCTTCTCGGCCGCCGTGTCGAGGATCGACTCCCGGGTCTGTTCGAGCGTGATGTAGATCCCCTTCTCCCCCGATTCGAGCGCGTGGTTGAGGAACTGGAGCGCGAACGTCGTCTTCCCGGTTCCGGCGCCGCCGATGACCGACAGCAGCGACCGGCTGGGGACGCCCCCGAGGATCATGTCGTCGAGCCCCTCGATCCCGATGTCGGTCCGCTCGATCTCCGACTCGAACTCCTCCGGGTCGACGTCGAAGTCGGTCGTTCCGCCGCCGCCCGCCTCGCCGCCGAGGTCCCCGAACCCGAAGTCGTCGTCGCCGGCGCTCGCGGCGCCGCGGTAGCCGCGAGCGCCGGCGACGACGACTTCGGGTTCGGGGACCTCGGCGGCGAGGCGGGCGGCGGCGGAACGACCG
>NZ_SGTX01000031.1:0-21564 GCF_005435025.1 Halorubrum sp. CGM4_25_10-8A | reverse complement strand
GACGCGCGGGGCGGCGGGGGCGGAGTCGTCGACCGCGTCAAGCGTCGGGTCGACCGCGAGACCGGCACCGGCGGGTTCGTGAGCTTCTTCCGCAACAACGCGACGTACGCGATCCTGCTGGCGATGTGGGTCACGTTCGTCGCGCAGTGGGTCGCGCTGTTCGTCGGCGGCCAATCGCTCCACAACACCCTGTTCGTGCTCCAGTCGGAGGCGGTCACGAACGTCTGGACGTGGGTGACTTCGGTGTTCTCGCACGCCCCGGGACAGCTGTTCCACATCATCGGCAACAGCGTGGTCATCCTGTTCTTCGGCCCCCTCGTCGAGCGCGCCGTCGGGTCGAAGCGGTTCGCGGCGTTCTTCTTCGGGGCGGGGATCGCCGCGGGGCTCGGCCACGTCCTCTTCGCGATCGCGACGAACGCCCCGCCGACGGGGGTCCTCGGCGCCAGCGGCGCCGGCTTCGCGATCCTCGGCGTCCTCACCGTCTGGCGGCCGAACATGCAGGTCCTCCTCTTTTTCGTCATCCCGATGAAGATCAAGTACCTCACGTGGGGGATCGCGGTCGTCTCCGCGCTGCTCGTGGTCACGAGCGGCACGGGCGGCGTGGGCGGCATCGCGCACCTCGCGCACCTGATCGGGTTCGCCATCGGGCTCGCGTTCGGCAAGCGCAACGAGGGGCTCGCCCGCTCCGCGGGCGGCATGGGCGGCGTCTCGATGGGCGGCGCCCGCGGCCCCGGGGGTCCAGGAGGCCCCGGCGGTCCGGGCGGACGCTTCTAATGGACCTCGCGCGGCCCGATCTCCGTCCCGACCCGTCGCTGTCGCGGCAGGAGATGGAGTCGCTCCAGCGCGAGATCGCGGCGGCCGCGGCGTTCGACGACGACCACGCGCTCGACCCGGCCGCCGTCGCGGTCGAGTCGGCCGCCTCGCTCGCCGACGGCCTCCCGCCGGCTCGCCCGGACGCGGTCGCGAACGAGACGCTCCCCGGTACCGGCGGCGCGGTGGAGGAGTCC
The DNA here is from genome assembly GCF_005435025.1 of Halorubrum sp. CGM4_25_10-8A. Classification (NCBI taxonomy): domain Archaea; kingdom Methanobacteriati; phylum Methanobacteriota; class Halobacteria; order Halobacteriales; family Haloferacaceae; genus Halorubrum; species Halorubrum sp. CGM4_25_10-8A. Next base: position 20,557 of record NZ_SGTX01000031.1, on the reverse strand, counting down.
GGTGTGCCCACCGTCGTCGGCGTCGACCAGGCGTTCCGCACCGACCGCGCGGGCGACCGTCCCGACGCCGCCGTCTCCGCCGCGGTCGCGCTCCGCGGCGGGACCGTGGTCGAGTACGCAAGCGCGACCACGCCGCTGTCGATCCCGTACATTCCGGGCCTGCTCGCGTTCCGGGAGGGCGAGCCGATACTGGCCGCGCTCGACGCGCTCGACGCCGAGGCCGATCTGCTGGTCTGCGACGGCTCCGGGCGGATCCACTTCCGGGAGGCGGGGCTCGCGACGCACGTCGGCGTCCTGTGCGACGTGCCGAGCGTCGGCGTCGCGAAGAGCCTCCTCTGCGGCGAGCCGGACGAGCCGACGGCCGAGCGCCCCGCGGGCTGGCGGACGCCGATCCGCGCGGACGACGCGGTGACGACGGCCGAGCCGGGGACGGTGATCGGCCACGCGTTCCAGTCGCGCCAGTACCCGAACAGCAGGCGGGTGAACCCCCTCTACGTCAGTCCCGGGCACCGCGTGTCCGCGGAGAGCGCCGTCGACCTCGTCGCGGCGCTGTGCGCGGGCTACAAGCTCCCCGAGCCGACGCGGCTCGCGGACGCGCACGCGGAGCGGGCGAAAGGCGACGCGGAGTGAGCGCGGAGGCCGTTTCGGACCGACACTGTGTCACCTGTTACCACGGGCAGGCGGTTTTTAGACGGTCGCCCGCGAACGCAGAGACATGGGAGACGACGACGCCGAGAGTCCGATGTCCGCCGAGGAGTTCCGGTCGCTGACCGACGGGCTGGTGCGACAGAGTTCGGGCGGCGGGACCACCGTCTACAAGAACGCCGCGGGGGTCGGCTGTCCGAACCCGGACTGCGACCGCGGCGTCTTCCAGACGCTGTTCGTCAGCGACCACGGCTGGCAGCAGATCGGCGCCACCCGCGACGGGATCGACCTCTGTCTCGTCAACACGGAGTCGAAGCGGCTCGTCTTCATCCACGACGAGTAAGCGGTTCGGCGCGACGCCGTCAGTCGTCGTCCGCGGGGGAGCCGGCGTCCGGCTCGGCGGCGCAGCGGTTCGGACCGAGTTCGAGTTCGATCGCGGCGGTCTCGTCCGCCGGCGACTCGACCCCGCGGTTGGCCGCGATCACCGACTCGTAGTTCGGCGGCTTCTCCGGCAGCGTCCGCGTGATCCGTTCGACGAAGTCGTCCGCGTCGAGGCCGAGGACGTCGATCTCGCCGCGCGCGGCGCCGACCGTCGTGAAGACGGGCTCGCCGGGCTCGACCTCCCCGGTCGAGCCGTCGTTCGCGACGGCGAAGTGGCCCGGGCAGACGACGACGCCGTCCGGCTGCGCGAGCAGCGTCCCGTGGAGCGAGTCGTACAGCCGACGGGCCGCGCCCGCGGCACCCCCGTCCGAGACGCCTCCACCGTCCGCGCCGCCCTCGCCGCCGTCGTCCGCCGAGAACTGGAGCTCCGTCCGGCCGACGCTGTCGGTGAACAGCGTGTCGCCCGTGAGCACCGCCGCGTCGCCGACGAGGTAGCTCGCGCCGTCGTCGGTGTGCCCGGGCGTCGCGAGCGCCTTCAGGTCGACGCCGCCGGCGTCCAGCGTCTCGTTGCGTTCGATCGGCTCGAACTCGGAGGCCACGTCGCGGGCAGCGGCCGCGGCGGGCAGGTAGTACGGGACACCGAGGTCGTCAGCGAGCGCCCGGCCGCCCGAGAGGTGGTCCGCGTGAACGTGCGTGTCGACAACGGCCGCGATCGACGCGCCGCGTTCGGCGGCCGCCTCGACCCACTCGTCGCCGTGTCTGGAGACGTCGATAGCGACGGCGACGCGGTCGGAGCCGTCCCGGGCGTCGGATCGGTCGGCGGGAACGTGGTCCGCGTCGCCCGGCTCGCGACCGCCGACCACGAGGTAGCCCAGACACCCCTTCGCGCGGCGCTGGACCTGGACGAGGTCGAGCGGCGGGGCCGCGTCGGGCCGGTCGCCGAGCGGGACCTCGGTGCTGTCGTACACCGCGGACCAGCCGCGCATGCCGTCGGCGACGACGGTCACGTCCTCGTACCCCGCGGCGTCGAGCTCGGCGGCGAAGTCGTCGGAGGCCTTCCCCTTCGCGCACAGCGTGATTACGCTGTCGTCGGTCGAGAGCCCGGTCTCGCGTTCGAAGTCGTCGACGTCGAACTCGTGGAACGGCTTGTAGAAGTAGTGGACCGCGTCCGCCACGCGCCACCCCGCGAAGCTCTCCTCGGGTCGCGTGTCGACCACGGCGAACGAGCGCTCGCCGCGCCGTCGCTCGTCGATCCTGTCGCGGAACTCGTCGGCGGCTATCGTCTCGACCATGGTGCTCCCATCGCGCCGCGGGATCAAAAGCGCTGCCGCCGACACGGCCGAGGAGCGAAGCGGGCGAGCGCGATGAAGAGGATTTATTCGGACCGCCGGGCGACCGGGCGTATGGTCGAGGCGTTCGCGGTCGCCAGCGGGAAGGGCGGCACGGGGAAGACGACGAGCACGCTCGCGCTCGGGATGGCGCTCGCGGCCGATCACGACGTGACCGTCGTGGACGCCGACACCGGCATGGCGAACCTCCTCTTTCACGCCGGGCTCGACGACGCGGCGGTTACCCTTCACGACCTCCTCGTCGAGGGCACCGCGACGGACGTGAACGAGGCGACCTACGAGCGGTTCGGACTCTCGGTCGTCCCCTGTGGCACCTCGCTCGCGGGCTTCGAGGCCGCGGAGCCGGAGCGGCTCCGCGACGTGGTGGCCGAGCTCGCGCGCGACACCGACGTGCTCCTGCTCGACTCGCCCGCCGCGCTGGGCTCGAAGTCCGCCGTGCTGCCGGTCGTCCTCGCGGACCGCGTCGTCGTCGTCGTCGAGCCGACGATCCCCGCGCTCTCTGACGGCCTGAAGGTCCAGGAGTACGCGCGCTCGTACGGCACGGAGACGGCCGGCGTCCTGTTCAACAAGGTCAGAGGCGGGGCCGACGACGTCGCCGCGCAGGCGGAGCGCCACTTCGGCGGCCCCGTCCTCGCGAACGTCCCCGAGAGCGACGCGGTCCGCGCGGCGCGCCGGGCCGGCGAGCCGCTGATCGCGCACGCGCCGGAGAGCGAGGCCGCCGCGCGCTACCGGCGGGCCGCCGACCGGCTCGACGTGCGCGACGGCGACGGCGACGCGGTCGCCGACCGGTTCCGCAGCGCGGTCGTGCCCGACACGCCATGAGCGGAAGCCCGGAGGGCGACGGGTCGGCGTCGCCGACCCTCACCGTCCCGCGGGGGACGCTCCTGCGCTCGCGGGTAGTCTCCGACGTGGGAACGACGCTGTCGCGCGCGCTCGACCGCGGGCTGACCGGCTACGCGACGCTCGTCCCGCAGGAGACGCTGCTACTCTCGGGCAAGGCACGCGGCGTCCTCACCTTCGAGGACGGCGTGCCCGTGCTGGCGTACAACACGGTGACGGACAGCGGCGGGCCGGACGCGCTCGCGGAGCTCGCGGTCCCCGGCCCCTACCGCGTCGAGCTGTACGCCGTCGACCGGAGCGGACTGGCGGCGGCCCACGAGGAGGAGTCGCTGCGGGTCGCGCCCGACGCGGCCGCGACCGAGCTGGCCGACGACGCCGACCTCGCCGAGCGGACCCGCGACGCGGCGCCCGGAGAGCGACTGCGCGACGGCGACGACGAGGACGACGCCGTCGCCGCCTTCCTCGCGGACGACGACCGGATCGATGCGATCCGCGAGCAGGCGCGAGCCGAGGCCCGCGACCGGGCGGCCGAGTGGGGGCTCGACGACGCGCTCGACGGATCGGCCGAACCGGACGGGGACGACGCCGACGCGGCGGCCGGGGACGGTGCGGTGAGTGGGGGCGCGGTCGACCGCTGACCGAACGGTTATTCCGGCCCGGCCCGTCATGTCAGTATCACGGTCCTCCGACTGCTGCGGCTGACGACGACCGCCGACTTCGCGAGCTGGTACGCCGCCGGCCGCGCGTACACGGCCGGCGTCGCCGAGGGAATGGGCTTTTCGGGCGTCGACAGCCTCAACGGCGACCGAGTCGAGCGCCGCCTCCGGACGGCCCCCGACGAACTGACGCCGGACGAGGCCCGGTCGGTCGCGGCGACGCTGCTCGCGGACGGGGCGTTCTCGGAGCCGTACTGCGAGTGGCTGCCGACGTGGTACGAGCTCGCGCTCATCGCGCCGGTGCGGTACTGCGACTGGCGGCTGCGCCGAGTCGCCGGCGCGGTCGCCGACCGGGCGTCCGTGACCGCGACCGCGCCGCGGTTCTCGCGGCCGGCCGACGTGCGGATCGACGGCGCGCCGGCGCTGTCGCGGGCCTCCGGCTTCCGCGAGCGGTTCCTGCTCGCCGACTCGCTGCTCCACTTAGAGTGGTTCGTCCACGTCGCGGCCGCGGACGGCATCGACGTGCCCGCCGACCTTATCGCGCGGACCCGCGAGGAGTCGCTGTCGTACTACGGCGGCGATCGGGACCACCTCTCGCCGGACGTGCGTCGGTTCCAGCGGCACCTGTTCGCCGACGACCGCTGGGTCCGGCGCGTCGACGAGGCGTACGACCTCGACAGCGCCCTGTTCGGGCTCTGGGAGCGACTGCTGCGCGACGAGCGTCGGCGGCTCGATGAGAGCTGACGACGCGGACTCCGAGCCGAGGACAGTCGTCCGGAATGCTGTTACAGACCCTGTAAATCGTTACGGGATCCGAACGCGGAACGGGAGGTAAGTATAGACCGATTCATCGATTATGAGGTTGTACGAACCGGTATCCGGTTCGCTGTCCCCGACGCTCCGGCCCTCGTTTTGACGGACGATCGGTGTTCAGTCGTCGACGAACTGTTTCCGGTCGGGCTACCGCACGGTGCCAGTCGCTCGTTCGCGGGTTCGCGTCCGGGACGATCCCCCATGCTGCGCCGTCGGAGACAACTCGGTCCCGAGTTGTGTTTTATTCACCGTTTCGCATGCCGGAAGCTTCATAGGTCGCCTCGCGGATCCTCCGGGTACACGAATGGCAGTACTCTTGCTGGAGGACGTCGACGCCGACGACGTCGGGACCGTCGGTGGGAAGGCCGCGTCGCTCGGCGAACTCATCGGTGCGGGGCTCCCGGTGCCGCCGGGGTTCGCCGTCACCGCGGGCACGTATCGAACGTTCATCGAGGAGGCCGGGATCGACGACGAGCTGTTCGACGCGGTCGACGTGGACCCGGAGGACTCCGCCGCCCTCCGCGAGGCCGAGGCGACCGCCGAGCGGCTGATCCTCGACACCCCGTTCCCCGAGGAGGTCCGCGAGGAGATACTGGAACAGTACCGGGCGATGGGCGAGGACGGCGAGGAGGCGTTCGTCGCGGTCCGCTCGTCCGCGACCGCCGAGGACCTCCCCGACTCCTCGTTCGCCGGCCAGCAGGAGACGTTCCTCAACGTCCGCGAGGACGACCTCCTCCGGCGCGTCAAGGAGTGCTGGGCCTCGCTTTTCACCCAGCGCGCGATCTACTACCGGCAGCAGCGCGGGTTCCCGCACGCGGACGTCGACATCGCGGTCGTCGTCCAGCGGATGGTCGACGCCGAGAAGTCCGGCGTGATGTTCACCAGCCACCCCTCGACGGGCGACCCGCAGGTCACCATCGAGGCGGCGTGGGGGCTCGGCGAGGCGGTCGTCTCCGGAACCGTCTCGCCCGACAACTACGTGTACGACCGCGAGCGCGGCGCGGTCGACGAGGTCACCGTCGCGGACAAGAAAGTCGAGATGGTGAAAGACCCCGACACCGGCGAGACGGTCCAGCTCGACGTCGACGAGGACCGGCGGAGCGAGCGGGTCCTCTCGGACGGGGAGATCGGCGACCTCGTCGAGCTCGGCGAGCGCGTGGAGGACCACTACGGCGCCCCGCAGGACGTCGAGTGGGCGATCTACGGCGGCGAGATATACATGCTCCAGTCGCGCCCGATCACGACGATCCGAGAGGACGCCGGCGACGAGGGCGGAGCGAGCGGCGCCGACGCGGCGGCCGCCGACGGCGAGGGCGCGACGACTGCGCGGGGCGGCGACGACGACGCGGACGTGCTCGTCGACGGGCTCGGCGCCAGCCCGGGCGTGGTCTCCGGGGCCGTCCGGCTCGTCCACAAGCTCGACCACCTCGATCAGGTACAGGAGGGGGACGTGATGGTGACGGAGATGACGATGCCCGACATGGTGCCGGCGATGAAGCGCGCCGCCGGCATCGTCACCGACGAGGGAGGGATGACGAGCCACGCCGCGATCATCTCCCGCGAGCTCGGCGTCCCCGCGGTCGTCGGGACGGGGAACGGGACCCGCGTCCTCGAAGACGGCCAGCAGGTCACGCTCGACGGTGACAAGGGGACGCTCCGGGCCGGCGAGGACGAGTCGGCCGAGCCGGGCGAGGAGTTCGAGCCGGTCGAGGCCGCGCGCCCCGAGACCCCCGTCAAGCCGATGACGGCGACGGAGGTGAAGGTGAACGTCTCGATCCCGGAAGCGGCCGAGCGCGCGGCGGCGACGGGCGCCGACGGCGTCGGCCTGCTCCGGATCGAACATATGGTGCTGTCGCTCGGGAAGACGCCCGAGACGTACATCGCCGACCACGGCGCCCGCGCCTATCAGGACGAGCTGATCGAGGGCGTCCGGCGCGTCGCCGACGAGTTCTACCCGCGACCGGTCCGCGTCCGGACCATCGACGCGCCGACCGACGAGTTCCGCGAGCTGGAGGGCGGCGAGGGCGAGCCGGCCGAGCACAACCCGATGCTCGGCTGGCGCGGGATCCGCCGGAGCCTCGACAAGCCCGAGCCGTTCCGGCAGGAGCTGGCCGCGTTCGCGCGCCTCTACGACATGGGGTACGACAACTTGGAGGTGATGTTCCCCCTGGTCAACGACGCCGCCGACGTGGAGGGGATCGCGCGGCACATGCGCGAGGCCGGGATCGACCCCGAGACGCACCGCTGGGGCGTGATGATCGAGACGCCCGCCAGCGCGCTCCAGATCGAGGAGCTCGCCGAGGCGGGCATCGACTTCGCCTCCTTCGGGACCAACGACCTCACCCAGTACACGCTCGCGGTCGACCGCAACAACGAGCACGTCGCCGACCGGTTCGACGAGCTCCACCCCGCCGTGTTGCGGCTCATCGGCGACACCATCGAGACGTGCCGCGAGCTCGGCGTCGACACGAGCATCTGCGGGCAGGCCGGCTCGAAGCCCGAGATGGTCGAGTTCCTCGTCGAGAAGGGGGTCTCCTCGATCTCGGCGAACATCGACGCGGTCCGCGACGTCCAACACGAGGTGAAGCGGACCGAACAGCGCCTCCTACTCGATTCGGTTCGCTGAGTCCGCTCGCGGTGCGTTTCTCTCCCGGCGCCGAGAGCGGAACGGGTAAGAGCCGCCCCACGTAACAGGGTGGCAGATGCGACAGCCGGAACCGGAGCCGCAGTCGTTCGACCGGGTGCTCTCCTCGATGTGTACCGAGCCGCACCCGGACGCCCGCGCGGCCGCCGAGCGATTCCTCGCGACGAACCCCGGCGACCCCGCGACGTACGAGTCGGTGGCGGAGCTGGAGGCCCGGGCGGTCGAGGGGCTCGCGACGCTCGCGGCCCACTCGGCCCCCGCCGACGCCGCGGGGTACGTCACCTCCGGCGGCACCGAGGCGAACGTCCAGGCGGTGCGGTCGGCGCGGAACCGACACGGCGGGAGCGACGGGAACGAGGTCAACGTCGTCGCGCCGGCGAGCGCGCACTTCTCGTTCACGAAGGCCGCGGAGGTGCTCGGGGTCGAGCTGCGGACGGTCCCCCTCGACGACGACTTCCGGGCCGACGTCGACGCCGTCGCGGCCGCGGTCAACGACGGGACCGCACTCGTCGTCGGCGTCGCCGGCAGCACGGAGTACGGGCGGGTCGACCCGATCCCCGAGCTGGCGGCGATCGCCGAGGAAGTCGGGGCGCGGTTCCACGTCGACGCCGCGTGGGGCGGGTTCGTCCTCCCGTTCACCGACCACGCGTGGGCGTTCGCCGACGCCGCGGTCGACACGCTGACGATCGACCCCCACAAGTACGGGCAAGCCCCGGTGCCGGCGGGCGGCCTGCTGGCGCGCGAGGACGCCGCGCTCGACGCGCTCGCGGTCGACACCCCCTACCTGGAGTCCCGGTCGCAGGCGACGCTGACCGGGACCCGGAGCGGCGCGGGCGTCGCGGGCGCCGTCGCGGCGATGGACGCGCTGTGGCCCGACGGATACCGCGAGGCGGCCGAACGCGCGGCCGACAACGCCGACTGGCTCGCCGACGAGCTCGCGGATCGCGGCTACCGCGTCGTCGAGCCGGAGCTCCCGCTCGTCGCGGCCGACGTGCCCGAGTCGGAGTTCGAGTCGCTCCGCGACGCCGGCTGGAAGGTGTCGCGGACCGGCGCCGGCGAACTCCGCGTCGTGTGTATGCCGCACGTGACGCGCTCGGCGCTCCGGGCCTTCGTCGACGACCTCGACCGGATCCGGCGGTAGATTTCGCTGTGATTTCCGGCCGCCGAGGCGGCGATTTCTTATAAGTAGAGCGGGGTCGACGCCGCGTTCGGATCAACATATTCACTACGGGTCACCACGAACCGCCTCGTATGAGTTCGGACGACGTCTCTCGGCGCGCGTTCATGCGGACGGCCGGCGGTGCGGCGGCCGCCGCCGGCGCGGCGACGGCGACGGCGGGGACGGCGGCGGCACAGGAAGTGGAGCCCGACTGGCCCAGCGCGACCGAAGGGAACGTCGGGTCGTACACCGACGCCCGCGGTCAGGACTCGGTGACCATCTCGGTCGGGGCGGGCGACCAAGGCCTCGCGTTCGACCCGACACTCGTGTGGGTCGACGAGGGGACGACGATCACCTGGGAGTGGACGGGCGCCGGCGGCTCCCACAACGTCCAGACGGTCGAGGGCGGCGGCCCGGCCAGCCTCGACAGCGGCGACCCCGTCGGCGAGGAGGGAGCGACGTACGAGTACGAGACGTCGAGCGAGGACGCCGGGATCACCCACTACCACTGCGTGCCCCACACCGCGGTCGGCATGCACGCCGGCCTCGCCGTCGGCGAGGACATCCCCACCGTCGAGGTCGGCGGCGGCGGGTCGAACGCGGTGTTCGTCCCGGACGCCGCCCGCGCGCTCGGCATCGCGACGTTCATCGCGATGGTGAGCACGCTGGGGCTGGCGTTCGTCTTCATGAAGTACGGCGGCACGATCACCGGGCAGGACCAGGCGTAGCGGGCGGTCGCTCCCCTCTCGCCGTCCGTCGCGCCGGTCCGCGGTCCTCCCGACAGTTCGCGGTTCTTCCTCCGTTCGCGGGTCACCCCGCAGTCCCGTCACTCCCCGTCGACGAGCTCCTCGTACAGCGCGACGTACCGGTCGATAACCGCCTCGCGGTCGAACGACGCGAACTCGCGGTCGACCGCACGGCGTTCGAGGTCGCCGACCGCGACGAACTCGTCGGCCAGCTCCGCCGGGCTCGTGACGAGTCGCCCGCGCTCGCGCCCCTCGACGAGCTCGTGGGCGCTGGAGTCGGCCTGGTACTCCACGAGGGCGACGCAGCCGCACGCGACCGCCCACAGCAGGTCGGTCGCGAACGTCTCCCACGTGGCGGTGGCGACCGCGACGTGCGTCCCCTTGAGTATCGGGAGCCGCTCGTCGAGCGGCAGGTCGCCGAGGAACTCGACCCGGTCGGCGATCCGGAGGTTGCTGGCGGTCGCCTCGATCCGGCCGCGCTCGGGGCCGTCGCCGATCACCGCCGCGGTCCAGTCGCGGCCGCGCAGCTCGGCGAGCCCGAGCAGGAACGTCTCGACGTTGGCGTGGCGGTCGAGTCGCCGGGCGTACACCGCGTCGAAGCGGTCGTCGACGCCGGCGGACTCGACCGCGTCGAAGTCGATGCTCTCGGGGAGCACGCGCACGTCGTCGCCGTCCGCCCCGTGCTCGCGGACGCGGGTCTTCGTGGTCCGCGAGGGGGTCGAGACCGCGTCCGCGCGGCGGGCGAGCGGCCGGTACCACCGGCGGGCGTCGGCGGGGTGGTCGCGCCACCAGTCGACGACGACCGGGACCCGCGAGAGCGACCCCGCGACCGTGGCTGCGAGCGCCGGCGTCGGCGGGCTGTTGACCGCGTGGACCACGTCGGCTCCCGCGCGCCGGACCGCGGCCGGGAGCCGCGCGGCGAACGGGATCGGCGCGGGCTCGACGGTGACCGCCCGGAACCCGATCCCGTCCTCCTCGAAGGCGTCGTGGTCGCCGCCCCACCACTGTGCGCAGAGCCAGACCACGTCGTGGCCGCGGTCGGCGAGCGCGCGAGCGGTCCGCAGGGTCCGCGTTCGCGCCGGGGTCTCCCCGTGTCCGGGGGCGAAGAGCGAGGCGAACGCGACGCGCATACGCCGACCGCACGGGGGGAGTCGGTAAAAAGACACGGCATCTCGAGGAGTCGCGGGACCGCGGCGAGGGTTCCGTCACCCGAAACGGTTTCACGGCAGGCGCGGAACCGAGTGTCATGCGACAGTACGACATCGAACGCTACCTCAACGTGCGGAACGCGGGCGGCGCCGACCTCGGCCCCGACGGTCGGCTGTCGTTCCTCCTCGACACGACCGGCACGGGGCAGGTGTGGTCGGTCCGCGGGCCCGAGTCGTGGCCCGAGCAGCACACGTTCTTCGAGGAGTCAGTCTCCTTCGTCGACTCCTCGCCGGAGCGGTCCGAAGCGGTGTTCGGAATGGACGAGGGCGGCAACGAGCGCGCGCAGCTGTACCTGCTCAACTACGAGTCGGGGGGGATCACCGAGCTGACGGCCAAGCCGGAGGCGAAACACCGGTGGGGCGGCTGGGACTCGGCGGGCGACCGGTTCGCGTTCGCGTCGAACCGCCGCGACGAGGCCGTCTTCGACGTGTACGTTCAGGCCCGCGACGAGACCGGCGACGACGCGGAGCTGGTCCACGAGGGGGACGGCTGGCTCTCCGTCGCCGGGTGGTCGCCGAGCGACGACCGGCTGATCGTCCACGAGGCGCACTCCTCGTTCGACCACGACGTGTACACCCTCGACCTCGCGAGCGGCGACCTGACCCACCACACGCCCCACGAGGGCGACGTGCGGTACGCCGGTCCGGAGTGGGGGCCCGACGGCGAGAGCGTGTACCTCGTCACCGACCGCGACACCGACACGCTCCGCCTGGAGCGGATCGACCTGGAGACCGACGAGTTCGCCGTCGTCGCCGACGGGGGCGAGTGGAACGTCGACGGCGTCGCGATAGACGAGTCCTCCCGCCGGGTCGTCTACTCCCGGAACGTCGACGGCTACACCGAACTCACGGCGGGCGAACTCGTCGCCCCCGACCGCATCGACGAGTTCCCGGAGCCGGACCTCCCGGACGGCGTCGCCGGCGGCGTGAGCTTCGGGCCCGACGGCGACCGGTTCGCCGTGACGACGACGGGGAGCACCCACAACGCGAACGTCCACGTCGTCGACGCGACGAGCGGCGAGGCGGAGCGGTGGACGCGCGCCTCGACCGCGGGGATCCCGGCGGACACGTTCGTCGAGCGCGAGCTGGTCCACTACCCGACGTTCGACGGCCGGGAGATCCCAGCGTTCTTCTCCGTGCCCGAGACGGAGCCGCCGGAGTCTGGGTACCCGGTCGTCGTCGACATCCACGGCGGGCCGGAGTCGCAGCGGCGGCCATCCTTCGCCTCTGTGACGCAGTACCTGCTGAACAACGGGTACGCGGTCCTCGAACCGAACGTCCGGGGCTCCTCGGGGTACGGGAAGGCGTACTCCGGGCTCGACGACGTGGAGAACCGGATGGACTCGGTGAAGGACGTCCGGGAGGGCGTCAGCTGGCTCCACGACCACCCCGAGGTCGACCCGGACCGCGTCGTCGCGATGGGCGGCTCTTACGGCGGGTTCATGGTGCTCGCGTCGCTGACCGAGTACCCGGAGCTGTGGGCCGCCGGGGTCGACATCGTCGGCATCGCGAACTTCGTGACGTTCTTGGAGAACACCGGGGAGTGGCGGCGGTCGCTGCGCGAGGCCGAGTACGGCTCGCTCGACGCGGACCGCGAGTTCCTCGAGTCCGTCTCCCCGATCAACAACATCGACCGGATCGCGGCCCCGCTGTTCGTCCTCCACGGCGAGAACGACCCGCGGGTGCCCGTCGGCGAGGCGGAGCAGATCGTCGAGGAGGCGCGCGAACAGGGCGTCCCGGTGCGGAAACTGATCTTCGAGGACGAGGGACACGGGTTCGCGAAGCTCGACAACCGGATCGAGGCGTACCGCGGGATCGTCGACTTCCTCGCGGAACACGTCTGAAGGGTCGCCGCCCGGTCCCCGTGTCGCGCTCAGGACCGGCACGCCCGTCGCCGTGGCCGCCGGGGAGTCGGTGCGCCGTGGCCGCCGAATGCGGGTCCGGTGTGAAAGGGACGGCCGTCACCGTCGGTCGTCTCTCCGATTTTTCCAGAGCGGATACAGCTCTAAGAGCGCGATCAGTGAGATCGCCACACCCGCCACCAGCATCAGCGTGTCCGGGTTAATGTCACGCATGCTCGCAGTACGGTCCGCGGCCTCAAATCGTTTCGTGCGGTTCGCGGGAGGGTGGGCCGGCCGTCGGCGGTCCGAGCGACGGCGTCCGCTCGTGCGGAGTCGCCAGTGTTGACGGGGACGAGTCGCGTTCGCCGCTGATACCGAGATACATTAGCGTGGGGGCCGTACCGGACGTATGCTCCAAGATCCGGTCGACGCTGTGACAGACGACGAGCGCGTGTTCGCGGCGGTCATGATCGTGCTGTCGGTCCTGATCTTCGTGCTCGTGTTTCGGAGCGAGCGGTCGGGGTCATCGTGACGCCGCCGCCGGCGACGTGAGACGAATACGGCCCGAAGTAGGGCTCACAGCAAGGAAACACATATGCCCGTCTGGGGCGTTAATCGTATGTGAGCGATACAACAGAAGAGACGGCGGCAGAAGTTGTCGAAGAGGTCGGTAGTGACGGACTCGGACCCGCGGTGTTCGCGTCCGTGGGGTCGGTGGCGCTCGCGCTGTACTTCTACTACGTGCGCGGCGACAAGCAGCGCGGGCAGTTCGTCGGTCTGTGGCCCGTGACGATACTCGGTCTCGCATCCTATTTCAAGCTGGAAGAGATTCGAGAGGCGCTCTCGGCGAGCGACGACTGAACGGGGTCCACTCGGACCGTCTGATCGCGTCCCGACACGCCGTGGTCCCTTCCGGTGGCGTAGTTCGTCCGTGACCGCCGACGGACGCGAACGGCCGTGACGATTATACGCGTACGCGTGGGAGCATGAGGGAATGAACGGGTCCGAACCGCTCGGGCTGCTGCTCGATCAGGCCCAGGACAAGATCGCCCTGGTCGACGACGAAGGTCGGTTCACGTTCGTTAACGGGGCTTCAGAGCGGATTCTCGGCATCCCGCCGGCGGAGCTCGTGGGCGAGGTCGCCTTCGAGTACATACACCCGGACGACCGTGAGGCGGTCCGTGCGGCGTTCCAGCGAACGATCACCAGCGACGGGTTCGCCGAGGAGACCGTCGAGTACCGCCACCACACTGCGGACGGGTCGTGGGTCTGGCTGGAGAGCCGGATGTCGAATCTCACCGACGACGAACTCGACGGGTACGTCGTCAGCTCGCGGGACGTGACCGACCGCGTCCGCGCCGAGCGGCAGCGCGCGGAGGCCACCTCACACCTCAAAGAAATCGCGGCGGTCTCCGGCGACGTCCTCTGGATGTTCGACGCGGACTGGTCGGAGCTCCTCTTCGTGAACCCCGCGTACGAGGACATATACGGCACGCCGACTGACGAGATCCGCGGCGACCCGGACAAGTTCCTCGACGCGGTCCATCCGGACGACCGGCCCGCGGTCGAGGAGGCGATGGAACTGCTCGCCGCGGGCGACTCCGTCGATATTGAGTACCGGGTGAACCCCGAAGAGAACTACAACCGGTGGGTGTGGGTCCAGGGCGAGCCGATAATCGAGGACGGCGAGGTCGTCCGCATCACGGGGTTCACCAAGGACGTCACCGACCGCCGCCGTCGGGAACGACAGCTCGTCGTGATGGACAACCTCCTGCGCCACAACCTCCGAAACGAACTCAACATCGTCCTCGGGACGGTCGAGGACCTCGAGGCCGACGTGCCGGAGGCGGCGGAACACACGGCGGTGATCCGACGGGTCGGCGAACGCCTCCTCCAGACCGCAGAGAAGGAACGGGAGGTCATCGATCTCATCACCGACCAGCGGGAGACCGATCGGATCGACCTCCGGAGCGTGGTCGAGGGGTGCGTCGAGACCGTCAGGGACCGATACCCCGAGGGGTCGATCACGGTCGACGGCCTCGACGCGGTCACCGTCGACGGGCGCTGCGAACTCCGGTCGGCGGTGACCGAACTCCTCGAGAACCCGTTTCAGCACAGCGACGACGGGAGGCCGACGGTGACGGTCCGACTGCGTCGGACCGACGACGGCGCCGAACTCGTGATCGAAGACGACCTCCCGGCGATACCGTCGGTCGAGGCCGACGTGCTCACCGGCGACCACGACATGACGCACGTCTACCACAGCAGCGGCCTCGGCTTCTGGGTCGTCTACTGGAGCGTGGAGCTGTCCAACGGGGACGTCGCGGTCGACTCCGATCCGGCCGGCCGCGAGCGCGGCAACCGGATCACGGTGTCGCTCCCGCGGGCGGCGAAGTGAGCCGGACGCCCTACCAGTCGGGCCCGAAGTCGGGGTTCAGCTGCCGGTCGGTCCGGCCGAGCGTGTCGATGGCCTCGACGTCCTCGTCGTCGAGTTCGATGTCGAGGCTCGCGAGGTTGTCGCGGATGTGGTCGATCCCGGTCGCCTTCGGGATGGCGGTGACGCCGGACTCGCGCAGCCACGCGAGGCTCACCTGCGCCGCGCTGACGTCGTGCTTCTCGGCGATGTCGGCGATCGCCGGGTCGTCGAGAATCTCCCCGCGGGCGAGCGGCGAGTAGGCGACGAGCTCGATGCCGTTGGCGTCGGCGTAGTCGCGGAGCTCCTCCTGGCGGAGCAGCGGGTGCATCTCGACCTGGTTCGCGAACGGCGCCTCGCCGAGCGCGTCCGTCGCGGCGTCGAGGTGTTCGGGTTCGAAGTTCGAGACGCCGATGCGGTCGATCAGGCCGTCGTCGCGGAGCTCGGCGAACGCCGGCAGCGTCTCCTCGGGCTCGTACTCTCCGGCCGGCCAGTGGACGTACATGAGATCGACCGCGTCGACGCCGAGCTTGTCGAGGCTCTCGCGGGTCGACGAGGCGACGTCCGCGGGCGCGAGCTCGTCGATCCACACCTTCGACGCGAGGAAGATGTCGCCGCGGTCGACGTCGCTCTTCGCGATCCCGTCGCCGACGGCCGCCTCGTTGCCGTAGATCTGCGCGGTGTCGACGTGGCGGTAGCCGGCGTCGAGCGCGTTCGCGACCGACTCGGTACACTGGGCGGGGTCGTCGTTCTCCCACGTGCCGAGCCCGAAAACGGGCATTCCGTTCCGCGTCGGCGTCGCGGGCTGCTGCTGTTGGTCTGTCATCGCTCAGGTCTACTCGCGTGAGCCGAAAGTCGCTTGCGGTAGGGGCGGGCGCGGCCGCGTCACGGGCCGCCCTCAGTCGTCCGCGAGCAGCGCCCGCGAGGAGTTCGTCACCACGAGGAGGCTCGACGCCCCCATCGCGACGGCGGCGAAGAGGGGGTTCAGCAGTCCGGTCGCCGCGAGCGGGATGGCGACCGCGTTGTAGCAGAACGCCCAGCCGATGTTCCCCTTCACGCGCCGGCCGGCCGCCCGGGCGAGCTCGAAGACGGTCGCCACGGAGCCGAGCTCGTCGTCGACGATCGCCACGTCGGCGGCGTCGGCCGCCATCGCGGTGCCGCCGCCGAGCGCGACCCCGAGGTCGGCCGCCGCGAGCGCCGGCGCGTCGTTGGTGCCGTCGCCGACCATCACGGTGACGCCGCGCTCCTTCAGCCGCCCGACCGCCTCGGCCTTCCCCTCGGGCGGCACGCCGGCGAACACCGACGAGACGGCGGCGTGCTCGGCGAACACAGTCGCGGCGCGCTCGTCGTCGCCGGTGAGGACGATCACCTCGACGCCCGAGCGATCGAGCGCCGTCACCGTCTCCTCCCAGCCCTCGCGGAGCTCGTCGCCGACCACGAGGAACCCCTCCGCGGCGCCGTCGCGGCCGACCGCGACCGGGACGCGCCCCACGTCCCGCGCGTCGGCGACCGCCTCGCGGACCGCGTCGGGGACGGTCCACCCGCGCTCGTCGAACAGGTCCGGGTGGCCGACGACGACCTCGACCCCGTCGACGACGCCAGAGACGCCGCGGGCGTGGTCCTCGAAGGACTCGACCGCGGGCCCGCCCGCGTCGGCCGAGGGGTCCGGCCCCTCCGTCGAGGCGTCGACCGCCTCCGCGCCGCCGTCGGCGACGGCCGGCCCGGTGCCGTCGCCGGTCGCGCCGTCGAGCGCGGCGCCCTCGGTGCCGACCTCGGCTCGCGCCGCCGCGACGGCCTGCCCGACCGGGTGCGCGGAGCGCGATTCGAGCGCGGCAGCGAGCCGGAGCAGGTCGTCGTCGACCTCGCGGGCGATCGGCCGCATCTCGCCGGTGGTCAGCGTCCCGGTCTTGTCGAAGACCACCGTGTCCGCGTCGCGGATCCGCTCGAAGACGGTGTCGT
Source organism: Halorubrum sp. CGM4_25_10-8A (assembly GCF_005435025.1). NCBI lineage: Archaea > Methanobacteriati > Methanobacteriota > Halobacteria > Halobacteriales > Haloferacaceae > Halorubrum > Halorubrum sp. CGM4_25_10-8A. The sequence continues at coordinate 3,903 of NZ_SGTX01000031.1, read as the reverse complement.
CGAACACGACGATGTTGCGCTCCAGCGCGTCGCGGATGCCGGCGGCGACCGCGAGCGGCGTCGCCAGCCCGAGCGCGCACGGGCAGGAGACGATCAGCACCGTCAGCCCGACGAGCATCGCGTCGGTCGGTGCCCCGCCGAGCGCGAGCGACGCGCCCGCGGCGACGACCGCGATGCCGAGGACGGCGGGGACGAACACCGTCGCGAGCCGGTCGGCGAGCTTCTGGACGCCGTGGTTCCCGCTCTGGAGGTCGTACACCAGCTCCGCGACGCGGTCGAGGCTGGAGGTCGCGTCCGGGCCGACCGCGACCGTGAGCGACCCGTCGGCGACGACGGAGCCGCCGACGACCGCGTCGCCGGCGACCTTCCGGACCGGGAGCGACTCGCCGGTGACGACCGACTCGTCGACCGCGGCGTCGCCGTCGACCGCCTCGCCGTCGACCGGGACTCGCTCGCCGGCGCGCACGAGGAGCCGGTCGCCCGGTTCGAGCGCGTCGACGGCGACCGACTCCGGCTCTCCGTCCGCGGTCAGCCGCCGGGCGTCGTCGACTTGGACGGCGGTGACCTCGGAGAGCAGTTCGGTCGCGCGGTCCTTCACCGAGTCCTCGTAGTGGTTGCCGACGGTGACGATGACGACGATGGCGACGGTCACGTCGTAGTATATCGAGGGCGACTCGACGAATATCACCGCGAGCGTGCTGTAGAGGTAGGCGCTCACTGCCGCGATGGCGACGAGGAGGTCCATGTTCGGCGAGCGCGTCTTCGCGCTGACGTACGCGCCCCGCAGGATCGGCTTCCCGGTGAAGAAGAGGACGATGGTGGTGAGGACGCCGATGACGATGAAGAAGTACGTTCCGGAGGTCGAGGCCATCGCCTGGTTGAGGTACTCCAGCGTGCGCTCGTTGTAGAACGGGAACGCGAAGTAGGTCGGGTAGATGAGGACGATGTACTGGAGCATGACCGCCATCCCGACGAGGACGCCCGCGGCGAGCCGCGCCGTCGCCATGTTCCGCGCCTGTCGGCGCGAGAAGGCGTCGTCGCGGTCGTACGCGCTGTATCCAAGCCCGCTCACGGTCTCGGTGAGGTCGTCGATGGTGACCGCGTCCGGGTCGTGGTCGATCCGCACCGTGTCGGTGACGTAGCTCGCGCTCGCGCCGCTGACGCCGTCGGCGTCGGTCGCGACCGTCTCGATGAACGCCTCGCAGGTCGCGCAGTGCATCCCGTCGACCTCCAGGAACGTCGCCTCGTGACCCTCGGGCACGTCGCGGTCGCCGGACCCGCCCTCGGCGTCGGGGTCGTCAGGCCCGCCCGCACCGTCGTCGCCGCGTTCCTGCCGCCGCTCGCGGACCGCGTCGGCGTCGACGTCGACGTCGCCGAGCGCGGCGTACACGTCGCGGCAGCCGGTACAACAGAAGCGGTTGCCCTCGCCGTCGGTGACGTCGACGCCCTCGGTCGGAAGCTCACAGAGGGTACACGCGGAGGGGTCGTCGCCCGCGTCCGGCGGTCGAGCGGCCCCGCTCATTTCACATACCCCCCATGCCGGCGTCGAGCGGGTTCCAGAACGGGAGCCGCGGGTGCGGCACGTGGATCCCGACGGACATCAGCCCGTGAGCGAACAGCACGTAGCCGAGCGCGACGAACGCGACGCCGAGCAGCCGGTGGACCCGGCGGCGGTGGACGGGGTCGACGCTCTCGATCAGCGTCCCGTAGGCGAAGACGGCCGGGATCGTCCCGAGCCCGAGCGCGCCGAGCGCGACGCCGCCGGCGACCGCCGAGCCGCTGGCGAACGCGTAGAGGTACGCCGGGTAGAGGATCGGACAGGGTAACAGCCCGTGGACCGCGCCGAGCGCGACGATCCCCGGGCCGTTCGCGAGGCGGTCGACGTACCCGGTGAGCCACCCGGTGACGCGTTCGAGCCCGGGGAGGTGGACCCCGCCGGTCGCGCCGCCGAGGAGGTACCTGACGCCGACGAGGATGACGGCCGCGCCGACGAGGAGGCCGACCCCGCCGCGGACGGTTTCGGCGGCGCCGGTCAGGGTCGCGGTGGTGACGAACACCGCGCCGCCGAGCGCGCCCAGCAGCGTTCCGATTGTCGCGTAACTCGCCGCGCGTCCGAGGTTGAACAGCGTGTGCTGGCGGACCTCGTAGGTGGTGAGGTGCCCCTCGCGGCCGGTCGCCCTGTCCGCCGTGCGCGCGGCGCCCGCCCCGCCGCCGTCGGTCCGGCCGCCGTCGGCGTCCATCCGACTCGCGTAGACGGTGACGAGCGGGCCGCACATGCCGATACAGTGGGCGCCGCCGAGCAGCCCGATCGCGAGGAACAGCAGGACGTCGGTCCCGAGGAGCGGCGAGAGGTCCATCTCTCAGTCACCCCTCGTTCGTGACGCGGGCGGGAATGGATTTCGGCGGGGGGCGGGCGGGCTCACGGCTCACTCCTCGACGACGACGGTCCCGTACATGCCGCCCTCGCGGTGCGGGATACAGACGTACTCGTGGGCGCCGGGGACCGTGAAGGTGTGTTCGAAGCGGTCGCCGTTCTTCAGGATGCCGCCGAAGTCGGACTGCCACGCCGCCTTGGCGGTCTCGAAGTCGTCGAAGCCGCCGGAGGCGAAGAACTCCGCGCCGTCAGGCAGTCCGCCCTCGGTCGCGGTGACGGTGTGCGACCGCGCGCTCGTGTTCTCCCAGACGACGGTGTCGCCGACCGAGACCGTGATCTCTCGGGGCTGATACGCGGCGGCGAGCATCCCCACGTCGAAGTCGGGTTCGCCGCCGACGCCCGCGCATCCGGCGAGGCCGACCGCCGTCGCCGCGCTCCCGACGGCGCCGGCCCGTCGAAGGAACCGTCTCCGGTACATACCTCTCCTCGGGGCCAGAACGGTTTCAATACCGCGGTCGCCCTCGGCGCGCGGGAACCTACCCGCCGACGAGGTCCTCGAAGACGCGGCGCTGCGCGGCCGCGAGGTGTTCCGAGAACGTGGCGCGGGCGATGCCGATGGCGTCGGCCACCTCCGTCGCGCTCGCCTCGCGGGGGTGTTCGAAGTAGCCGAGGCGCTGAGCGGTACGGACCACCTCCCGCTGCCGGTCCGTGAGCCGCCCCCGGTCGACGACGACAGGGTCCGATCGACTGTCGGCCCCGCCGGAGCTGGTGAGCCGTTCGAGCCGCGCGGACTCGCCGGTCGCCTCCAGCGCGTCGATCACGTCGCCCAGCGGGTCGGCCGCGGGCAGCGACAGCCCGAGCCGGACGCGGTCGGGCGCCGTCCGGACCGTCACCGACGAGACCGGGTAGCCGAGCGACTCGACCGCGTCGGCGGGGAACTGCCCCGGCGCCCTGCTCCGGCAGCGGTAGACGAACTCGTCGCCGCCGTCGAAGACGAGCTCGGCGTCGACGGCGCGGTCGGCGCGGAACTGCGAGACCACCCCGTCGTCGACGCGGATGCGGTCGACGTCCTCCGCGACCGCGCCGGGCGGCAGCACCGCCGCCACCGGCGCCGGCGTCGGGTCGCGGACGACCACCTCGACGCGGACGCCGGCGGTGCCGGGTCTGCCGGCCGCCCGCGACCCGTCCGAACCGCTCCGGGCCGCCTCGGCGTCGGCGACGCCGCCGTCGCTCGCGGCGACCGGCGCTCCGCTCCCGACCGCGTCCGGAGCGCCGTCGGCTCCGGCGGTGCCGGAGGATCCGAAGCGATCGGCAGGACCGGAGTCAGACGACCGCGACCGCCGTCCCATATGTCGATCAAACGGTCGAAGTCGGAAAAAAAGCGAGCCGAACGAGTACGCGTCGCCGCCGCTCGCTGGAGCGCGTAATAAAGCCCCGTCGAGAGTTGGCGTCGACTGACGGGGACCGAGACCAAATCGCACACATGAGCGACGAGTCGCTTCGGGGGCAGTCGGTGGGCGTAGTGGGGG
>NZ_SGTX01000030.1:0-21750 GCF_005435025.1 Halorubrum sp. CGM4_25_10-8A | reverse complement strand
TTCGCGCAGTACAGGTATTGCTGGGCGGTTCGGTGGAGTGCGTCGCGTTGCTCGTCGGAAACGGCGAGTTTCACGACGGCGGTTCGACGCACGCCCATAGTTTCAGAGAGTACCCGACGGTACTTATGTGGTCGGGAGTCAGTCGGTCGAGGTGTGGTGGTTGTGTCGTCCCATGTCGGTTTCCTCCCCGACCTACTCGCTCACTCCGTTCGCTCCTTGAGGTCGGGGGCTCCACCTCGAAAATGCTGAACGGCATCTCTGTGTCTGTGGGCAACCGGGTCGGCCCCTTCAGAAATAGGTGTCGTCTCTCCCTGGTTCGAAGACGCTTCTTCAATGAGTTGTTCCATCTTGTCGAGAATTTCGTCGGGGCTGTCCTCTGGCTCAACAACTGCTTTCCCGTCTTTTTCGCGGATATCAACCTCTGTTCCCGGAGTAATACCAAGTCGGTCTCGCACTTCTTGCGGGAGGACGATTAGCCCTTTTGAATCCACTTTGGTCATATTCCCACTCAGAGTGGGAAGAAGTATATCGTTTTGATTATTACTATAATTCCAACATCATCTCTGAATAAATAAATTGTATTACCAACTACTGGTAAGAGATGCGAACAGCAAACACATTATGTCAGAAAAACGATCATTCGCGAAACCCGAAAACGGCCTGTTAATCTGATGAGAAGTATCTATCTATCTTTATTGTCAATTAGAAGTAATTTATAGCTGGCACCCAGGGAAGCAACAGCGTGTTTTCTTGCGGTGTCCCCAACAGAATGTCAAAGAAAAAACCAGAACGGACGGGTTCCGATAGACAATCTACCGGAACCGGTAGCGGTTTTCGTCCATCGGTCAAACTGTGGCATCGCATACGAAAAGCCTGTATTTTCCTCCAACTCGATATTGTAGGCATGGGGATCGCGGGAACACTTGTCACGATGGTGATCTTGTCGCTCGAGCCATCCCTGGCACCCGTCGTCGTTGGATTGGTCGCTTACGGTGTCTACGTCGGTGACAGAATCAGCGATGTGCGATACGACCCACAAGCGACGTCCGAGCGAAGTGCGTTCATCGGGCGACACAGGCGTCTTCTTTCGATCACGTCTGCTGGAGCATACGGACTTGCAATTACTCTCTCGGCGCTTGGTGGCCCACTTGCGCTTGCGGTCACCCTCATTCCAGGCGTTACTTGGATCTTGTATGTAGCAGATCTGTCTGAACGATCGCTTGTGCCGGTCCAGCGACTGAAGACCATCTTTGTGCTTAATTCTACGCTTGTGGCACTGGCGTGGGCGACAGCAATGGTAGTCCTGCCAATTGTGTTTGCCGATGCCGCAATCACGCCACTTGCCATTGTGTTGGCGGTTTACTTTTTTGCCGATATTTTCGTCAACACTGAAATTCCGAACGTCCGCGACATCGAAGATGATGTCAAAAATAATGTCTCAACGTTCCCGACTGTCGTCGGCGTCAAGCGGACACGGCATCTATTGTACATCATCAACATGCTCTCAGTTCTCGTCGTCATTGGCGCGTTTCTTAGCGGATTCCTCCCAGCACTTTTTGCGTTGGTCCTTCTTGCTGGACGAGTGCTGGCGGTTTTCCTCAATAGTCGAATTGGGCGTAGTAACGACTACCGTCGCCTGGAGTTGCTCGGTGAGATGAACTACGTGTTCGTGGCGTGCGGACTGTTCATCGCTATCATCGGGTAATCCACGGCACTCTCTTTTTTATTGACCGTGGAAAGTTAAATTTCTTAGACATAAAGTTAGTATACATAGATGTCCTTGTAAGACTGTGTCAAATACTATCTTTCTGCTGTCTGTGTTACACATCTCCGTCGTTCTTGGCTCAGCTTCGGCTATTTTAGCGTGGAGAGAGGGGCAATCTCCGGGGGCGAGACCTCTCGTACTGTTGCTGGCCGGGCAGGTGTTCTGGTCGCTTATGCTTATTTTTCGACTCCGAGCACCTGGTGTGGAGGCAAAGCTATTCTGGATGTACCTGATGTGGATAGGCGTCGTTGCAATCCCACTCGGGTGGATGCTGTTTGCGTTATCATACACTGGTCACGATCGTTTTTTGAACTGGAGATATGTATCGGCACTTACGGTCGTCCCGGTGGTGACCGTGATTTTAGCCATTCTCGGGCCGACTCAGGGACTTCTACAGATCAGTATCGCACAAACACCAGATCTCAGCGTCGCCCAGAACGACAGCGGAGGCATCTGGTATTGGATTGTTGCCGCTTATACGTATTTACTGGGTGGCGTGGGTAGTGCCCTGTTAGTCCGGTTGGCCCTGAGCCAGATGGCTGCGTTTCGGAAGCAGGCGTATACGCTGATTGGGGCGTTGATCATTCCCTGGGGTATAAACCTATGCTACCTCACAAACGTGCTTAGCACGCCTATTGACCCGACACCAGTCGCATTTTCAGTTTCTGGCGTCATCTACCTGACCGCCATTCGACGGTACAGTTTACTGCGAACGAATCCGGCACCGAACACTACCGCTCGAAGACTCGTATTTGATAGTACCCAAGAGGGGATACTTGTTCTTGATTTGAATGACAACGTGATTAACGTCAATGGTCCAGCACTAGAGATGCTTAATGTACAAAGAGACGAACTGCTCGGATCATCTGCGCCAGAGACGATTCCTAAGTACGAGGCATTTCCAGATTCTGGAGTATTTGAAGACTTCCTTACGATACAAACCCACTCAGGTAAGCGGGACTTCAAGATCAAAACTGTCGAGATTACTACCCAGCGAGGGCAGGTCATCGGGAGCATGGTGACGTTACAGGACGTGACTGAGTTCTTGCGCCAAGAACAGCGTCTACAGGTTCTCAATCGCGTGCTTCGCCACAACATCAAGACAGAAACTAACCTGATACTTGGGTATAGCGAGGACCTGCCGACGGAAGCAGCCGAGCGCGTAAAACAAAGCGCACTTCAAATCGATGAGTTAGGACAGAAAGGTCGCGAGGCAATCCGGCTTTTCAGTCGCGCTCGAGAAGAATCCGACGTCAGATCGATAGAGATGATACTTGAAGAGCGGCTGAGAGAGGTTAGATCACGCTTTTCCGACGTTACATTCGAGCTTCAGTGTCCTGACCAAGATGTACCCGCCGATGTGCTTGTTAGTCCAGTGCTTTCGAACGCTATCGAAAACGCTGCTGAACACAATACCAGTGACAGTCCACATGTTGAGATTGTCGCCAGCGTAGGCGAACAGGTACAGATCGAAATCCGCGATAATGGGCCGGGGATACCCGAGCACGAACTATCCGTACTTTCTGAAGGAACCGAATCTGTGCTTCACCATGGAAGTGGGCTCGGGCTCTGGATCATCAAGTGGGGAACCGATCTCCTCGGCGGTCGTGTCCAGTTTGGCGAAAATGAGGTGACCGGAACTGTCGTCAGCATCTCACTCCCACGGAAGGAGCCGTCAGCGAACTAGAGCGGAAACGTGGGATGAGACTGTTCGTCTGTCCGATCACGAGACATCTACCTCAGACAGACGTGTTCATGACCTCTGCGAGTTCGCGGTCAATTTGTTTGACCTGCCGGGTTAGCCCCGCGACCATCTCTGTTTGATTGTCGTTTTCGTCAGCAATCTCTGTGACTTCTTCACTCACGAGGGCAGCCCGTTCAGAGACATCGTCGACAGCGCTCGATATCCCTTCGGCCACGCTCGCCTGCTCATCCGTTGCGTCTGCGATCTCGGTGATCCCGCTTTCGGTTTGCTCAACCACCGTTAGAATCTGTTTCTGGTTTTCGAGGAGGCCTTGGATGTCGTTTCTCGCGGACTGGATCTCGGCGTTTCCTGCTCTTACTTCGGTAGTCGCCGTCGCAGCCTTCTCTTTGATCCTTGCGACGATTTCTTCGATCTCGTCAGCTTGATCTTGTGAGCGATTGGCGAGGTTCTTCACTTCGTCGGCGACGACCGCGAACCCATCACTGTCGCTGCGTGCCGCTTCGATGTTGGCGTTCAACGCGAGCATGTTCGTCTGTTCGGCGATATCGTTGATCACGCCGACGAGCTCTTCGACTTGTTCGATCTCGTTTTTCAACTCAGCGACGTCGTCTGCGACCGAAGCTGACTTCTCGGCTGTGTCGTCCACTTGGTCGATAACCTCCCCCGCGGTGTCGACGGACTCTTCGGCGAGGGTTCTCGATTCCGCGCTTTGGTTGCTGACTTCCTCGGCACTGGACGCAATCTCTTCGATAGTGGCGCTGAATCCGGAGATCTCGCCTTGGGTACTCTCGAGCTCGGCTGCCTGCTCGTCGACGAGCTGGCTGATTTCATTCGAGCGATTCGCAACTTCGGTTGTCGACTCGCTCAGCTGTTCCATCGATGTCTCGACATTGTCCGAGAGCTCTTCTTGGAGGTCGGCGAGCGTCTCCCGCTGTTCGACGACGGTGGTGACATCGAAGAGCAACTCGACAGCCCCAACGACCTTGCCAGTGGGTGTCTGTATCGGGGTTCCAATCGCGCGCGCATGTGCTTTCGTGCCGTCCGGTCGTTCTGCGGATCGGAACTGGTCTTCACGGATGGGGGTTCCAGTACGGAGGACTTCTTCGGCGAGGGTTTCATCTTCGCCTTCAGTGCCGAAGACATCGTATGCGTTCATGCCGACGGCTTTGCTTGCGGGAAGGCCGATGAGGCCGGCTATTGCGGTGTTCCACTGGGTGATGTCACCATCGGCGTCGACGACGAATGCTGCTTCAGGAAGGTCCTCGATGAACTGCTCGAACGACTGTCGCCAGAAGTCCCCGCCAGATTCGGCGCTACTCTCTTGTAGCTGGTCGTTGTCTGTGGCTGCGGCCATATCGGGAGGCGTCTATCGGGGTTAATATGGGTTTTGACTGTATTACTATATTTGATAGAGATGTGTAACAAATCCGCCTCATACGATGATCATGAGTCTTATATCACCGGCTATTTTACCAGCTGGTAATGTCTGAAACAGACACCGACAGCACAGAAAAACCAGCTCTTCTTGGCCGAGTACTGTTTGGATCTGGCCTTGTAGCGCTTGCCGTGCGGAATCTCACGAATCTTGATGGACGGGTTGCATACGCCGATGCAAAAGGGGTGCCTGAGGCAGAGACACTTGTGCCGGCAGGTAGTGGTCTTCTTCTCGGCGGTGGTCTCGGAATTAGCGTGTGGAAGGCTCCAAAACTCTCTGCGAGCGCTGTAGCTGCGTTTTTGATAGGTGTGACGCCACTCATACACGACTTCTGGGCAGTCGACGAGGAAGAGCGCGGTGGGGAACTCACATCGTTCCTTCAAAATATCACACTCCTTGGCGCAGCACTCGCTTTCTTCGGTCGTGCCAGAGAAGAATGAACTACCCTACTTCACCTGAAGATAGGCGCTAAGGCCCTTTCCCCAGCGAGCGACCGAAGGGAGCGAGCAGGGAGGGGATACAGCGCCGTCATCACCTTGACACCCTCCCCGCGCTGAATTCGGCACGTCTCCGAGAGACCACCACTCAGTAACCGACCCCATCCTACTTCGCTCGCACTGACAAGCTCGCTCGTTGAGGGTGGAGCTTTGATGTGGTCCTCGCCGTCAGTTGACGCGACGGGGCGTTTTGTGCGCTCCGCCCACCGAACGCCCTTCGGGGTCGGTGAACCCACCATTTGGGGCCGGGCTACTGCGGCCCGTACTGCGCGGGACTTGTGCCAGCACAGCACTAGTTGCCAGTACGGTGGGATGTAAATTAACACTTGCTCAGTAGTATGTCGGTTTCCTCTCCGGCCTACTCGCTCCCTCCGGTCGCTCCTTGAGGTCGGAGGCTCCACCTCAAAGTATGCTAGGTATTTCAATAGAATGACAAAAAAGAATGAGCGAAATTAACGCGGCCGACTACAGGTAGGACAGCCGTCGTTTCGCAGATACACCGACATCTCGGTGTTGGTCCCGCATGTCTCACAAATACATTCCGTCGTAACCTCTATTTGAGGCTCTGCTCCGTATACTTGGTTGTGGGATACAGACCGTGAGATAATCCCCGTAGCAATCGTCTCTGTCTTTGTTTCGATCTGTCCTAAACTCGCAACTCGCGAGTGAATATCATCGACCTCACGCTCATACTCAGTATCACGATACTCTGTCAGATACGTATATATCGATTGATATGAAACCATGTCTCCGCCGACTTCGTCGGTGTCTACTCCCCTACTATCGAGATCATATCCTGTCAGCGATTTATCCTTATTTTTGATGATCGCGGCACACTCCTCAACAAGTGGTCTATCCCAGATAATACCCGCTTCGCGGAGTGCTGCATCGAGTACACGGATGTTGAAGAATTCCGCGAGTTCACGACAAGAGCGCCGGGTACTCTCGGGCTTTGTCCACTCCGCAACCATTTCGTCGCCAATGCCGTCGAGGTCGTACTTGTCGATTACTCGAACAATCTTCGGTCGTGTACTTGTGGCGTTACGCATCGTTAGTGGACACGGTGAGACACAGGCGCTGATTCCGCTGTTCGACGCTAGACGTGAGTTGAGATGAGGCCTCTTCACAGCGGGCGACGCGGATGTGTGTCTCCTCTTTGGTGGGCGAGCGCTCGCAGATGGCGTCGGTTGTACGATCGCTTGCTGAGTGTCTCATTGGGACACACCCCGTGGTAAGAGGAGACGTCGGTGGTTGAGAAGCGATACGGTCGGTGCGTAGTATTGTGGTGTCATGCGTGGTTCATCGGTGATGGTTTCGAGCGCTGCGGCTGGTCGGTGGCTGTGATGAGTTGGTGCGTCGGTGATTGCGGTACAGTCCTCCCGGTGCGGTCCCCACTGGTTCACCGGAAGGGCGGTGTCAAGGGAGGTGACAGTCGGGGCGTGTTGATCCCACGTGGGGATTCGATGTGGGTGTCGCCAGCCGACTCGGAGTGGAACCCACAGGGTGGGGGCGAGAGCGATTGAATGTGTTCGTGAGCGATGCGTCAACAGCGGGAGCCAGGAATGGGGGTGACCGAGGCACGGCGACGGCTGTGGTGACGGGTGACTGGGTTCGTCGGTGGTGACCCAGCGTCGGTGGCCATCTATCTGGACGGCCTGTACTCGGTCAAGCGCTTGGACAGTGCCAATCCGGCGATCATAGCTACTGGCCGCAATGTCGGCCCGCTCGAGTAACGCTGAGCGGCCGAGCGGCTCGTCGGCTCTGAGTAGGGTCGCATACAGCGCCGTCGCCGTTGGTACGAGATCGGGACGGAACCGCGCGACAGAGAGCGTCGCCGCCGCGCGTTCAACCGCAGCCACGGTCGGGGAGTGAGACTCGTTCAGCGCGCGCAGGAGGCTTACCACGACATCGTACGGGCACGCACGCCGCGTGGTGTCCGACAGGCCGAACGAGCGGAGACAGAGCCGCACGAGCCGCTGTCGCTCGTGGGGTGTCCACTGGGCGTCGTGGGTCATCGCGATCTCGTCAATCACCCGCCGGATGGCGGGGTAGGTCGTCCCGTCGACGACCGGGATCGAGAGCGTGGGGGCAGGTTCGGTGCCATCTGCGATCGCCTCTCGCACCGCGGTGAGCTCTGTGGTGAGTGCCTCTTGGATCGCATCGCGGAGATCGGTGATCGTCGGGCCCGCAAGTACCCACGACATCGTCAGATCCATCGTCGCGTCAGGCTCGACGTCGTAGGGAAGCCGCCGCCGCAGTTTGGGCGGGCGCTCTTCGAACAACATGCGGTAGCCCGAGTGAACTCCGTAGACGGATTGTTTGGGCACCGTCTTCGCGAGGAACGTACAGAGCTGCCGGCGTTGCGTCGAGTTTCTGATGAGCGCCTCGGTGTCCGGGAGTCTGATTGTGGTCGTCAAATCAACGCCGATCGCGTGATACAGGTGGGTAGCCGAGGCGACTAACCCGTGGAGGTCTTCGAAGAGTTCGCTTCGGGCGGCACCGTTGGTACTGCTCGTGTGTTTGGCGACACGAGCGAGGAGCGTATCGCGAACAGTCGTGATGCGCTCACGCCACGCCGCATACGTGTGCTCGTCCTCGCTGTACCAGCCAACCTGGTGACCACGACACAGCACTCGTGGGGCGTCTTGTTCGAGATCACCACGGTGGATTGCCTCGAATGCGCGGCCGAACCGCGACGGCGTCAGGACCTTCGAGAGCGCCTTATGGCTGAGTAAGACAGCCGCGAGACGTCCCAGGGTGGCTAAGGGCCCACCCCACTGGAGGACGACCTGCGCCTCGCCGGGGGTGTGGCTCAGATACCCAACCCGGCCGTCATCGAACGGGGTTGGGGTGTCATCGACGAGCGTGACGCTATCGTCTTGGGCGGGGGTTGTGAACCGGTCGTGTAGGTGGGTTTCATCGACAGTGTCGGGTCCCCTGAGCCACTGGACAAACTCTCCGTCGGCGTCGGGGTCACCCGTCGCCGCCAGCCACTCCTCGAGTGGGGGTGGGGTGTCACCTGTGGGATCCCCCCGGCGGGGCGACACTGTACTTGTGACATCGTGAGTGGTCGCAGTAAGATCGTCAGTCAGTCGGCGTTGTTCGGGATGGACGAGGTCGCCGGCAGCGTCGAGATACCCAGCCACGGCCGTCTGACCGCGTTCAGAGAGTGTGACGCTGTGGTGAGTGCCTCGACGGTCGACGTCGACGAGCCCACGCGTCTCGAGATCAAGGACGTACCGGCTGACCGTCCCTGCCTCAATGTCGATCGCATGATCGTGTTCGAGATCCTGGTAGGTTCGCCCAGTGGTAGCGTCGAGATTGGTGAGGAGGCGTCGTTTCCCCGGTGTGTGTTTGAGCCCATCGAGCGCTTGCCAGGCGGGGTGGCGCTCGTCGGTGGTCGGCTCGTGGGACTGCCCGCGGTGGGGATGCGGGTGGGACCGATCCCGGCCATGGGTAAGATCGAGGTGGATTTCACACCACTGTGGGTACCGCTGGGTGAGGTGGCGTTTGAGCGCCGGAGAGACGACAACGCGAACGTCGAACCCGGCTGCGAGCACGGCGATGGTCGCGAGCGCGCGAACGCCAGTTCGGCGGTCGGTGAGGTCGGTCCAGGCTGGGCCATCGAGCGCGAGGGTGATCGCTCGGGGAGTCGCGTCGAACTCGCGGTGGAGCGCGACTGGTCCCTTTGCGAGTGCGCCAAGCCCGGCGTTGACCGCGCCGCGGCCGGTGCCGACTGTATGAACCGTGTCGCGTAATTCGTCGTGGCGTTGCGTGTGATATGACGACTCGGTGTCGCCGTCGACGAGCGCCAACTCGGTAATTGCCTGCGTGTACGCGACGGCCTCGGCGGTCGCATCATCCCACGTGTCATCGAGGGAGTTCCACTCCGGAAGGGTGGTATCGAGGAGTGACGTACTCGCCCGCCACGGGTTGGTGTGGGGTGTCTGGGTTCGGACTGTTTCTGTACTCGCCTCACGAAGCTGGTCGAGGAGTTCGGGTATCCACTCGGTCAGCCGGGGCGAGACGCTTCCACAGTGGCTGCCGGCGGCGTCATACTGTGTGGTTGGACCCACAAGATGGACGCCACGCTTGTGGCCCTGGTTGGCGGGCTGTGCGTGCCCGCAGCGGGCCTGCTTGTCTGCTGGCATCACTTGGATGGCTCCCAGTAGTTGACCACCGCGACGAGCCGCCGGAGCAGCTCTCGGATGTACTGGCGGACTGTTCGCGAGACAGGATCGACACTGCGGGCGGTTCGGATCGCGGCCGCGATGTCTGGATGGTATGTCTCGTCGATAGTCCGCGTCGCTCGGAAGAGCGCCGCCTTCACGCCGGCTGCGTCACTGGCGGTACTCGCGGTGAGCGCCCGCCGAAGGTGTGCGATCGTCGCGAGGGTGATGTCCGAGTCAGTCGTTGGTGGTCGGGTGGACGGACGCGTTCGGTAGTGCTTGGGCCGTCGTTGTTGAGCGGCCTCGGTGCGGGATGGTAACCGCATTAGTCATCACCCTCCGTTGCCGCTGGGTTACTGACAGTCACCTGCGCCCGGGCCTCGCGCCGTCGCTGCCGGTGAGTCGCTGTCGGCGTGACCCGCTCGGCGAGGGGTGTCTCGGGCGGGAGCCAGCGGATCGTCGTCGTCGCTGGTACGCTCACGCCTAGCGGGACTGGCTCGACGAGAATCGGCCACGTGGATTGGGTCGCGGCGTCTGAGGCCATCCCGATACGCCCGGCGACGAGGAGTTCGTGGACGCCGAGCGTGAACACCTCCTGCTGGCGGTGTTCGGTATGTGCGCACACGCAGTGGCCGACCTCGTGGGTGCGCTGGTCTGCCGGCTTGTAGACGTACGCGACGACATTATCGCCCTCGGTGAACGTGCGCCCGCAGTGTTGACAAGCCCCCGACGTGGACGCAAGCGACAGCTGATCGAGGCTTGCGATGGTGTCGTTCGTGAGGGTGCCTGTTAGCGTTGCGTCGGCGGACTGCTGGTTGTCTCGACTCATGGCCCCCGATTCACGCTCGCGATCGATTGGCCACAGTACCACCCACACCGCGGGCAGACCCACCCGTTCACGAATCGGTTGACGAGTCGGTCACACTGGCGGCACCGCCAGAGCTTCTTCATCATACGCGGCCCTCGACCGCTTGTTGAACGGTGAGATCGTCGAGTTCGCCGGTGAGGGTCTCGCGAGCGTCGAAGCGGAGATGCGGTGGCTGGGTGTGATTCACGCGGCATCACCCTCCGCCTGCCACGCGCGGCGCGCTTCGAGGGCGCGGCGGGCCGCCTCGGTGAGGCTGTACTCGTTGGTGCGCCGATCGCGTGCCCGCTTGGCAACGAGGTCACACTCGACGAGCGTGTCGAGGTTCTGGTAGAGGCGGCTGTGGTTGATCGCCTCGCCGTAGTAGTCAGAGAGGTCCGCCTTCAGGGCCGTCCCTTTCCGAGCATTCTCGTGGGAGAGCGCCCAGAGGAGATCGCGCTGGAAGGCGGTGAGGTCGGCGAGCGCGTCGCGGTCCGGGGCGCACTCTGCGCTCATGCGTCGACCTCCGCACAGGAGTAACAGACGGGAATGTCGCGCTCGGCGTCGAAGCCGTCAGCCGGCGCTGGGCAGCACGCGCAGCCGCCATCGGTTTCGCTCGATTCTCTGGTCGTCGCGCAGGGCTTAAACCCCGCAGTTGCTATCGTCAGCATGGTTCTGTGTCACGACACAGAACCCGACCCGGCCGGGTGCTGATGACACCGCGACCGGGATTCCTACATTCTCTCACTAGCCGAGGGTTCGTCGCTCGGGCTCCGTAGTCGTTTCAAAACACCGCAGTCTTATCAATGTAACGCCGGTACTTTGAAAGTCAGAAGACTATCTCAAGAGATAAGCGACCGTAATATAGGCAAAGGCACACCAGTGTTGGATATGAGATATGCAGGAGAATGGATGACTGCGGCTGATGATCGGATTCTAGAGTATCTCTCTGAACACGAGGCTGGTTCTCCAACGAAGATGAAGCGTGAAGGACCGATCCGATATTCGCGTCAGCAAGTCCACCGTCGGTGTAAGAAATTGGATGAAAATGGTCTAATCAAACATCTCGGAAACGGCGTCTATGTGATTACTGACGACGGTGAAGCGTACCTCGACGGTCGGCTCGACACCGAGAATTGGACCTACATCGACGACGACAGCGATGCCGTTGAGGCACACGATCCGGCAGACAGTGAAGCCTCGAACGGGGGAGCGACCTGAATGCGCAACTCCGTCCCGTGGATGGGCGGTCTCGGCGAGAGAATTTTAGAGCGGCTCGCTGACGGCGGTGACGCTGGTGCGTGGGAGATCGCGTTCGATATTCGCGGGCGTGTCAGTCAGAGTCGGGTGAGTGATCGGTGTGAGGTTCTGGCGGATGCTGAACTCGTTGAGCAGTACGAACGGGAGATCGTTGACGGGCGCTACGAGACTTACTGGCCAATCACGACGTGGGGTGAGCTCTGAGTGAAGATGTCGACCCGAGTCTTGATGTGCCCGTGCTGAGTCCGCGGCCACCGCATGCGACTAGATCAGATTGGTGGGCTGGTTTCTAGATTATTCTCATCTCGCTGCTGACTTTTGATCCCGGAAGAGTATCTGAACTAATTCTGGTCAGCCAACTTCATGATGAGAGTCAGATATTTGTATTCTGACTATTGATTAGAAATTAATCAATATGGCCAACGTTCAAGACGGAGTCAGTTACCCCGACAACGAACCGGACCCAGTGATGCGAATCGGAATGGAAGTTCTCGAACATCTCGGTATGAACATGTATAGCTCTCTTCCTGCTGTCATTGCCGAATATGTAGCAAACGGGTGGGACGCAGGTGCTACGGAGGTTTACGTTAATATTCCAGAAGAGACGATGAGTGAATCTTATGAGATTACTATTAGAGATAATGGGATTGGCATGTCCCCAGAAGAACTCAATGAAAAATTTCTCATGGTCGCGCGAAAGAGAAGAAAGAACGACGAGCCAGGTGGTATTGCTACTGTTTTAGGAAAAGAGCGTCGGGTTATGGGCAGAAAGGGTATTGGAAAACTAGCTGGCTTTGGGGTGGCAAAATCGGTTGAAGTTGAAACCATTCGGGAAGGAACTCGGGTCGCTATCCGGATGGATTATCAACAGATCCAGAGCGAAGCAGAAGACGCAGATATTGAGGAAAAAGGGACTTATGAACCAACTATCACCGCTTATGAGGAAGGTGTAGATGAGGAAAAACACGGCACCCAAGTCAAACTCACTCGGTTAGATCGAAAGCAAAGACCAGCGGTATCCAGGGTCAGAAGAAAGTTATCTAGAAAATTCGGAGTTCTGGACCGTGATGACTTTGACCTCTACGTAAACGGAGATGAGATTTCACCTGAAGAGCGAGATCTCAAACGGACATGCCAAGATGATTTTATTTGGACTATTGGTACTGAGGAGGACGATGACATAGATGGTACGGTTGATGCTGAAGAGGGCTACTTTGTTGATGGATGGATCGGTACCAGAAAGTCAACTGTTGATGATCTCGAAAACGGCGTTGCTGTCATGGCTAGGGGGAAACTAGCGCAGGAGCCAGCGTTCTATGGAGTAGAAGGCCAAGGGGTTACTGGCCAGCACGCTCTTTCCTATATGCTTGGAGAGGTTCATGCCGAGTTCATTGACGAAGATGTTGACCTAATTGCGACGGACAGAGGAAGTGTCAGGTTAGAATCTGGAAGGGGGAAAAAGCTACAAGAATGGCTATACAGTGGCATTAAACAGGTTTGTAGCGAGTGGGCTAAAAAGCGTCAAAAAGAACAGATGGAGGAGGTAAAGCAGTTCGATGTCTACGAAGAGCGAATTCAGGACTTGTCTTCACGTGAGAAACGACTCGCAGACGATTTCTTAACCGAAATTGCGAAGATCGATGGGTATGGTGAGGAGGCACTCAAAGACACCGCTGATTACGTCGCAACAGCTGTAGAGCGGAAAGCCTTCGCTGATCTATTGGAAGATATCGAAGAAAGAGATTATGAAGACCCTCGGAAAGTAATTGAGCTGTTCGAAGAGCTGGAAGTTCTTGATGCGGTAGAAACCTTCCGCAGAGCGGAAAATCGACTCCAAGTCATCCGTGAACTCGATCTTCTCATAGATATTGAGGTCGGGGAAAAGGACCTACAGCGATTTCTTGGTAGAAATCCCTGGCTTCTTGACCCACGATGGGATTCTTACGAAAGAGAGGTCCGATTTTCAGAAGCACTAGAAGAAAGATTTGGTGACGACGAGGAACGTGAGAGTAGTGATAAACGCATAGACTTCGTGGCACTTGGCGATAGCTCCTCAATCAAAGTGATCGAATTAAAACGGCCAGAAGCGTCCGTCGGATTTAGTGAACTCTCTCAACTAGAGAGATATGTCTCTTACATCCGGGATCTTGAGTCAAGCGATACCGAAAATGGACGTTCTGTCAGTGGCTATATTATTGGAGGGAAGATATCCGATACTAGGGAGGCACGCGACAAGGTACAAAGTATGGAGTCGGGCCCTCACGAACACATGACGTATGAAGACCTGCATCGAAGAGCGAAGAGGGCATACAGCGAATTTATAGAGGTTGTTCAGGAAAAGTATGAGGTAACGGGAGATAACCGGCTTAAACAGCGAATGGAGAGTCTTAAGCAAAAAGCTCACGAGGGAGAGAAATTGTATCCAAAAGAAGGTGGGGCAGAGGCCATTACCGACTGATTGGCTCGCTAATTATTCATACGCCTATCTGATTTCTCCTATAACAAACTCCCACTCCAACGTCTCTGAATCAATGCGTGCCACGCCAACTGTTGTCGTTTCGTCGATCGTGTTGATATCAATTTGATCCCGAACGTACGACTCCAAGGAGAGCTCTTCGAGTCGCCACTCCTGCGTATCTAACTCCGGCGGAATATCCTCTCCAGACACCACATGTACCGATCGAAGTGTTCCGTACCGTTCCGGTGTGACCTCTACTTCGACCGGGAACTCAACGAGGTCACGGCTCATACGTCGACTTCAACGCCCCACGATATGAAATTTGCTCAGGTACATCCGGCTCCGTGGCGAGGCTCTCCCAGACAAGTCGCCTCTCCAACGGTTCTCCCAGTACCAACGATTAAATACGGTTGAGCGGCACTCTCCGATAGATGAGTCAGCAGGACCTGACCTACGTCGATCTGTTCGCGGGAGCTGGCGGCCTCTCCGTCGGCCTCGAACGCGCCGGCTTCGAACTCGTCCACGCCGTCGAGGTCGACGACGACGCCCGCGCCTCGTTCGCGAACAATCGCGAGGGTCTGGAACCGGACGAGCTGACGCAGGATATCCGCGAGGTCGACAACCAGGATGTCACCGAGGTCGTCGGCCGCGACACCGTCGACCTCGTCGCCGGCGGCCCGCCTTGTCAGGGATTCTCCGAAGTGGTCAGCCCCGACGGCAGCGACGACCGGAACCACCTCTTCGTGAATTTCATCTCGTGGGTCAACGAGCTCGATCCGAAGGCGGCGCTGTTCGAGAACGTCCGCGGGATGCAAAACACCGCCGACGGGAAGTTCCTCGACGCCGTCGAGGAGTCGTTCGGCGAGATGGGCTACGACGTCAGCTACCGCGTCGTGAAGGCGTCCGACTTCGGCGTCCCGCAGCAGCGCCACCGCCTGCTGGTGCTCGCGACGAAGCGCTCGACGACCGAGTTCCCCTTCGACGGCTTCGAGTTGGACCCGATCGAGACGCCCGGCGTGATCGCCGGGATCGGCGACCTCCCAGAGGTCGGGCCTGGTGAGGAAAAGACCGAGTACGACGCCGAGCCGACCACGGTGATTCAGGACGACCTTCGCGGCGACAACACGGAACTCACCCACCACCAGGCCGCAAACCACACCGAGGATATGGTGGAGATGATATCGCACATCTCCGACGGCGGAAACCGGACCGAGATCCCGGACGAGCTCCAGCCGTCGTCGGGCTATCACAACTCCTACTCCCGACTCGACTCGCAGGAGCCGGCCGTCGCGATCACGTCAAATATGTCGAAGCCCTCCAGCGCCCGATGTATCCACCCGTTCCAGCACCGTGGACTCACGCCGCGTGAGGGAGCGCGGCT
This sequence comes from Halorubrum sp. CGM4_25_10-8A, assembly GCF_005435025.1. Classification (NCBI taxonomy): domain Archaea; kingdom Methanobacteriati; phylum Methanobacteriota; class Halobacteria; order Halobacteriales; family Haloferacaceae; genus Halorubrum; species Halorubrum sp. CGM4_25_10-8A. Next base: position 6,236 of record NZ_SGTX01000030.1, on the reverse strand, counting down.
ACAGACGTTCCCCGACTGGTACCGCTTCGACGGCGGGCTTGTCTCGGTCCGGAAGCAGATTGGGAACGCGGTGCCGCCGTACCTCGCGGAGTCCGTCGGCTACTACCTCAAGCAGAGCGTCTACAGCCAGACGCTGACCGACGAGGAACGAGAACGTATCTACAAACTTCGGTGCGGCGGGATGGAACTCTCGGAGTTCGAGGAGGAGAAGTCCGATATCGGTGGCCACGCGCAACAGGTCACGCTCGACTTCGCTGATTAGCGCGATAGATCTCCCGGTCCTGCTACTCTGTTGTCCGACGCTTCCCACGAGGTACTGTAATATGAGCATCGCGAGCACGATCTGAAATGCCTCTGAGAACAACTTAGACAACCACCTGAGCGCAATTACAGCAAGAGATGTCGATAGCGTGTATTCGTAGTTGATGAGGAAGATACAGAAGCAAGGTACCGGGAACCGCGTCACAATCTTCAAAAGACCGAATACGACCAGATTTTTGTGAGGGTTTTATATGCCGCGTTCACCGTTTTGCGCCGACTCCTTCCTTTCAGGCCTGCTCGTGCCGTCCTGGATTAGGCAGGACGACACGGGTTGTGGAGAGATGACGCATGCTACTTCTTCCCACTTTCACGTTATGGTTTCATCATAATACGAATACTGACGGGACATCCGCAATGCGAACTTTTCTAAGAGTGTCTGCTAAGTGGACAGTATATCCAGATGAGCAGATGGAGCGACGATCGCGCTGATCACGAACACGAGGCGATCGAGGCGTTTCTGCTGGGTCACTTCCCGAGCACTTACTTCGAAAATCAGTCGGACCTGTCCGAATACGACGACTCAGACGAGGAAATCTCTGACGCGGAGCGTGCGATAATCGAGGCGCTCGTATCGGAGGCGGAGACGCAGTTCGCGTCCTCCAAGGGAACGCTCGGGCTTGCGATCGACTTTGTCGTTCTTGCCGAGGAGCTGGCGAAACACGACGATTGGCTCGCCGGCTTCGACCCGGACATCACCGTCAACGACATCCTCGACCGATACAAGAGTACAGCGAAGTCGTCGCTGACACTGAAACGCGGCAGTACTCGAGAAGGGATTCGAACGTACCACAACGAACTGATCGAATTGTTCCGGGAGGACCTGAACCGGACCAATTTCCCGAGTTCGCCCGGCCACCACACCGGCGAGTGGGAGCGGTACGACGACATGCTCGAACTCGCGTTCCGGCTCTCCCGCGACAGTCGCTTCGTCGCCGCACAGGAGCTCTTCGACCTCGGGCTGGATCGGTTGGAATCGAGCGAGTACGAGCGACGTGACCCACCGTTCGAAGAGCCGTTCCTGAAGGTACTCCGAGACTACACGCGCAAGGCGCCCAACGAGCAGGGCGGATCGGCGTACCAGGCTCTCTGTTACGGGTACGTCAAAGCGGAGTGGCCGCACCTGTCTCTCCGCGCCAGCAAGGTTCGGACCGGTTCCTCGCGCCAGCAGCGGTACGGCGACATCGACGGGTACCACGGTCCCGACCTCATGATCTCGGTCGAGGTCAAGGACCGCGTCATCGACGAGTCGAACGTCAGTGCCGAGCTCGGCACGATGATGAAGGTCGCACAGAACACGACCGCCATCGCCATCGCGATCTGTACGGAAGTGGGTCCGGAGGCCCGCGAGACGCTCGAAGAAGCAGATGTTCGTGTTCTGGATGATGAAGATCTCGCCCGGCAGCTCCGCTTCTGGGACTACCACAAGCAGAACCGCGCCCTTCACGGGATGGTCCACTTCTTCGCGAACATCGAGGAGAACCCCGATGGCGTTCAGCGACTCCTACGATTCGTTTCGAGCATCGACTCGGACAACCGCGTCCTCGACCATCTCGCGGATTCAGACGTACAAATGGGGCTCGACGAAACATGAAGCGGCCGGAAGTTCAGGAGCGATTCGTCAACCATGATGCGGAGCTCCCCTACGGACTCGAAGTCCCACAGGTCGTGAACGCGATCGAGAGCTTCTACGAGTACTGGCACGAGGTGAACGAGTGGCACCTCGAAGAGGGGTACGGACGGTTCCACGAGCAGTTCCGCGCGAACAACGCGATTGGTGGGTTCGTCAGCCATCGTCTAACGACCCGTTTCGCAGAGGAGTCTCCGGACTTTGTTCTCAACCGTCTCGATGACGGGTACCCCGACTTGCTCTATGATGGGACCGACCACGAGTGGCCCGATAACTACGCCGTCAAGGACTCGGACAACGGTCCCGGGTTGGAGGTCAAGGCGTCGATGGGGAACACGTTCTACGCGCACCACAACGTCGAAGGCTGGCTTCTCGGGATCCATTATCGAATAAACGCGCGAAGTGATTCTCCCACCGAAGATGCTCCCGCCCCGGACGACACGCCGCCCATCGAGGTCACGCAAGTCCTGTGCGCGAGTATGGACCACGAGGACTGGGAGTACCGAGACGCGGAGGGCTCGAACCGGACGAATACCAGCGAATTAAAAGCGAAAGTCGGGCTCCACGAGATGCGGAAGAACCCAGTAATTGAGATGGAGTCTGCGATCACCGGAGTAGGGGACCTACTTCAAGAGTACAAGCGGACCCACGCTGAGTTCGACCCAGGCTACTCGGTGTATTGACCTCCTCCTCCGCGTAAACGGGGAGGAATCCGACCATCGGATTCGGGCGGTCGTCGCCGTCTGGTTCCAACCCGCACTCGGAGGGAACCTGCGACACACCGGGGGAACTCTCGTTTGTTTTCCTCGTAGGGCTGTGGCCCGGCCAATGAGGCCCCGTCGGAATCCGTGTCATTGCCGTGTGAACCACCGCTGGTTCGCCACCCCTTGTGGTTCGGGGACGGCCTCTCACCGATTCCGTAACACCCGTGATTACTGGAGGCCACGGAGTTCAAACTGCCGGGACAAACGAGCCGAGTGTCGCTCGACCTCCGCCTGAAGACGGAGGTATGCGCTTGTATCTCTAACACGCCGATGGATTTGATCGAGACGATCAGCGTCGGTTGCGGGACGCGGCTATTGAGCTCACAGAATAGAACGTCTCAGTTCTCATTTCGAATTCACCACCGGTCACAGAGTTGTATGAGGAGCATGACGCGTTCTCAGTGACGTACGTCGATGCGACGCGAGCGATTAACAGCGACGCAAGTAATCGTGGCGAGGTTGCTGAAATCCTGATAACGAACGTCCAACCTGAGAACCGGCGGCGGAAGACGCTCGCAGATTTCACTGAGTGACGACCTCTTCTAATCACTTTCACGCCGCTCTTCGAAGATTAATATGCTCCCGGGTCAACGTATCAGTTGAGATGACCGACGAGCCGGATTCTGCTCGGCACTCCGACTCCACCCGTCCACCACGGTTGAGTACTGACGGTGGGGAGACGGGGCCGCAACTGCCGGTGTTGCCGCCTCCGGATGAGTCGCCGACTCGAATCCTTGCGCTTTCTGGGGCCGCTGTGAGCAGCTCTCACCGCGATACCATCACCGCGATGGTCGATAGCTTGGATCCTGATGTGCTTGTTGCGACGGAGCCGCAGGCGAGCATCGTTGGCCCGGCTCTCAATCGAGAGTTCGATTTCGATATGCTTGAAGTTGGCACCGGGATGCGGCCGGACGTGGCGGTTACAGACGAGGATCGGTGTGTTGTCATAGCGTTGCCGATGGGTGAGGAGTCGCTCGACCCGGAGCGGATTGCGAGCAGAGTCGGGATATCTTCAGTGGGAGAAGATCTGGCTGATGTAGCGACGACTTCTCAGATCTGTCTGATTGACCAGTCTGTTTCGTTATCTGTGGATCCGTATGCCCGGTCAGCAACACTTGAGGGGCTCCGTACCTATCGCGGTCGCGTTCCGGACAACTGGTGGACGGCGCGTACGGTTCATCTTTCGACGGCGTTACGAGCTGGGTTCACGACGACACGGAGTCATGGAGACGATGGTGACTCGCAGTTTGTTGGTGTCGGGACGTCGAACGCCGATCTCGGTGTTGGTACGACGGCGGATACGACACAGGCAACGCTCGTTGCCCTCTGTTCGAATGGAGCAGTTGATGTCTCCGAGATTGATCCGCAGAAATTCGGCTTGCGCGGTGTTCCGGAGATCGGTCCGACGCGGTTTGAGACGTTGCGTGAGGCTGGCATCACTACTGTCGATGGGCTTGCCGACACTCCGCTCCGGCAACTCACCGAATTATCTGGGTTGGGGCGAACCTCTGCGAGCACGATCCAGACCGCTGCGGAGGCACAGTCCACGAACACTGTCCGCCCGACGGGTGATGATTCGCTACCGAATCAGGAGCCGGTGTTCATCGACATTGAGACGGATGGGCTGAATCCATCGGCGGCGTGGCTAATCGGGGTGCTCGACGGCGGCCCTGAGGATGGGCACTACATGAGTTTCCGTGAGCAGGCGGTCGGTGACGGGTCCCATTTGAAGGCGTTTATGACCTGGCTCACTGGTGCCGCAGCGAGGCGGCCGGTCGTCGCATGGAACGGGTTCCGATTCGACTTTCCGGTCATCACCGAACAACTCCAGCAGCACCACCCCGATCTCGTGGAGGCTTGGACCGATCGCTATCAGTTCGATGCGTTGTGGTGGGCTACGAAGAAGAACGGCGGCAACGCAGCGCTTCCTGGGCGAACGAACAAGCTGGAACACGTCGCTGACGCGCTCGGCTGGGAGCCGTCGACGAACGGGATCGACGGGGCCACCGTTGCCAAGCTGTACACGGCGTATCGAAGCCAGGTTGCTGGGGAGGCGAACGCGGGAACCGTTGTTGAACCGGACTGGGACCGGTTGGAACGGTACTGTGAAGACGACGTGCGAGCGCTCGCTACGATCTATGAGCATCTCGAAGCTGCTGCGCGACGGGACTCGGAAACGAAGACGCCGACCGGTGAAAACAGCTCACAAGGCTCGCTCGCCGATTTCTCCTGACCATGACTGACAACCATTCACCTCGATCCGAAAACGGGAATTCAACCGACACGCGGATGCTGATGCCTGACGGAGGGACTGCTCGTCACCGCGAGGTACTCTCTGAGTCGGAGCTGAAAGAGTCGTTCCCGGACTGGCGTGAACAGATCCGGCATAGCGAGCGCCTCAACGCGCAGTCTGCTGAGACTGTCGCTCCCGAGGACGTGCTTCAGGATCGGCTTGCGTCACGGCTCGGCCATGATCTGTACTCACATCAGGCTGAGGCACTAGAGTTGCTTGCGGCCGATGAGAACGTGGTGATTACGACGTCGACCTCATCGGGGAAGACGCTGATCTACCAGCTTCAGATCGCACGGAATCACCTCGCTAACGATGATGCGACCGCACTTTGTCTGTTCCCGACGAAAGCGCTCACAAACGATCAAGAACAAGCGCTGAACGATGGGTTGCGCGGTGAGTTGGATCTCGATACTCACATCGGGACGTATGATGGTGACACCAAAGATGAGCGGAAGCGGACTGTTCGTGAGAATGCGAACGTTATCCTCACGAACCCGGCCGGGTTGAACGTCTACTTACCGCGCCACAACAAGGATCGCGGCTGGCATCGCTTCTACAGTAATCTTGAGCTCGTGGTGATTGACGAGGGCCACGAGTACGGCGGCGTCATGGGGACTCACGTTGCGTGGATCTTGCGCCGGCTTCGGCGCGTACTCGCCCACTACGGTGCGGATCCGCAGTTCGTGATCACGACTGCGACGATCGGTAATCCGGCTGCTCACGCCTCCACATTGACCGGGGCCGAGTTCAGCGTCGTCAGCGAGGATGGGTCGCCGCGTGGGAATCGTGATATCGTGTTGTGGGAGCCACCGCTCGATGACGAGGCGCTCGAAGGGTATGATGATGGCAGCGGCGACCTGATGGAGGGGTTCGAACAGGCGCGTCGGTCCAGTGCGCGTGAAGCGTCCTCCGTGACGGCGCACTTGGCGGTCAACGGGATCCAGACGCTACAGTTCACGACAGCCCGTCAAGGAACCGAGATCGGCGCAAAACAAACGGTACAGGCCGTTCGTGACCACCCGCGTGATGGGTACATCGACGTTGAACCTTACCACGCGGGCCTTGGCAAGCGGAAGCGTCGATCCGTCGAAAACCAGTTGAAAAGCGCTGACCTCGATGCGGTCATCTCGACGAACGCGTTGGAGCTGGGGATTGACATCGGGTCGGTGGACGCAACGGTGACGGACTCATATCCGGGGACCAAACAGTCCTTCTGGCAACAGATTGGGCG
>NZ_SGTX01000002.1:22853-351933 GCF_005435025.1 Halorubrum sp. CGM4_25_10-8A | reverse complement strand
GGCGGGCGGGCACTACTACCAGTACGAGTTCGACGTTGATCTCGATATCGTCGGCGACGTGGTTCGAGATTTCGATTCCATCGCGCTCCCAACTGGTGTGGCGACGCGGCTCACTTGACATCCTCCCCGCGCTGAAGCGCGAGGCTTTCTCCTTGATTCTCCGTAATTCAGTGACTTCGGCCGGAACCCATTCAGATAGCTTCTAGCCTCTCCCATTCGAACACTCGACACGGTGGGGTATCGGTGAAGCGTGTTCTACTCTATCTTGTAACGAACACTTGACACGGTGGGGTCTCGGCGGAGCGTGTTCCACTCTATCTTGGAATGAACACTCGACACGGTGGGGTGGGGGTGGTGACGAGATTGACATCCTCCTCCGTGTGAACGCGGAGGAATCCTGAGCGGTGAGAGTTTCAGGTTTACCAGGAGAACAGTAGCTGAAATTTGCTCTCTTGTAACTCACAAGCCGAACGGCTAACGCAATCTCCAGTTAACACCCCCGTTAGAGGGTGTTGTATCGACGTGAGGGGGAACAAGTGGAAATACACCACACGGGGGGCGGTTAGAGGGGCCTCACCTACGACTGATTAGAAGGAGAAGAGCCCGATCAATGGCCGACTGTGAACAAACGCAGGGAGACCAGCGCGGAGGCGAGCACAATACCGACCAACGGATGAGAAACACTCACCTGCTGCTGGCTCTGCGGAATGCGGACTGGCGCTGTGCTCAGTCAGGGTACGACCGAGGCTGACGAGAACTGTTGGGAACTGGACCTCTCTCAGTCTCTCTCGCATCGATCGATAGGCCTTCGCAAAATCATATGGAATTTGAGATAACATACTCGCCGAAGACCGATAGTACGGATCGCTGTCTCGACCCGAAGTAGTGGGACCTCCACAACTCGTCTGGCTTCCAATCTATTCATATAGAACTATACATATCATATTTGGTGGCCGACCCTTGGACGGACGGTGGCTGTTCTGCTGGTACGGCCACTATAATTAGTCGGGCTATGGCTCCGCCCTGAAAGAGCGGTATTGATCAAGGGCAACCCCCACTACGGATCGGTTCTTCTTCTTCTTATCAGTCGGATCTTCGACCCCCTAACCGCATGACGACAACGCAGTTCCAGTTGAAACCCCCACCACCTCTGGGACTCCTGTTTGTCCCCCCTTTCACCCCCCGTCTAATTACCGGGATCGGCTGGTTGCGATCGATTTTGTCGGGTCGTCTCGTCCGTCTGCGAGTTCTGCCGAATAACTGCTCACCGGAACGACGCCTCCCTTCTTGTCTCACAGATGTATTTGGTATATGACACACATACTGCGACTCGTCCAGTCACCGGACGGATTTGAGCACCACCACACAACAATCGGATCGCCCACCGACAATGCCGGTGATAGAAATATTCATTTTCCGAGGTTTCTCGGCGGTCGATAGCGCAATTGGCGATTCGTGCGCAGCGCCAACCGATCGGCGATTCGCCCACGCAACACGGATCGAGAAATGCGGCGGTCCATCCGATGAGAGAGATACGAGATAAGCTCTGGACGCAACGTCGCACGCGACAGCGTTGACCCGGAGTCCCGAACCGTGTATGTATCCCGGAAGATCCGTGCGGCGGCAGCTTCAGGTGTCGCTGTCAGCTTACTGTCCCAGGCGGCGGTTGGGAGGTACTGGTCGAAGTCTGCCCCTGTGTGCGCGAACACGGTGGCGAACTCGAGGCCTGTTGCGAGGGATGCTGGTCGGGCCGGCCGGCGGATCCGTGCTGTTGCCGCCCGGGCGGCGTCGTGGCTCTCGTATGCGTGGGTGGTGCCATCTTGGGGGTGTCTCAGCGTGACTGTTCCGTTGGTCGGCACTAACTGCGGGAGCTGGTCAGCGATTGGGTTGAGTGACCCAGTCAACTCTCCCGCCGCGACGACGGTGCCGTCGACGCGACACTGGAGCTCGTTTGCCGGGGTGACGACCCACTGCTCAGGGGCGGTGTCTGCCGGCCGCACAACGACGCCAGCGGTCCCGAATAACCGTCTTGGTTGGGAGTACAGCGGTGTCACCGTCTCACTCGGTCGTGCGTCTTTGAACGGTTGAAGCAGCGTCAGTGCCGTTTGGTTCGCAGTGTCGCGTGTCTCGGTAAAGACGCGAATGCCTGCGAGTGTCGGGTCATGAGCCACCTGCCAGACGGCGGCGAGCAGCCGCCCGCGATTCAACTCATCCGCGATGAGATACGCAAGCGTTCGGCCCCCAGACGGGGCGTTCAGCTCGAAGGGGACTGACGACAGCGAGCAGTCGGTCTCGGCCACGTCGATCCCGCGTTCGAAACACCACCGCAGCACGGACTGTTCGAACGCCGAATACTCCCCACTGAGCGACGCCGGCGTCGTTCGTGTGCCCGTGGCTGTTGGATCCTGCTCGGCGACAGTCATTGTGTCTGGGACGGCGACTGGTGTCACGGGTCGGATGTGAGGCGCTGTCCGCCCAGCAACGTCGTCCCAGAGCGATTGGGGATACTGCTGGGAGACAACGGGGAAAAACGCCGGGAGCTGTTCGGCTGCGACGGGGAGTTGGCCGGTCATCCCAAGCCGTCGATACCCGTTGGCGCGCGGGTCGCCGGGAGTGGGTGCGAACACCTGCGCGTACTCCTCGGTGGTGTCGGCGAGGTCGGCCGCGAGGTCGGCTCGCCACGCCTCATGTGACGGTAGCGACGATTTCCGGAGTACGGGTTTCTGTTTGCCGGGCAGTCGGTACTCTGTCGTCACCTCCCAACTATGCGCTTCAAGCAGGTCTCTGTTGGTGATCGTCTCGGAGCCACCGAGATGGTCCGCTAGTGAGACCGGTGGATCGGCACGCGACTGCGCGAGCGCCTCACGGGTGTCGATCTGGGTTTCCGGTGAAAAATCGACCAGCCGAACGGCGATTTTGGTGGTCTCGTCTGGCCCGCGGGTCGCGACGACTGCGAGCGCGTGCGGCCGGTCACGAACGGCAGCAAGCACCGATTCGACGGCTGGTGGCTCCGTTTCGAAGCTCGGCGTTGCGGGCCCTGTTGGGCTGAGTAGTCGTTGGGTGGCGGCGCTACTCGCTCCAACTGGGTTCGGATCGGCGTCGACGATGCTGAGGCCAACGCGATTGGTAGACTGCTGGCGCAGACTGCCCGCCAGGATCCGTGTCGCCAGGGTGAGGTCCGTTGTTTCAGCCGTTGGGAGCGACGGGAGTGTCCGCACCCCGTCGCCCGTTGGCTCGGAGCCGGCCCACAACAGCGTTCGTTGGCGGGTCACCCCGGGCAGCGAGAGATACGTGATCGGGCCACAGTCGTACGTCCAGAGTGCCTCATAGACCACGGTCGCCAGTGTTCGTTCAATCGGTGTGGCGTACGACGGCTTGTCGCTGTTCGGACTGAGGACGATCTCGACGGCTTGCCACGATTGGTCGGCTGGTGCTGTCATCTGAGTGGCTGAAAACTGGTTGTGAGCGGTGTCGGCCGCGGTTAGTCGGTCTCCTCGGTAGTCTCGGTGTCGTCGTCGGTCTCTTGATCGTCCGGGTCGTAATCGGCCGGTGGGTCCGCCTGATGGGGTGAGTCGATTCCCGGCTCGAACAGCAAATCAAACCCATCGAAATAGCGGTAGTCATTTCCACCACTCCCCGTTTTTGCGGTTTTCAGTTCGTCGGGGAGATATCCACCAATCACCGACCGGATTGGCGCTGGGTGCTGTGACTGGCCTTCGAACCACTGTGTGAGCGCTGCGTCGAGGTCGTCGTAGGTCAGCTCGGGCCCGTCGCGCTCGACGATGAACTCCTCACAGAACCGTTGGACCCCCGCCTTTTGACTCTCGGATTTGTCGGTGGTCTCCCAGTCCGGTCGCGGATCATACACCTGAAGCTGGCCCGTCTTCTCGTCTCGATACGCCACGGTGACGAAATCAAGGTAGCTCAGCGCAATCGGCACATGGGGTTCCCGAATCCGCGTCCAGTCGGCGAGGAACGCCTGCTTTTCGCTGTATTCCATAATGACCGTCCCGTCGGCGGTTTCGACGCGATGGGTTCCGTCGTCGGTCTTCCGGTAGTACCCGCACTGCGTCTCGCTCGCTTCTGTGTCCGTTGCTGTGGTGTCATCTTCGGCTGGCTCTGTCGGCCACTCGAAGGTGCCGACATCATCAGTGACGGGTCCGCGGGTCAGCTCGCCGTCGTCATCACGGACGCTGATCGTCTGGCCTTCGATCCGGTAGGTCGTGCTCCCGTCGCCGGCCCGAACGAGTGTTCGGCCGTCCGGTGACCGAACCGGATTGGTCCCGTTGTAGGTGATGATGCCGTTGTCTTCGATGCGTTTACACGGTTTGTTGAGGTGGCGGTAGCCTCGTTCGACATCCTGTTGCTTGTAGACGAAGACGACGTGTCGATCTGCTTTGTACGCCCGCTCGGCGTTAATGAGCGTGTTTGCGGCCTTCGTGGTGTTTTCGTCTTCACACTCGATGGCCACGATGTCTGAGTCAACCTCGATGCCGAGGGTGTTGATGGTGCCATCGACGGCTGTGAGTCGCTCGTCCGGCAGCGACTCGGCAGTTTGATCGACTTTGTGGATCTCATCACCGCCTTCGGTGAAGACCCGACGCGTGTACTGTTCGAGCGAGCCGTGGCCGGGGCCGCCCTCGTTTTCGACTGCCGTCTCGTCTGGGGCCGCATCGGTCCATCCCTCCCCGACGCCGAACTCGCTAGGTGTTTCAATCGTAATCGGTTTCACCGAGTTGAACACCGGCGCGGACCGGCCCTCAACGGCACGCCAGGGGTTTGTCTCCCAGCGCTGGGTGACCGTCCAGACGAACGGGAGCAGCTGCGGTTCAAAGAGTGAAAACCAGCCGTAGCGGCTGAATTCGTCTTTTAGTATTGGTTCGGTGCTTGTGTCACCATTCAGGAGTCGTCGATGTTCCCGCTTCCCGAGGACAACTGTTCGGACTGTGTCTGCCTGCCGGCGGACTTCTGATTTTGGGGTGTACTGGTTGGCCAGTTTGTAGTCGTATCTGGCCTCGTAGGAGTCGTTTCCGTCGATGGTGTGGGTGTAGTGGGTTTTCCAATAGCGATTCGCGAGCGCGGCGTCGTGATTCGAGACGAGGTTCCCATTCCCGAACACGCGTGCGAGGTCGGTCGGTTTGCCGTCGGCGACGAGTTCGGCGAACCCGCGGTCCCCAACGTAGTTGTCCTTCGGGCGGTAGGTCGCGAGCCGCGCCGACATGTTGTAGCTGCCGTCCTCGCCGGCGACGATCACCTGATAGATGAACGGGTCGTGGTTCTCTCGGAGCGCCCCGAACAGCTCCTCGAGCGGCTCTGCTTTGGTGTTCCCCGGGATCGGCCGGTTCCCGTCTTCGATCGAGTAGAGTCGCGTCGTCGTGACGTCGGTGACCCCGACCGGTTCGAGATCGAGGTGGCCGACTTCGACGTTGACCGATTCGGGGTAGCGGCGCTTGACTGCCTGCGTGAGGACGCTTAGCGGGCGCGAGTAGAGCTCGTCGGTGAAGTCATTGAGCGTTGATTGTGTATCGCTGCGGCCGTCAAGTGCGAACGGGCGCGGGTGGAGGACGAACTCTAGGCCTTGGGGGCCTGGGAACACGAGAATCTCGACGCTCTCGATGATGGATTCTCCGCACACGTCGCTCAGGATCCACAGGAGGACGCCGTGGATTGCCGCGGGGAGTTCCTCGCGTTTGGCTGGATCCCGTGGAAGTCGGATTCGGATCGCGTTCTTGCGTTGGGTTGGTGCGCCAGTGAGATCCGGGATCTCCGTCTGGCGGTCCGGGACGTCGTCCGGTGCCGGGAGCTCGTCGTCGTGGTTTGTCGGTCTCGATTCGCCGGTCGGTTGCTGCGGTTGAATGGACATGGCGGTGCGCCGACTGCGCCGACGTGGGTGTTACTATTGGCCCGTTGTCGGACAAGGAAATCCACCCGATTTGATTGATAATTTCGCGGGAATTGGAGTGAATCGGGGCGGATCGTCAGGGGTTTATACACTGTATCAAGGAAATCGCGATAGTGATGGCGTCACACGACGACAGGGACCGTGGTATTCTCACTGCGACGGATCGTGAATGGCTCCGCGAACAAACGGATGGATCGACTCCCGGGACCGCCAATCAGCGTGACTACCAACGTCGGCAGGCAATCCAAGAGCGTGTGACGAACGCGCTTCGTGATTTTCAACTCCTCACTGAGGAGCTTCCTGAATCACTGCTCCGGGATATTCTCGTTTCGCTCCAACATGAGAGAGCCTACTCAGACAGTCTCTCGTACGGGATCGCCTTTCTGTATACGCTTGCCAACGAACGCGAATATCTTCAAGAGGGCATTACAATCGGTCGCGAGCCTGGCGCTCACCGATTTCTCACCTTCGAGAGGGCGCTTGATGACGGTCTTTCGACTGCTCGCGAACACACTGGCTGGTTCGGCTCACCATCTTCGGATGGGTCACCACGGTCGATACTTCACGAGACCCCACCGCTTGAGGAGATCAGCATCGCAGATATGTACACCCAGTGGAGAGACTACGCACACTGGAAAGACCCCGAAACTGGTGAGAAACTGTACGAATCGGGAGAGTATCCTCCCTCTGAAGCGAAGAGCATCGCATATGCAAACATCATCGCGGGTATTGGGGAGATCAAATCCCGTAAGCGGTCAGACAAACGCTCTGTCCCGTCTGAGTTCCGGGACCTCGTCGACGATACTGACGACACCACGGATGAGTAATCCACTTCAGGGGGGTGAAATGACGTACTCGCTGAGATAGACCACTACTCAATACGGCTTGTATTCAGCAACAGAACGACGATAGAGTGCGCTTCGTGCGGGTTGAGACGGCGAAACCCATCTGGGTTCCGGACCACTTCTGACCGAGTTGTGGGTTCGAGACAGATCGAACGGAGCGCTCAGTCCGGCCGTGGCATCTCCTCGAGTTCGGTGATCTCGCCGGACTTCTCGACGCGAACGTACTGTCTGCGCCACGCATCGACCGGAAAGAGATCGTTGCGGTCGAACAGTGCCCGCGCGTCGTCGGTAAGCCGGTAGAACTTGTACGGGTAGCCCCGCACACGATTCCCCGGTTCGACCACCGCCTCTTCGATTACGCCGACATCTCGTAACACGCTGAGGTGACGCCGAATCGCGTCCTCCCCGAGATTCGGATTCATGTAGTCGAGTTCGCGCACGCTCGGCGCGCCCTTCGGATGGCCGACAATGTCTACGATCAGGTTCGCCCGGTTCCAGTCTATTGCTTTCCGGAGCGCCAGCCACGTGTCGAAGCCGTCGGTTTCCTTGCCGAACTCCGTCGCGTTCTCCCTAGCGACCGGTAAAACCTCTCCGACCGCGTGTTCGGTATCATTCTCCACGGATTCAGGGGTTGTACGCGCCGATGCGGATCAAGAACGGATGAATACTTGATCGCTGACGGACAGGCCCCACGGGACCCGGTTCGATCACCTGTGGCCAGCGGATCGTCGGTATCTCGTGGTGGGAAGCGAATCGGGTGAGCGGGGACACCGTCGGCGACGGGTGTGTTCGCGGCTTGACGACCGCCGAGACGCCGTCACGTTCAGACTCGAGGCGTTCGAGTTCGACGCCGACGACCTCGGCCTGTGGCCTCCAGCGTTCGAGATGCTGTCGGCTCAGGCGACGTGGATCGTCGGTGTGATCGAGGACTTCAACCGCGGGATGTCTGGAAGCTCAGCTACCTCTACAGACAATATACGGGTGTTCGTGACGCCCTGTGCCCTCTCAACCGCGTGTGTGGCGTTCAGCCAATAAGCGGGCCTACTACGATAACGGGATGACTGCGCCGCATCTAGCGGTGCTAAAGGCGGCGGTGACCGATCGCGTGCTCGGGTGGCTGATCGCCGAGGAACTCGACTGCCTCACGGATCGGATCCAGTGAAACCGGTCTGGGAGCTATCACGTCGGTCACCAGAACCCTTATAACGAATTATGTATAATTCATAATTAAGATGGCGCAATCACCATCCCGGTCAGGTCGGCCACCCATTCAACAGCTCCAGACAGTCGCCGACCTGCTCGAAACGCCTGTACTCGCTCGGATGTACGCCCACGTCCTACAGGATGGCCCTGTGACAGTCGCCAATATCGTCGACGAATTAGACATCCCGCAGGGAACGGCCTACGACTACATCCAGAAACTCGAAGCAGCTGACCTCGTGGAGAAAACCCGTGACCAACGTCCGTCTGAATACGATGCTGAATCGCTCTCGCTGACACTCTCAACGGATGGCGAAACGCAGACGATCACGCCGATGCTCATCGCTGCTGTCGCCCGTCGCGATAGAAACGAAGATATTGATGTCTACATCGAGCGCCACGGCCTCGACGGCCTTGCTGTCGCCCTTGAATATGCCGAGCAATACGTCGATGGAACCGTCAACCATCGGATTGCGGCCCGTGAACTCGATCTCTCACCCCTCGAGGCCGAAATCATCCTCCAGGCGCTCGAACCGGTCGCCACAGAGTACGCCGACGCTGCTGTATGACGACGGTGTACGTTGCTGATACCGGCGTCTTCGTTCGGTGTGGTGGCCCGGACAAAGACAAGTTTCAACGGCTCCGTCGAGCACTTCGACAGGCAGGTGTTTCGTTGTGTATTCCACAGCGCGTCTACGAGGAACTCGGGGGCGATCCAGCAGCCGATGAGTACCCGTCGGGGGACATTCCTTATCCCGACGGATTTGAGGAGGGATGGATCGTCGTCGCTGACGAACTTGAGTACGCCAATCCACTCGTCTCGACGGTGATGGACGAAACACGCCGATTCATCGCTAACGAGACGGACCGCGACGAAGACCACATCGAGAAAGCGGATACGGCACTCGTTGGGCTTGCTGTCCAACTACTCGATGTCGGAGAGGCAGACCGTGTGGTTCTCTTGACGACCGACAAGCCGGCGGGGAACGCGGCCGAGACGCTCTTGCCGCAACATGGCTTCAGCGATCGTATCGAATTTCGGTATGTCAGCGTTGAATATCTCGAAACGGTCACGGCCGATACGTTCTATTGACATCCTCTCCGTACTCAAGGCGAGAATTCCTCCGTCGGTAATCCAGCCAGTTGATTACCCCGGCTGCGAACTTGCGGGTTTTCTGATACTGGGTTGGTAGGGGAGGCACACCTCGTTTCGTCTGTTCCAGAGGGGACTTGGGGAGTGGTATTTCCCCGTGACCTCGATTCGATCAGCTCCGTCGCGACCGGAGAGTGTGAGCGAACACGGGTGGGAGAGAGGACATTTCGTCTGTCTTCCCGTCGAGGTCTCACCAGGTCAGTCCTTCGTAGATGACCCCGTCGCGGCGCTCGATGATCCGCCGCCCGTCGACCACAACCGGATCGGCCATCGCGTCGAACGCCTCGTCGAGGGCGGCAAACTCGTCCCAGTCGGTGACCACGACCGCGCCGTGTGCGCCGTCCAAGGCGGCCGCCGCGGACTCAGCATATTCGAGATTGGGGAATCGCTCGCGCATATTGGCCGTTGCGACGGGATCGTACGCGACCACCTCGGCGCCGCGCTCGCGAAGCCCCTCGATGACGGGAATTGCTCGCGAGTTGCGCACATCGTCGGTGCCGGGCTTGAACGCGAGCCCGAGCACCGCGATGCGCTTGCCCGCGACGTCGACGTGGTCATCGAGCAGCGAGAGCAGCCGCTCGGGCTGGTGGTCGTTCAGTTCAACGGCGGCCGTAAGCACCGTGGGGTCGTACCCGGTCGCCTCTGCGGCCGAGATAATTGCGCGCGTGTCTTTCGGAAAGCAACTTCCGCCCCATCCGACGCCCGATCGCAGA
Source organism: Halorubrum sp. CGM4_25_10-8A (assembly GCF_005435025.1). Classification (NCBI taxonomy): domain Archaea; kingdom Methanobacteriati; phylum Methanobacteriota; class Halobacteria; order Halobacteriales; family Haloferacaceae; genus Halorubrum; species Halorubrum sp. CGM4_25_10-8A. Next base: position 342,120 of record NZ_SGTX01000002.1, on the reverse strand, counting down.
AACTGCTCGCCGATACGGTCGTCTAATCCGATCGCGTCCGCAACCTCGTAAGCGTCGATCCCGAACTCCTTACAGATGTTGCCGAGGTCGTTGATCAGGCTGATCTTACTCGCGAGAAACGCGTTGTTAGCGTACTTGATCATCTCTGCTGTCCGCGTGTCGGTCTCGACGACCGGCGCCTCACTCTGCCCGATCAGCGGTTCGAAGACGGCGCACATGTCTCCGAGCGCTCGCTCGTCGTCGGCGCCAAGGACGACCTTGTCTGGGTTTCGGAAGTCGTCGACGGCAGTCCCCTCACGAAGAAACTCCGGGTTCATCCCGATACCGAACTCCTCGCCGGCGCGCTTTCCGCTTTCGGCTTCTACGATTGGTGTGATGGCCTCCTCGGTCGTGCCGGGCACGACCGTGCTCTTCACGACGACCGTGTGCCAGTCCGGCTTGTCCGCGAGCGTTTGGCCCAGTTGGGCCGCACCTGCTTCCATGACCGAGAGATCGATGCTGCTATCGTCGTTTTGCGGCGTCGGCAGACAGAGGAACGTAACGTCAGTGTCGAGGACAGCCGTATAGTCGGTGGTTGCGCGGAGCCGCCCCGTGCCCTCTGGCCCGGCGTGGTCTGCGACGAGCTCCGGCAGCCCCTCCTCGTGGAGGGGCGCGTCGCCGTCGTTGATCGCGGTGACGATCTCCTCGTCGACGTCGACGTTCACCACATCGTGGCCGAGGTCGGCGAAACAGGCTGCGACGGTCGTCCCGACGTAGCCGCTGCCGACGATGCTGATCTCCATACGCGGGTGGAGCCACCCGCGGATAATCAGGGTTCGGATGAGTTGACGGTCGCGCTCGCCGGTCGGCCTCCGCGCCGCGACACTCGTCCCGCGACCCTCGTCGCACCGCGAGCCTTCGGCGCCGTCGAGCGCGTTGCTGTGAGTGATAAGACATATGACGACACGTGGTGGTGGTTCACTCATGCAAGCAGTCGTACTCGCCGCCGGTCAGGGGACTCGGCTCCGCCCGCTGACCGAGGACAAGCCCAAGGGCATGGTCGAGGTCGCGGGGAAACCCATCCTGACCCACTGCTTCGAGCAGCTGATCGAGCTGGGCGCCGACGAGCTTCACGTCGTCGTCGGGTACAAGAAGGAGGCCATCATCGAACACTACGACGACGAGTTCGAGGGCGTTCCGATCACCTACTCGCACCAGCGCGAACAGAACGGGCTGGCGCACGCGCTGTTGACCGTCGAAGAGCAGATCGACGACGACTTCATGCTGATGCTCGGGGACAACATCTTCCGGGCGAACCTCGAAGACGTCGTGAACCGGCAGGCGGAGACGCGCGCCGACGCCGCGTTCCTCGTCGAGGAGGTGCCCTACGAGGAGGCGAGCCGCTATGGGGTGTGTGACACCAACCAGTACGGCGAGATCGTCGAGGTCGTTGAGAAGCCCGAGGACCCGCCGTCGAACCTCGTGATGACCGGCTTTTACACGTTTACGCCGGAGATCTTCCACGCGTGTCACCTCGTTCAGCCCTCTAACCGCGGCGAGTACGAGATCTCCGACGCGGTCGACCTGCTCTTAGCCTCCGGCCGCACCATCGACGCCATCCGCATGGACGGCTGGCGGACCGACATCGGGTATCCTGAGGACCGCGACCGCGCTGAAGAGCGACTGTTGGAGGAGCGCGGCGAGATCGCCAGCGAAGGCGACGAGGAAGGTGAGGCGGTCGAGGCGGCGACGTCCGAGGACTCGTAACGTTTCCTCACCCGTATTCACTGGCCACGTGCGTTTCCTCACAGCCGGATCCGGACACATTTCACGGAACGAGTCAACCCCCCAGACATACACGCCTTCGTCACCGGCGGGTCGGGGTTCCCCGGAAGTCATCCCGCGGCGGCGCTGCTCCGTGATGGCCACGGATAATTGTGCGCACACACCGAGTCTTGTCGATACCTGTCTTCCGGCGAGTGTTCGACTCCGCAAGCCGGTCCGATCGGTCGGACCACGTGTGTTCAACTCACTGTTCGGTGATTCTCCGGTATGGGGATCGTTCGAGACCGTGACCACAGCGACGGTGTGCCGACCATTGACGGGACCGGGATCCGCGTCAAAGACGTCGCGTCGGCATACGAACACAGCGGGTACAGTCATGACGAGATCACGCAGCTGCACCCCGATCTCAGCCTCATCGATGTCCATCGCGCACTCGCGTACTACTACGACCACATCGACGACTTCCGATCCTCCTCGTCTGAGCCCGCCTCCGTATGACGCGGCCGCTGTACTGTGACGAGAGTATCTGGATACCCGTTGCGGACGGACTGTGTCGTCGCGGCTGGACCGTTCGCACCGCCAGAGCCGACCGCACTCAGCGACCACAGTCCGCCAAAGCGTTATCACGATTCACGGAGAAACGGTTCGCATGAGCGTGACGATCCCCGTGGTTTCAACGCCGAACGTACTCGGCGGCAAGCCACGAGTAGAAGGGACACGGGTCGGTGTCCATCAGATCGGGTCACTGGTCCGTGAACACGGCTGGTCGACCGCGGCCGTCGCCGAGGCGTTCGACCTCACGCCAGATGAGATCGACGCCGCTCTCGCGTATTACGAGGCGAACCCGCAGGAGATGGACGCGATCACCACGGAGGCAAATCGGTTCCGTAAGCGGTTAGCCGACGAGAGTCGAGCGCCGCGGTGATGCGGCTGCTCTGTGACCAGAACGTCGCCCGACGGTACGTCGAGGCCTGTATTCAGGCGTCCGACCTCCGGGCGGTGACTGTTCGGGACGCACTCGATCCCCGTGCGACCGACTCCGACATCGCGGCGCATGCTCGCGAAAACGGGTACGTGGTGTTGACCGCAGATGACGACTTCTTCGAACTATCCGACCGGTGCGGATGTCTCTACTTCCACCAAGTCGACCAACCGCCCGTTGGAGACGTGCTGACGGCTATCCGCCGGATCGATGACGCGTATACCGATCGAACGGCGATAGTCGAGGTCGTACCGGATGGGTGGATCTGAGCGATGGACACGACCTCACTGTGACCGGTGTCGTGGGCGGTCCCGGCTGCGCGCCCCCCTCGGTCGGTGGTTGTCGACTCCCACAACTCGCCCACCCTGTTGTCGGCCCACGGAAGTACAGAATTCCCGATGACGGGTGTGAGATCCGATACAGACAACCGATCGACCACGGCAACCGTGCTGACGTTTGGAAGCGGGTGGAACTGATCTCGTGCGTTGTTCGACGACGCGACCATCACCCTCCCTCCTCTTCCCGACAAAATCAGGACACATTTTACGCAGGGAAGCGACCCTCTCGATATGCGCATTCTTGTCACCGGCGGGGCCGGCTTCATCGGCGGCCACCTCGCGGAGGCGTTCCTCCGCGACGGCCACGACGTGACCGTCCTCGATAATCTCGAACCGTTCTACGACGTGCGCCTGAAAGAGCACACGCTCGACGTCCACCACGAGGTCGCAAGCGAGCACGCGGGCTCGTACACGTTTCGCGAGGGGGACGTGCGTGACGCTGAGACGGTCCGGGAGGTCGTCGCCGACGCCGACGTGGTGGTCCACCAGGCGGCGCAGGCGGGCGTCCGGACGAGCGTTGCGGAGCCGCGGAAGGTGACCGACATCAACGTGGGCGGGACGGTGACGCTGTTGGAGGCTGCGAAGGAGGCCGACGTCGAGCGCGTGATCCTCGCGAGTTCGTCGTCGGTGTACGGGAAACCGGAGTCGCTGCCGTACGAGGAGGATCATCCCACGGAGCCGGTGAGTCCGTACGGGGTGACGAAGCTCGCTCAGGAGCACATGGCGCGGGTGTATACAGAGTTACACGGGTTGCCGGCCGTCGCGTTGCGGTACTTCACGGTGTACGGGCCGCGGATGCGGCCGAACATGGCGATCTCGAACTTCGTCTCGCGGTGCGTGAACGGGGAGCCGCCGGTGATCTACGGCGACGGCCAGCAGACGCGGGACTTCACGTACGTGGGCGACGTGGTGGACGCGAACCGGACGCTGTTGACAGACGATTCGGCCGACGGGGACGTGGTGAACATCGGGAGTTCGGACAACATCTCGATTCAGGAGCTGGCCGAGGTGGTTCGGGACCAGGTCGCGCCCGACCTAGAGATCGAATACGAGGAAGCGCGGGAGGCCGACGCCGAGCACACGCATGCGTCTGTGGGGAAGGCAGGCGAGTTGATCGGGTACGAGCCCTCGCGGACGATCACGGAGGGTGTCGGCGAGTTCATCGAGTGGTACGAGGCGAATCGGGAGTGGTACGAGCCGTTGGTGCGGTCGTCGTAGACAGGTCGGGAGACACACCTCATCTCGTCTGTCCTAGACAGTGTTCCGATCAAATCGTTCGATTACCACTCGCTCACCGGCAAACCGAGAGAGTACGTTTCGTATGCTTTCGGCCGGCGATTCCCTCGGGGGTATCACGGAGAGAGTACATTTCGTGTGCTTCTGTCCGCCCTCTGCCAGAGATACGACGATGTAGTGGGGATAGTCGTCGAAGACGGATCTCATGAAAAGCATCCGAAGCAAACAACGTGTGGTTTTATATATACTCTCGAATTGGGTACGATATCTATGGGTGGCCCGTTCGACGATCTCACCGAAACCGTGTTTGCGGACAAAGCGGTGCTCACGGAAAGCTACCAGCCGGAGACGATCCTTGAACGTGACGAGGAGATCGACGCGTACAGTCACGCGCTTCAGGACGTGCTGTTCGGTCGGAAGCCGGAGAATGTTTTCGTGTACGGCAAAGCCGGACTCGGAAAGACCGCCGTCACGAAGTACATGCTGACGGAACTTCACGAAGAGGTACGAACGCGAGCGGCGGCCGACGAGCTTCACACCCATACAGTCAACTGTAACGGGCGGACGCTGTTCATGGTGGTTCGCAGCCTCGTTAACGAACTGCTCCCGGACCACGCCAGCCAATTCCCGGAGCGGGGGCTCGGAACGGGGGACGCGTTCGATGAGCTGTACCGACAGTTCGATCGCATCGGTGGGACACACCTCGTTGTGTTCGACGAGATCGACCACTTGGAGGACGCGAACACGCTGTTGTACGAACTCCCTCGAGCGAAAGCAAACGGGCATATTTCGGACGCGAAAGTCGGCATGATCGGAATCAGCAACGACTACACGTTTCGTCGGACGCTCTCGCCGAAAGTCAAGGACACGCTGATGGAGACCGAGATCTCGTTCAGCCCATACGATGCCGGCGAACTCCGAACCATCTTGGAGCATCGGGCGGACCGGGCGTTCGTCGATGAGGCCTGTGCCACGTCCGCAATCGCAAAGGCGGCGGCGCTGGCCGCACAGGACATGGGAAACGCGCGGCAGGCACTCGATCTGCTTCGTGTCGGCGCAGAACTGGCCGAGCAGAACGGTGAGACACCGGTCACGGACGACCACATCGAGGCTGCTCGGGACCGCGTCCAGCGGGGGCGGGTCGCGAACAAGATCCGGGATCAGACTGAGCACGCCCAGTACATCTTGGAAGCGATCGCGAACCTCCAGACCAGCGGTGAGGTTCCGGCGCGGTCGAAAGAGATTCAGCGAACGTACGAGCAGGTGGCGGATTCGCACGCCGCCTCGCCGCTGTCGACTTTGAAGAGTATTCAAGACCACCTCTCGGACCTTCACATGCTGGGGTTCCTTCGACGCCACGAGCAGAACAAGGGATTGAGTGGGGGGCAGTACTACGAGTACGAACTGGACCTCGATCCGGAGATCGTGTTAGCGACCCGGGCAGAGATCGCCGAGCATACTGAGTGAAAGCACACGAAATATACTCTCTGTGTGTGTCTGAGTCCGGAGGTATGTGAGCTGAAAAGCACACGAAACGTACTCTCTCACTCCGGTTGTTTCTCAGTTCACTATGGCGGAGTATCCTGATCAGAATTATCGCAGCGACCTTGGAAGGCATCTGATTGCGTCTCGTCCGATCGCTCATCGAGCTCTTTTAGATAGCGTTCAACGTATGGGTGATAGTCGTTGAATGGTGGATAGAATAGTTCGAGTACGCTATGCTGGCCATCACCGCTGAAGTCTGGATTCTCATCTTCGAGATGACAGTGATACGCAGTCGCGACATAGTGTTTTGAGTTCACACCCTTGACCTCGGACGTGTCGTAGAAGTGTTCATAGGTGCCGAGGTAATCTTTAATGACAACTGATTCACCGAGTTCCTCGTCTGCGACGCGATGGACCGCATCACTCCGCGATTCGTTCTTCAGCACTGTCCCACCAGGCACGAACCATTCGCCTTTGACGGGTTCGTTTTCGCGTTTGCCCAAGAGGATGCCGCCGTCGTGTTCGACGACGAGATCGACTGAAACGAGCGGCACGTTTGCGACGATCGTCTCCCACTCCTCGGGCGGAATTGGCTTCTCGTCGCTCATCGATCAGTCAAGGTAGTAGCGGACAGTCTGTTCGAGTCCCTCCTCAAAGGTGTATGTCGGTTTCCAACCGAGCGCTTCGATCTTGTCCGTTTCGAGCGCGTAGCGCTGGTCGTGGCCGGCACGATCTTCCACGAACTCAATAAGATCGTCGTCGACACCGACGGTATCGAGGATCGCCTCGGTGACTTCGAGATTCGTCTTCTCCGCGTGGGACCCAATGTTGTATATTTCACCGTTCTCTCCCTCTCGGAGCACTAGATCGAGGGCTCGGCAATTATCCTCGACGTAGATCCACTCGCGCACGTTCGACCCGTCCCCGTACACCGGGAGTGTCTCACCAGCAGCGGCGTTGGAAATGAACTTCGGGATGAGTTTTTCCGGATGTTGGCGTGGGCCGAAGTTGTTGGACGTTCGAGTGATGAGAACGGGGAGATCGTGGGTCGTTCGATAGCTCTTCGCGAGGAGGTCAGCACCGGCTTTGGTGGCCGCATAGGGATTCCGCGGATCGAGTCGATCTCCCTCCGAGAACTTCCCGTCGAGTATCTGTCCGTACACCTCGTCGGTCGAGATCTGGAGGAACTTGTCGATGTCCGCGTCATTGGCAGCATCGAGCAGCGTCTGTGTACCCTGAACGTTCGTCGAGACAAATGGCTCTGCGCCCGCTATCGAACGATCAACGTGTGACTCCGCGGCGAAGTTGACGACTGCGTCGACGTCCGCGATGAGTTCGCTGACGAGTTCTCGATCGCGGATATCCCCCTCTACGAACGTGTGTCGTGGATCGTCGAGAACGCCGTCGAGGTTGTCCCGTGAGCCGGCGTACGTCAACGCATCGAGCGTAACGACCTCGTCGTCATCGTGTTCGCTGAGAACGTGGTGTACGAAGTTCGACCCAATGAATCCGGCCCCACCGCTGACGAGAATACGCATACGTGGCCTTCTTAGCGGCACCTATTTACAGTTCTGTTGGAACGCTCCAGTATGCGGTTGCTCGTCGTCGGATCAAACGGATTACTCGGGAGTAATGTGATCCACGAAGCACGAGAACGAGAGTGGGAGGTCCACGGCACGTATCATTCGTCTCGACCGTCCTTCGATATCCCACTCTCGCAGTTCTCTCTGGAATCGTTCGCGGCGTTCGACGAATTGCTCGCGAAACACGACCCCGACGTCGTCATCAACTGTGCCGCGATGACGGACGTGGATTCGTGTGAGCAGAACCCAGATCAAGCGCTCGTTCTCAACGGAGAAGCGCCGGGTGAGCTCGCCGCTCGATGCGAGCGAACTGATACTGAGTTCGTCCACGTCTCGACGGACTATGTCTTCGATGGGAGCATTCAAACTCGGTATGATGAATCAGTTGACCCGAATCCTATCCAAACATATGGCGAATCGAAGCTGGCGGGAGAACAGTCTGTACAGGAGAACCACGCCTCCGCGTTGATCCCGAGACTGTCCTTCGTCTGGGGCATCCATCGCAGTACCGGGGAGCTAACGGGATTTCCATCGTGGGTTCGCAACCAGTTGCGGAGTGGGGAGACTGTCCCGTTATTCACGGATCAGTGGATCACGCCAACGCGAGCAGGGCAGGCAGCCGAAACGATACTGGACCTGATTGTCGAAAATGCGGCCGGGACCCATCACGTGGCGTGCCGCTCCTGTGTAACACCCCACGAATTCGGGGAGCTACTCGCAGAGCAGGTCGGTGTGACACGAGATCAATTACTCGAAGGATCAACTACGGACGTGGAGCGTGATGCGGAACGACCCTCACACAGTTGCCTGGCGGTCGGGACAGTCGAAGAAGTACTCGGGCGACCTCAGCCGACGTTGTCAGACGATATCGACGCAGTGTGGGACCTCGTGGAATAGCTTAGATTCGATACTGTTCTCTGTGTTCGAGGAAGTAACCACGTGCGTCTTCGGGGAGGTCTGTAAACCGAAGCACCGCCTCACAGTCGAGACCCGGACACTTCATTACTCGATTGTCCTCAAGCTCGTTCGCTGCGACGATTGTTCCACAGGCCGGGCAGGTGTGTGTAATGATTCGCATCGTTAGAGTTTGAGCTGTGAGTTCTCACCGACAACGAGCCGGCGTCCCTCCGGGAGCAGTTCGTCGGCGCTTTCGACATCCGCGTTCCGGCCAAGCAAGCTGTCGACAATTCGGCCGGACGCCGTGAGTTCTGACTCGCCGATGACCACGCTGTTCTCGATGTGGATGTTTTCGAGCGTGGAGTCTGCGCCGATGGACGTATACGGGCCGACGTAGGTCCCGGCTTTGATCGTCACGTCCGCCGCGATGGAGACAGGGCCTCGGACGACGGCACCGTCCTCGATGGTCGCGGATTCCGCCAGCTCGATACGGCCGTCGACCTCTGCGCCGTCTTCGACAGTCCCTGCGGTGTCGAGTTCGGTGTCTTCGAGGACGAGTCGGTTCGCTTCGAGGATGTCTTCGGGTTTTCCGGTATCCTTCCACCAGCCCGTGACGACGTGCGAGTCGATCTCGTAGCCGTCCTCGAGGAGCGACTGGATGGCGTCGGTGATCTCTAACTCGCCGCGCCACGAGGGTTCGAGCTCGTCGATGGCGCCGAACACGGCAGGCGAGAAGACGTACATCCCGATGAGTGCGAGATTCGTTGGGGGATCGTCGGGTTTCTCGATGAGTTCCGTGACGTTGCCTGCCTCGTCGACATCGGCGATACCGAACGCCTGCGGGTTGTCGACTTTTTGGAGAGCGATCCCTGCCCCGTACTCGCCGTTTTGGAAACTCTCGACGAGATCGGTAATCCCGGAGTTGAGGATGTTGTCTCCGAGGTACATTACGAAGTCGTCGTCACCGACGAAATCACGGGCACAGCCAGCGGCGTGTGCCAATCCGAGCGGCTCGCCTTGAATGATGTAAGTGATGTCGACGTCGTACTTTGAACCATCGCCAAGAAGTTCCTGAATCTCTTTGCGACCCTTATTCCCGAGTACGACTCCGATTTGGGTGACTCCCGCCTCTTTGAAGTCTTCAATTGCGTACTCAAGAACTGGTTTGTTTGCGACCGGGACGAGCTGTTTCGGACCGGTATGCGTGATGGGGCGGAGGCGCGACCCTGTCCCGCCAGCAAGTAGTACACCCTTCATTCGTGGGGTTCAGCTTCCCAATCAAGTGGGATCTGGTCCGTGTCGTGTGGAAGCCGCTCTTCGTCGGGGTCTTCGTAGTCGTAGAGGTTCGTCGGGAAGTTCACGAGAAGTGCCTGTTCGTTACCGATCACTTTGAACCCGTGCCAGCACGCTCCGGGGATCCGGACGACGCGCTGGTTGTGTTCGCCGATAACGAAGGTGTTCACCTCACCTTTCGTCGGGGAGTCGTCGCGATCGTCGTACACGCCGACTTTGATCCGACCCTGTGGGCAGACGAAGTGATCGATCTGCCCGCGGGTATGTCGGTGCCACGCTCGGATCACTCCGGGATAACTCATCGAGAAGTACGACATGGCAGGTTCGGGGTCGTACTCGTCCCAGTCCTCGCGGAACATTTCGACGAGATGTCCGCGTTCGTCGGTGTTGACTTGGAGGTTGCGGGCTTCGACGCCTTCGATCATGTATATCGACTCGCAGTAACCATGTATAAGTGTTAATTCTGCGAGCGGGACCGGTTCATCAACAAGAGGTTAAAATACTAATACAGAGATGTAAGATAGGTCAGCAATATTTGTCTTTCGTTCGGACGACCGGTCGTGTTAACTTAAGCATCGGTTCCAGCAGACGGCGAAGGCTCGGAGCCACGATTCTACCGCCGTCGGCTCCGCATTTCGGAACGTATTTGAAAAGAAGAAGTTCGACGTTTTACTTCTCGAAAGATACGTTCGACGGCATTTCGATTTCCATGACGAGTGATTTGAAATCGGAACGATGTTCGTGAGAGTGCAGCTGTGAGATGTCCACCAGCATCAACGAGAAAGAGTGCATTCTCAACATGGTGTTTCTCTCTGAGATCGCGGAGAAACACCAGCGTAAATTGTTGGTTTTGGACGGGAAATACGTCAACATGGAGGAATTCATTCGTTCGAGGATCTACGGCAGCATACAGCCAGAATCTGTCTGAGTCGATCTGAATCGCTGTCTCGTCAACCGCAACGCGATTCGGGCTCGCACCGTTAGCTGGCTGTAGATCGGCCTTTTGAATCCAGTTGTGAATTGCTGTCCGACTTCGTTTGACACCCAACTTCTCAAGATACTGTTTGGTATTCGAAAGTGATAGTCCAGCAAGATGGAGCTGAATACCGGTTTCAATGATCTCGTGGGGTGTCCGCTCTAGCTCCACAAACTCCAAGTCTATCCAATCGTTAGAGGCGTTGAGGCGGTTGGATTCGGACATAGAACACTCGAAATACCGACCGCCTCGTTCTTAACTTAACATCGCCGACCTTCACCTCCGCATCAACTTTGTATAAAATCGGGGTAGTGGAGACAGAAGAGCGAGTTCAAAATATCAGATCCGCATATGGATGTCTGGAAATAGATGCTACTATTACATTGGCCGGTATCCAGTTTCATACAAAGTCATCTATGCCGGACGACGGCTTCCGCGGCATCCTCAAAGGCGCGTTCGTTGTCGGTGCTGGAATGGTCTTTTCGAAGGCCATTAGCCTGCTCGCAGAGGTCGTAGTCGCCAGAGAACTGGCCACTGCTGAATTCGGTTCTGCAATCTTCGCTTACACGGTATTGCTCACGATCGGCGGCATCGCACTCGTCGGCATTCCAGAGGGCTTCACCTATTACCTCTCCATTCTGGACGACCGGGGCGACGCAGGCGCCGCGTTTCGAATGGTTGTGTCAGGCATCAGTATAATTACCGTCATCCTCGGCATCGGCGTTTTCTCTATTTACGCTATCCCAGTTGCACTCATCGAAAGGGCCGGCATCTCACGCGCCCAATGGCAATGGATCGAGTTACTGGCCCCGCTCGCAATTGCCTACCCCGTTTCACAACTGTCTTTCGGTATCATGCGCGGCTATGATCGCTCAGTACCGAAGGTACTCTCCGGCGATGTACTGAACAAACTGATCGCGTTCGGCGCAATCGGGCTCGCGATTTGGTACAACAATAATATATTAATATTCCTATCTTTCTATCTCGGTCAGCACCTATTGAGTGGTGTGTTTGCCGGAGGATACGCAGTCTATCTCCTCAAAACAAAACTCACGCGAGTCATGAGCCTCGATCGATTCAGTGAGGACGCGCGCCAATTCTTCTCTTACTCGTGGCCACTGGCGTTTAAGAACGCGACTCGTCGTCTGCTCGGCAATACAGATATCGTTCTTGTCGGTGCCTTGTTGGCTTCATCTGCCGTCGGCTACTATCGAGTCGGATACGTAATTTCCCAACTTGGAATGGTTGCGCTAGTCTCTATCACGTACCTTTACACACCCCGTGTTGCCCGCCGACATGATAACGACGATAGAGAAGGGGTGGTACACCTCTATCGTCGAGCGACAAAGTGGGGTACGTTCCTTACATTTCCATTAGTCCTTCCAATGCTGTATTTTTCAGAGCAACTCATTCAATTCCTATTCGGTGCTGAATACGTAGCTGGCGCCATCGTACTGACTGTGCTCGCAGTCGACGTTCTATTTCGAGTTGGGATGGGACCTGCCTCAGCAACCCTCCAAGCTATCGGTCGGACCAGAGCCGATTTTATTACAACATTTCTGACAATGTTAATAAATATGGTTTTAAGTTATCTTCTAATTTCAGAATTTGGAATTTTAGGTGCTGCTATCGGTACGTTGGCCAGCATCCTATTCCTAAATACCGTTCAGGTCTTTCTTGTCTATCGCTACATTTCCATTCTTCCCTATTCATTACGATACATCGTTGGCGCTCTGGCTATTATCGTCGCAAGTCTACCCCTCTTTTTATTGGTAAGTACTTTTGTCGGTGATCTCATGATACCGGTTGCTGATATACCAGTTGCCCCCCCTGCTTTTGGACTTGTATTTTTGATCGTTGAGTTCGTGATTGTTTGGTTTGGTGGCGTACTTTCTCAGGATGAAAAGACATCGATCAGTGAAATGGTGCGCAACAACCGAATTTATTTTGTAGGATCATAGTCTTGCTAGAAATAATGGCTGATCGCGATGTCTCTCGGACGATACTGTTGACCGTTGACGCACTTCGTGCCGACCATTTGTCTCAATACGGGTACGAACGTGAGACGATGCCCGCATTTGATCGGCTTGACAGTCAGGGAACTCGCTACGAGGCTGCATTCGCTAACGGAACTAACACCGGCATCTCCCTTCCATCATTATTGAGTTCACAGTATCAAGGCAACAATCCTTGCGTTCAGGGTCAAACAGTCGCAAACGCCATGCAAGACGCGGGCTTTTTGACCGCGGGCTTTCACTCAAATACACTATTTGCCAGTATCATCGGTCAACCGAGTGGCTTCGATCAGTTTCAGGATTTCGGAGTGACAGAAGAAGACTCTGAGCTTGACCGTTCACCACTCTCACGCCAGATGTACGCTAAGAGCGTTGATATGATAAAACCAGTCGTTAAACAGCTTGGGATCAAGCCCGCAGCTAAGCGGATTAGAGATATGATTCTCCCAGCAGAAGTATTACACTCAATGACCTATTACGTAAGTGCCGAAGAGTTGACCGACTCCGTTATCACATGGTTGCAGAAGCATTCTGACGAGCCATTTTTTCTCTGGGTACACTATCTTGATCCCCATCGACCGTATGGGATTGATCTTGACGACCCAGTTTATTGTGAACCTGCAGATACCAGTGAGATACGCAACCTGATGTCGAAGGCTGGAATGAATCCGTCGTCCGTGACCGAAGCAGAACGCAAACGGATGGTCGATCTTTACGATTCAGATTTGCGCTACACATCACGAGAGATTGGTCGCCTTTTTGACGAATTTGAAAATCTCGATATTTGGGACGAGACAGCAGTAATATGTACCGCTGATCATGGGGAAGAATTTGGCGAGCATGGTAACTATTTCCACCGAAATCTTCCGTACGAGGAACTCATTCATGTCCCTCTCTTTGTTAAAGCTCCTCAGTACGACGATAATATAGTTACCGAGGCAAGAGAATTGTTGGATGTCGCACCGACGATCTGTAGTATCATGAATACTAATATATCCTCAGAATTTCAGGGAAGTCCACTTAATCAGCCGGAGACAAGACAGGTGATTACCAGAGGCGCGTTTGCCGAATCTGGTCCGGTTGTTGCCGGAAGGTGGGGTGGATGGAAGTACATCTACACGGAAAACGGAGATGAACTCTATGATTTACGGAGCGACCAATTTGAACAAGAGAATCTTGCTGAGGAAAATACTGAAATCATAGCCGAATATCAGAATACGATTCCAACCAATCTGTTTAACCAGCAGCAATCAATGGATCACGTGACAAATGATCGTGTTGAAGAGCGTTTACAGGGACTTGGCTATTTAGAATAAAACAGCTGTGTTGAATCGCTATAAGGCGGAGATATTCACTGTTTGACGAAGCGTTTGATGGTATAGAAGACACACATCAACGCAATCTCGCGGAACTCACGAAACCACGACCGCGTTCGCTCGGCTTCACCGTGAGAGCGCTTCACAGCCGAATTCACGGTTTCGGTCATAGAGCCCTGGTTGTAGCGGTTATCGTCGATTTTGGCGTTGTGTACATGGCCGTACGGAGCGAAGATCGGATGTTTGATCAGCGGTCTGATCCCAAGATCATCCAGACTTTCACGGAGCGATTGCTTGTCGTAGCCCTTATCGGCTACAAGAGACCGCAGATAGACCGTATTCAGCGGGCGATCCGCTCAGCGAGGTCTATGTCGTTTCCTTCCCGGTTCGTTGAGCAGAGAGCGTCAAGGATCCCTTGAGACGCTGCATCGACGATCTTCGTGACCTTCAACTTCTGAACGCGGTAGCTGAGCCATTGGTAGTAGTGGCGGCTCACTGTTGAACGATCGTAGAACGTGGCGTCGATCCAGCGTGTTCGGAGAGATCATACATCTACACCGACTGGCGCAGCAGCCCTTGACACACGCTTATACTGATCCGGCCGAACGCCTTACACAACGTAGAATTTATGGAGAGATCGGCCTCAAAGCGGTCGATCTCTCCGGTTATTTGTATCATATCTTTGAGAAAATTGATCGTCATGCGGTACGATGAATCGAGGTAAACCCGCAGACACTGAAGCGAAACGAGTGCATAGTCGGCGAATCCGCCACTATCTTCCGAGACGGCGGATTCGCGTCCATCGTCAGTAACTCTTTGAGCAACCGGCACAACCTCCACAATGAATCGGGAGATATGGGGCATGAACAACTGAAGTCTTCTGCTTCAACTCCTTGATTTAGTGACCTACCTCGCTGCTGTATAGCGATTCAACACAGCCGAACAAGTAGAAAAGCTGCTAAGTGGCGACAATGCGTTTGGCTTAAACATTCTGTTTCTAACTCAATTGGATCGATTTGGCTTTGTTTAGACGCTCCTGAATGAGACGATTAGTGGCTACGTCGGGTGAACAGGTCCCGTCCGAAAGTGCCTCTCGAACCGGTTTCGTCGTTTGGATAACGGCCGTAATGGCCAATCTGTACTGCGTCTAAACAAGGCCGATCGATTCCATTGCGGCTAGTGGACGCAGAATCGGATACCCGGGTATTCCGACCGGGCAAACGAGGAAGGGTTACTCTCGCAGATATCCCATGCCCTCTAGACGTTTGGCCACGTCGTCAGTTATACAACCCTCTTTAGTATCAATCGTGTCCAGTTGGTCTCTGTGTTCCTCAAGACGGGCGCGAAGGGTGCTGTCGCCGTGGCCGACAATCACGTATTCGTCCTCCTCAGGGTATTCAATGACTTTTCGACCCTCGGCCGCCCACGCGACGTACTGTTTTGCAGGAGGCAATCGGTCAGGATCGATGCCTCGGTCCGACGCCCCGAGGTACAGGTCGTGGTCAGAAACGTCGTAGTAGGAGTAGGCGATATCCCGACTGTCCCGAAGTAGGTTGATCCCACTTGTTTCAGGACCGGACACACCAGCGAGTTCTAGCACCGTCGGGTAGATGTCCACGAGCGAAACGGGATCAGAAACTGTCCCGGTATCTAACTGTCCAGTTGGGTCACGGATCATAAAGGGGACGTGGATAATAGAATCGTGGACAGAGAAGTGATGACCGAAGATGCCGTCTTCCCCGAAACTGTCACCGTGGTCACCGAACAGGATGAGTATCGTATCGTCCCAGACACCCTGTCGCTTGAGACTATCTATCAATTCCTCGACAAGGCTATCGGTATGGCGGATACTGCTCCGGTATAGATTCTTGAACGTCTCGACCTCACGATCGGGAGGAGAGGTGTCACCAACAGCGGCCTTCAGCCGGTTTGTCCTACTCGCGTAAACTTGATACTGCCACCATGCATAGTTATAGACGTTACCGAGGGAGGTTCGCTCAGAGAATGCGTTCTGATAAGGATTTGGCGGATTGTAGCGCCAGTGAGCGTCGTTAAAATGAACAAACGAGCAGAACGGTTCGTTCCCTTCGGAAAGATGATTTACGTACTCTCGAATCGTTCTTTCACCTCCCCGGGATGACACTGACCCAAGACCCGACCACTCTCGATACTGTTTTTGAGCGTGATACAGAATTTGCGCTGTCTGTTCGGCCAGCTCTGGAAAATTCTCTAATTCATCGGCGATCCTTCGTTTCATTTGGGTTTTAATCCCCGAGTCGGACTTCGATTCGTCTGTTCCGTCGGAATGGTCGAATCCACGTAAAATATCGCCGGTCTCTAGCCATCCGTTCTTGAAGAATGCGTCAGTCGAGTACCCGTTTTTGGATAGGCATTGAGCGAACGTCGGATGGTCACCGAGTGTTTCATTTCCAGTCAATATTCCGTGTTCCGGAGGATAGAGACCGGTGAAAACTGACGCGTGAACCGGAAGCGTCCATGTCGAGGGAGTGATTGCGTTTCGAAATACGGTAGCCTCCGAAGCTATAGAATTGAGGAACGGCGTCGTGTTCTCTCCGTTTTCGCCGTTGATATTGCAGAAGTCTGCTCGAACGCTATCAACGGAGACACAGAGGATGTTGGGATCAGTCATTAGCAGAAAGTATGGGAATAATCTCTTGGATTTGTGCTCGCTAAGTTACTTGAACGGAATACCACTCCAGACTACTTGATATTTTTGATACCCTTCGATTCGGCACTGTCTACTTTGCCCCTCCTTGTCTGGCGTTCGATCGTTATGTGATTAATGTGATTGTTGACGATTATAGTTGTATATGAGCTGTTCAAGCCACGCGGGCACTTGCCCGACTGCCTACATATGACTCATCGAAACAGTCAATTGCGCTCTGTTGAATCCGATGACAGCATGGGGATCACTTTTTGAGAGCCTGTTCGAGGTTGTAGACTGTGGCGGTCACCACGAGTTCACGGAACGCGCGGTACCCTGAGTGAGGGTGGGCAGCGGGATCGAACCGAAGCTTGGTGGCTGAAAAGGCGGTTTCGGCCATCTAGTACTGGCCGTATAGCCCGCTGTCCAACCGTGCGCGTTGTGTCCGTGTCGTACGCAGCGAACAACCGATGGCGCAGCAGGGGCCACACGCCCTCCGTTCAGAGGGCGTTCTCGAGAGATTAGTCGTCATAGCCTTTGTCGGCGGAGAGAATTTTAATTTTCTCGGTGTTGTGAAGAACGACTTGACAGCCAGTTTGCGTGTCGTGAGACCAGTGTGCCGAACAGTGAAGATCGAGGATGGCAGACGTATCTGCGTCAACGAGGACCCTCGTTTTGAGCGTGCGTATGTGGCGACCCGAGTGATGTTGGTAGTGTTTCGATTCCGTTTCGCGGTCGAAGAATGTGGCATCATGGCTCAGTGCGAGTCCGAATCGCAGATGTTTGTGGAGTCCCGAAGGAATTCACACCACACGGACATGGACCCTCTCAAACGACCGATACAGTGTTGAGGGTGCGAGGAATGCTGTTCGAGCGAGTTGTAACAGACCACGAACACGATCAATTTCACTCGCCCAATCCACGATCTCGCGGTATGTCGCGTCCATGTCAACCCGCAAAAATGGAAAGTGACACCCTTCCAGCCGGGAAATACATGCCAGTCGGATCACTCACCGCCGTTGGACTGGCGTCTCAGCGCTTTTGAGCCAGCGACGCGGCTTGCTTAACGAAGCAGAAGAGTAGGTTGGTCACATTCCACTTTTCCGCTTCGCTACTCTGTTTACAGTGATGCTATGCCTTGCCTTCTGCGGATTCAACAGAGCAGAGATATCAGTAGAGTTTACTTCATCGATTGGAATCTACTCCGTATATGAAGAGCCAAAAGAGAGCAGAGAATCCATCTGTCCTCTATATCTCGTATACAGGCTTACTTGAACCTCTCGGGAAATCCCAAGTCTATTCGTATCTGAAAAATCTCTCAAATAAGTATAATATATCACTAATTACCTTCGAGAATCCGGATAATTTGAAAGATCAAAAACAATTCGAGAAAATGCGGAGAGCGGTCGAGTCACACGATATCGACTGGAGACCACTCAAGTATCATAATAATCCTTCACTTCCGGCAACAGTGTGGGATATTCTCACTGGAATTTGGGAGAGTTTTCATCTCATTCGAGAACACGAAGTAGAGATTATTCACGCCAGAAGTTATATCCCGTCGGTTATCGCTCTAGCTTGTAAAAAATGCTATAAAACTAGATTTCTCTTCGATATGCGCGGGTTTTGGGCAGATGAACGTATCGATGGAAACCTCTGGAACGAGAAAGACTACGTTTACCGAATGACTAAGTGGTTCGAACGTCAATTTATAAAAAACGCTGACGTTGTCCTCTCACTCACTGACGTAGGGATTGAGGCGATGAAAGAGTTCTCGTACGTCGACGAAGACACGAGATTTGAACAAATCCCAACATGTACTAATCTTGACAATTTCTATCCTTGTGCCGATCAGTCAAGCGATGGTCCATTTACGCTCGGATACGTTGGTTCTGTGGGTACTTGGTACAAATTCGGGGATGTACTCGAGTGCTTCCAGATTCTTCAAAAGTTGAAACCAGGCGCTCAACTACACATCCTCAACAAAGGGCAACACGACTATATACAGGAAAAACTCGATGAGTACGGTATTTCATCTGAAAATGTTACTGTAGAGAGTGTTGAACACGAGCGGGTTCCCGAGAAAGTGAGGAAAATGGACGCAGGGATATTTTTCTATCGTCAAACCTTTTCGAAGAAGGGTACATCTCCGACGAAGATGGGAGAGTTCTTGGCCAGCGGTATTCCGTGCATAAGTAATGTCGGAGTGGGTGACGTAGAATCACTACTGACTGACAACGATATCGGTGTGGTTCTCGACAACTTCACCTCAGAAGAGAAAGAGGAAGCAATGAAGGAACTGATTGAGTTGGCGACGGCTGGCGGTATCGACCACCGTTGCCGGAGCTTCGCGGAGGAATACTACTCTCTCTCAACAGGCGTAGAGGAGTATGACGCCATCTACGACTCCTTAACATGATCGAATGGGCACACATATTTGACAGGTGAAAGTTATAAGCAGCTAGTAGTTGATTCCGGGTAGTGTACAGATAAGCTGATTCCACGCGAAAGCGAAAGATTCCAGCCACTCGTCATCAGTGTCTGATCCGCCGTTGCTGAAAAAGTTTGAGAACAGACAGTTCGTCGTTTGGTCCCATGGAAAACACGTTGGAAGCCGTTCCGATTTCTATGTCGTCCGCATCTAAAATTGAGGCAGTGTTTACGACAGGATCGATGAAGTGGTACCATCTACAAGAAAGATCGACTCATCTACGTCGTGTTTTGACGGAGCTCCGCAAAAAAAACTAATCTGCGATCAGGTTCGTTTTTATCGGTCCAAGCATTATGTGTAGCAAGTCGTTTGATTGAGGGTCAACGACGGCGTATAGCCAATAATGTTCGTCGTCAAGCTGAATCACGGTCTGATCAACGCCAACGTGATTCGGACTCCGACCAGATTCCGGCTGTAAATTAGCCTCGCTCTTGTGTAGCACATTGTTGATTTCAGAGCGTGGCTTTGACGGCATGTTTGAGCGCTTCTCGTCCAGGTTTGCGGTAGAGTTCTCGTCTGAGTTGGAACGCTCTGAAGTACTGTGTGAGGCGATCTTTTGAGATGCCTCGATGCGGCGAGAGCCACCGTCGCGCCAGCGACGCGTGGCTCTCGCAGGTGTTCACGTGGACCGTGTCGTCGGCGTATTCACCGTCTCCGTGAACGACGTATTCGCGCTCGAAACTCTCGTCTTCCTCAAGCGGATCGTACGCGCGAAATCCGTCGGTATAGACGGTGAGAGGCTCCTGCTGGCGGTCAGCCAGCAGGAGCCGAACCGTCGATTCGTCTGCGGATTTCGCCGGCACGATGTACCGTTGCTCGGTGCCGCGATCCACGAGGACGAACACCGGCGGTTTGTCCTGTTCATACGTCCCGCGCCCGCGTCGAGAGAGGCCGCGAGAGCGCGACCATCGGTCGCGCTCGCGGCCTTTTAGGCCGGCAGAGACGTAGAACTCGTCAATTTCAACCGGGCCACGGAGATCGAGTGACGGCGCGTCGAGCGCTTCGGTGAAGCGCTCGACACGCCTGTGGATCGTTTTGTAGGTGACCTCAATTTCGCACTGTAACTGCCTGAGGCTCGTGTTAAACCGCAAAAAGGCGTAGATCGAGAACAACCATTTGCGGAGCGCAATCTTCGAATGAGCGAAGATCGTGCCAGTCTTATCGTTGAACGTGCGGTCGCAATCCTTACAGAGATACCGTTGAAAGTGCCCGTAGCTGCCGTTTCTGACCGTTCGGTCAGAACGGCAGCGAGGACAGGAAACACCGTCACGCCAGCGAGCCTGCTGTAACAGGTCCGCTGCGACCGATTCCGACCCAAACGCATCTAGCGGAATCATCCGTGTCGGACACCGCTGACGCGGTGTCCTTGTCCTCTTCGACTCGACAGCCGCAGCTCAGCAGTATCAACAATCTCCTACAGAAGAGCGATGAGTGAAAGAGTCCATTTGGAGCAATCTGCCCGAAAGAATTTACGTTAAAAGTACGCATTCACACGTGATGAGCACCTCCACGCACAGCCGTCGTCCGTTGGCAATAGCCGGCCTGACTTACTTCGGAGCTGTTCTCGTAGTCGGGCTTCCATTGATGTATGCTGTGTATGTGTTTTTCGTAGATACAGCTATTCTGTTTAACCTGAACCTTGGTGCCGCTTTCTTGTGGCAAATACTCCTGCTGGCAGTAGCCTTCTTGATCGGCATCTCAGCTGCCGGAAAAGTCGCAGACTACGTACTCAAGAAATTCTCTAAAAAGGTGGAGTAACGCGGTATTGTACTAACTGCTGGCTTTCGTCTAAGCGAGTGGTAGATACTAAATCGGCTCAGTATGACCGGCTGTTTCACATGATGTTATGTCTGAAGAATAGGATTTCAACAGAGCCAATCATTTAGAAGAGCTATTGGACACTTCTTTGATGATTTTGGACATTTTCGGTGCGGTGATCTCAAAACAATACTCGTTTTGAATACGTCTCCGTCCATGTCTGCCCATCATACGCCTTCGGTTTGGATTATCGCATAAATCTAATAATGACTCTATCCACTCTTCTTTCGAGTCAGCAAGGTACCCATGAACCCCATCTTGTATAATTTCGGTGTTTACACCTACTGGGGAGGCAACTACGGGTTTCCACGCACCCATATATTGGATCAATTTAAATCCACACTTACCCTGGGTCCACGGTGTATCTTGAAGAGGCATAATTCCAACATCGATGTCACAAAGATTGTCAATCTCAGTATCCTCAGACCACTTTCGGACCTCATGCGGAACATTAGGTAATGAAACATCACCGGATCCTATCAACCGAACCTCAATCTGACGCTGATCAGCGACTTGACGAAGTACATCATCCATTTCTTCGATGTAATGTGATGTCGAAGGCGAACCGATCCAGCCGATCACAAATGTATCCTCATGCTGCTCAGGAAGTTCAGTAGGATATTGATCTAAGTCAATTACGGTAGGAATAATTTCAGTTGATGGTGCTCCTGCCTGACGGGCTCTTGAAGCGAGGTATTCATTACCTGCGATGACTACCTCCGAATTTCGCATTGATACATCTATCTTTTTCCCTAAAATATATTCTACGAAAAAATTATCAGATATATCGTAGTTGTGGAATACAGCATCGTCAATATCTAAAATATATCTGATACCTATCGAAGAAAAAAGTCGTTCAACAACCGCAGGGAGATACGGAAATAGTTCTTTCTGTAAGAAGACCAAGTCATACGAATGGGCTGAAAAAAGATCATAAATTCGTCTAATATAGCATTTTACGATGTGGCTTATTTTTCTATTACGGTTCTCGAACAGGTCTTTTAAATATTTATTAGTAAATAACGACTCATATGAACATTTTATTCCTTCTTTTTCCAAATAAGGAAAGTATTTGAACGCCCGATATCGGCTACTAGCACCCTTTCTATCGTATTTTGTGAGAAATAAAACGGATATGTCTGTCATAGACTATCGGCTTAGGATCCCACTTGCAGTAGCTTGTGCTCTGGACTTTCCATATTGTGTATGTCGTTTCCATCATAATCAAACGAGCGATTTTTATTAGCTCGGTCAACACGTGTGGATATGGTCGTATCAGCTGTTCTTACCGCACTTGTTTTACTTCTACTATTCTTAAGATTATATGGGCCCAAGGCGTACCGGTTTGCTGCCTTGCTCGCATTCTGTGGTCACACATTTGTAGCAGTATTCATACTTCCTCGACTCCCATATGTATGGGACATCGGACAGTATCATAATGTTGCTATCAGTTTGATCAGTGGTGAGTTAGTCTCAGCGTCCTCCACAGTTACCACCTACGGTACATTTCAGGGATTACTCTACGTCTTCTTCCCGGCAGAGCCGGTGACCGCAGCGGTGTTCAACGGTCTCTTCGCCGTGCTGGTGTACATCCCGGTCGCCTATCTCTATCGGTCGCTCTACCCGTGGATGTCGGAACACAACTACGGAGTGATGGCACTAATACTCTATCTCCCGCTCCCGTTCCTCTTTTTCAGCCTCCCGATGCGGGACGCGCTCTCGGCGTTCAGTTTCCTCTCGTTCCTCGCGCTCGGAGTGTACGCATTTCGGGAACGGGACGTTGCGATGGGGTTAACCATGGTCCCCTTGTGGGCGATGGTTTTTCTGCTACGCCCTGAACTCGGCCTCGTCGGTCTCCTCGGATTCGGTGCGGCAGGGAGCGTCGATCTCATTCGGACACTCAAACTGGAATTATCGATCCCCTCGTTAGCGGTCGTTTTGGGTGGTCTCGGCGCGCTTGGGTTTGGCCTATTTGCAGAAGTACTGTATTCCTTCGAGCGTGTGAACGCAGAACTCGCCTACCGCGCACAGGGTGGCGCAGTTTACCTCGACGGGATGCAGTACAGCTCGTGGTTCGATTTTCTGCTTGCCGCGCCCGGGCGCGCGCTCTACTTCGTCTTCACGCCGTTTCCCCTCCACGTCGAATCGGTGTTTCACCTGCTCGCTTTTACCGCAGTCCCGATCGTGATCGTTCTGTTCGTCGGCGCGGTCCGGTCGCTGTACGAATGTGAGTTCGACGAGACGGTCGCGGTCCTCCTAATCGTCGTCTTCCTCGCCGGTTCCGCCGGCTACGGCGCGATCAACTCGAACTTCGGGACCGGGGTTCGGCACCGAATGACCTTCGAATTCATTCTCGTCGTCGTTGCTGCTCCCGTGATCGCGCGCTGGGAGCTACTCGTTCGTGAGTGGCTCGGTGTAGTTCCACGTCACGGCAACGAGTACGACGAACAGCAGCGCGAAGCTCAGGAATTGGACGGTCACGTGAAGGCCCGAGGAGAGTATCCGAACGAGGCTGGCGAGTAACCCCAGCCCGAGAAGCCCCACCAGTACACGCTCGTCGTTCAGTGCCCGAACCAGTAGACTCTGTTCAGCCCACTCGACAACCTGTGCCGAGACGCGATACAGAAGGGAGTTCTTGATGACCTCTACCGGGCTCAGCCCCATTACAAATTGACAGGAGGAGTGGTTACTTATGAGTTGTTCTCGGCGATCGACTGGAGAGTTCGAGTCGTACGCCCGACGGTATCCTCCCACTGATGGCTATCCGATGCGATCTGTCCAGATGTCTCATTAGGAGCTGTGATCGCTCCGAGGAGCACTTCTGCGAACGATCTGTCGTCGTCGTCCGCCACCACGTGGCCTCGCTCTCCGAGCATCGATGTGACTTGGTCCAGGTCACTCATCACGATGTCCAGTCCGCTCGCCATCGCCTCCAACACCGTCCGCGGTACGCCCTCCGCCCGACTCGGCAATACCAACACATCCCCGCTCCGGTACACCTTCGGCATCTCGTCGTAGGACACGTGCCCGAGGAACGTCACCGACTCTCCGATCCCCAACTCCGCCACCTGCGCCTCCAAGTCCTCACGTAACCCGCCCTTGCCACACAGGTACAGCTCCGCGTCCGGGTACTCGTCTAACACCTCCGCGAACGCCTCGACTGCTAACCACGGCTGTTTCCCGTCCGTGAACCGCCCGACGAACAACACCACCGGGCCTTCGGCATCGATCAACCCGCTCTCCGGGCCCTCCGGCGTGAACCGCTCCGTATCGATCCCGTTCGCGACGACCTCGATCCGCGAGCTCACGCCCAGCTCTCGCACGCGCTCTTTGTCCACGTCCGTATAGCAGAACACCACGTCCGCCTGATTGAACGTCCACCGCCCGACCGTCTTCAGATACAGCGTGAACAGTTGCTCGGGCGCGTTCTGGGTATACAAGCCGTGGTTCGTGATCGCCAACGGGATATCCCCCAGACGTCGTTTCAGCGCTGCGAGGTTCGTCACGAAGTAGCAGTGCGAGTGCGCGTGCATCACCTCGAACCCCCCGCTGTCGGCGTGCCACAGAAAGCGCGCCACCGCGGGCGAGACGTCGTTACCGAGCAGGGTCACGCCGGGGTCGACCCGGTAGATCGTATACCCGTGGGTCTCCTCGACCCGCGGCAGCGAGTCGTCCTCGCGCGTCGTCAGTACCGTCACTTCGTGACCCATCGCCGCCTGATCACGGCTCATCGCGTGGACATGGTAATCCCCGCCCCCTTTGGTGTCAGGGTAGATCCACGGCGCAACCCGAAGGATTCGCATCAACCCGGGCTACACCCGGCCTGTAAAGGAACGTTGCGATCCGGTGCGTCCAATCCACCCCATCACGCGCCGCCTGCGCCGCCCGGTTTGCCTGGGATATGACGCGGGATACCCCGGCGTCGCAAGCACAATGTGTCTGAGAAGTAAACTTTACACCCTTCGTGTCGGGGTGAACCACCTCGGAGTCAAGCTCCGAGGCTTCCCGTGGATTAGTCGGACACTCCCGCGACACCATCGGTCTGATAGCCTCGAACGGTGTCGTGGGTCACGGTCGGGGCGTCCACAGCCCCCGATGCCTGCCGTCGCACCTTCCGCACAGTGGGAAGGCTGTTGAGAGCAGGCACATTTCTATCGAGTTTCTTGATGCCTTTCACGGCGATATTGACGCTTGCACCACGGTCGCTGTGGTCTTGATGTTCACAGTCCTTACATTTGAACCGCTTTTTGTTTCGGTTCGCACGCTCTGTGTGTCCACAGATCGGACACCGTTGGCTCGTATACTCAGGGTTAATCCATGCAGTCGGAATCCCCTCGAAGGCGGCCTTGGACGACGTGTAGTATTGGAGGGCACGGAACGGGAGGTGGTGTAAGCGTCGATTCATGCGGACTCCATAGTCGATACTATCGCGCATGTCTTTGAGGTCTTCAAAGACAATACACGGCTTCTCGAACTGCTGGCTCCACTCCACGATGTGCCGAGACACCTTGTGGAGTCGGTCGTGGACAAAGCGTTCCTCACGCCCTTCGAGCGTGTCGTGGATGCTGTCTTTCCCCGCGTTCTGGACACGCATTCGCATCGTGAAGTAGCGGTGGCGCGCGAACTTGATCTCGGGGAAGTCGATAACCAACGTGTTTTCGACGCCATCTTCAGAAAGCGCGCTCAGGGCTACATTGTCCTCGTTCACGTCGACACCGACGAGCGTCCGTGAGTCGTACTTGTCTCGAACAGTCTGTTCGGTGTTGGTGACGTTAACATGTAGCTCAGGGTTGTCGCTGTGGAACAGGGCTTCTGCCGTCCCAATCTTCCACTCGTCACTTTCGAGCGCGGTCTTGAGAATGTCAAGGTGAGCGTCACTCCCTTCGAGAACGCCCTTGACGTGCTTGTACGGCTTCGCGCTGATGCGGAACGTCACGTCACGGTCGTCGGTGAGCGACAGATTGTACCCTTCCTCGTAGTTCGCACGAAGTGGGTAATAACCATCTTTGGTGTGACTCGGAAGTCCAAAGTCGTCGTACTCATAGTAATTCTCCATCGCACCAAGAGCCTTCGAGACGAGGCACTGAGTTGTGTTTTTTACAAGATTGGTGTCATCAGCTATGCGGCTGGAGATCGCGTCCCAGTCCACGTCCTGTTT
The DNA here is from genome assembly GCF_005435025.1 of Halorubrum sp. CGM4_25_10-8A. NCBI lineage: Archaea > Methanobacteriati > Methanobacteriota > Halobacteria > Halobacteriales > Haloferacaceae > Halorubrum > Halorubrum sp. CGM4_25_10-8A. The sequence goes on along the minus strand of NZ_SGTX01000002.1, from coordinate 316,103 downwards.
GGCAAGGCGGATGCTTTCGTTGTACACCGAGCGAGCTTCGAGGGTAGCGTCGTACAACAGACTCTCGTTGTCACTCTGGATATTGAGTTGGAAGTCTAGTGTCTTGACGAGAGCCTGTGGGTCGCTCATTATTCGGATTCGTTGAGCGAATCGGTTACAAGTCCACGTACTACATCAGACTTAGTTTCGTCAACCTCTATACACTTCTTCGAGAACTTCTTGTACACGTCGTCCTCAAAGTCCACAGAGAGTCGTTTTGTCATTTCACAAATTTACTTATATACTGAAATCCTTAATATTTGCCCACATACTGGTTGGTTGGGTGAGAAGGGGTCAAGCCACACGGTGTAGAGCGTCAACTACCACTTCCTGTCGTCAATAGAGGATTTATTACCCACAAATCTTCGATTCTTGGACGACACGCGCCGAGCGAGATCGTGCGAACGGTAAGGAACATCACGGTGCGAAAAATGTGAGAACAGCACGAATCATTCTTACAGGAGTGTCTGTAGGGCGTGGGTTCTTGGGAGAATCGTACTACACGCGGACAGCGGGCAACGCTTCAGCCGAGACGATTGAGCTGTATACCGAGTATTCAGAACACACTTGGCGGAGCATACGATCTTCACCTCGGGGTCAAGTCTCGAACACTCGACCTGGTCCACTTGTAGATCCACGGCGCGACACGGAGAATTCGCATTACCGATGGTACCCGACGCCCGCGTACAAACGTACCGGTTCGGGTTAGTCACGTATCTTGTTAACCAACAACTGCTCTCAGATTGGCCCGATGTTGGTTAAGCGTGATCTGCCTACTCAGAGTAATCCACACAGAATCAGAAAACTACCGTTCAGCTGTCTGTACCAGTGTCTTCAGCTAAATCGTTATGTGCGTCCTCACCATCTTCATCAATATACTTCCAATTTTCAGTGTCCAGATGTCCTTTGAGATATGCCTCACCGTCTTCAGAGATCATATAGACACCATTACCTAAATTTTCGAGGAGGCCCTCTTCATCCAGTTTCTTACACCTCCGATCAACATGCTGTCTAGAGTAAGGTAGAGATGCCTCTGTAGTCATCTTCGTAGGTGTTGTCGGCTTATTCTCGTGAAGGAACTCCAAAATCCGATCGTCAAGAGAAGTCATCCACTTGCCTGAGTGCCTCATAGAGCACATATCCAATATCACAGTCTATAGTACGGACGAATAGCACTTATAAGCTATACAAAGCACATTTCAAACTACACCGTCAAATATATGTTACTAGAGACTAATCGTTATTGTACGGAACCCGAGTGACGAATCCTCGGCTCGTGAGAAAGTGTCGAAACCCCGGCTGCGGTGCTGGAACACCCACCCGGGACGGGTTCTGTGCCGCAACACAGAACCATGCTAACGCTGGCAACTGCGGGGCTTAAGCCCTGCGAGACGACTAGCGCATCGAACAGTACCACCTGTACTCTCTGTCCCACCGAGGCCGACGGGTACGACGCTACCCTAAACGCCCCACTCTGTACGACATGCGCTGAGACGCGCAACACTAACGAGAACACCGCGGAGGGGCACAATGAGTAGCCCTCACACCGAGTGCGACTCGACTAACTCAGTCGCCGACCTCTCAGCTGTCCACCGCGACCTGCTCTGGATACTCGCACAGACTGGCCCCTGTGAGAACCGTCACCTCCAGCAAGCACTCACCACCTACCACACCGACGACATCAACCACAGCCAAGTCTACGACGCACTAGAAGAACTCATCGAACGCGATTTCGTCACCATTGACGACACCACAACGTACCAACTCACGGAAGCAGCCCGACGCGCACTCTCCGCCCGGCAAGCGTGGCAAGCTGGCACCACCAACTCGAAGGAGGGCTCCAAATGACCCGCCCCACCGACAAGCTCCCTGATCGCCAGCAACTCGCGCGCATCCCGCTGGACACCCACCTCGCCTGCCAAGTCTGTGGACGTACCCTCAACGAGGGCGACGACATCACCGCATACGCCTACCGGGCTGCGGGCGAACCCGCGTACGCGATCGGCTACATCATGTGCGGGTCGGATACCCACGAACACCCGACGGTGTTTACCCGCGGTGTTCGCGAGTACGTCCTCACAGGCCACATCGGGACGTGTACGAACACCCACACCCAATCGACGACGGCCGTCCTGCTCGATCCCACCGCTGTCGTCACGAGCCCCACGACGACCACAGAACCTCACGTCCACGCGGACGCGCCAACCCCACGGGATCCAACTCACTCACCACACCAGGAGCCTCTCGCACTACTCAGTGCCGTCCGCGAGCGCGCTCGGTCTGATGGTGGCGCCTCCCACGAGGGCCCACAGTGATCCACCAGATCCTCACGCTCTGGTGATCACTAATGTGTTCCTGCCAGCCTGCGGCCCCTAGCCGAGGGATTCGGCTCGCTAGCCCCACAGGCGTTCCCACTGACGGGATTCGCTGTCCCGCGGTGTCACCGTGCCTGACCGAGTGGCTTCCGGACCTCCTCGAAAAGCTCACGCCGCACACCGAGCGCGCCATCCGCGATCACACCACCACCGAGGACCCGTGGCGGGCGAGCTCCCAACTGCTCACCCGTCTCCACCCGGAGTGGACCGACACAGACAAGACGTGGACCGACGACATCGCCGAAGCCGTCGCGTACATCCGCGCGATCACCGCGCGTGCGCTCACCTACGACACGGATACTGAGGCCCTGTCGGCGTACCATCAACAGCGCCGCGCGAACCTCACCGAGACCGTCACCGCGATCGGCACGGGCCGCGGCCCAGTGAACGCCAGCCTCGGCGCGCTCGCAAAGGGGCCGGTCGCACTCCATCGTGAACTCGACGCCCAGCCCACCGTCCTCACGCTCCAGTTGGACGGCGACGCGTGGACCTCCCTTACAGACCGCCGCACAGGCGTCCGCGCACTCGTGGCGATCGCCGTGCTCGCCGATGGGTTCGACGTCAGACTCGTCGTCTCCCCGAGAGTCCATCGACATCTCTCAAGACGGTATCCCACCTGGACCGAGTGTCACCTCGATCTTACCGCCAGCCGGGATCGGTCCCCCCACACCGACCACGACCAAACTGCTGCGGCCGCGTGGGAAGCCATCCGTGATCTCGACACCGAACCAGGGAAACGTCGGCTCCTCGGGAACCTCAACCCCGAGCACACCCGGAGCTACCGGGATCTCACCACCGACCATGCGATCGATGTCGCCGAGGGCACCATTAGCAGATACGTCCTCTATCTCGAAGACCGTGAGTTAGTCACGATCGACCGCCGTGGGAAGCACAACACCGTCCGACTCACCGAGCTCGGAGAGCGAGCCGTCCAGCAGTGTCTCGACGACACCTACGACCTCGTCCACCCGGATCAGCGACGGCTCGATGGGCATCTTACTGCGACCCCTCAGGAATCTACAAGTACAGTGTCGCCCCGCCGGGCAGGTGGGGAGATACCCACTCCCGACGAGTGGGTGGCGGCAACCGGCGACCCCGACGCAGACGCCGACTACGTCCAGTGGCTCACCGGCCCTGCAAACGCTCCAACCAACCTCCACGAGCGATTCGCCACCGTCGCCCACGACGATGCCATCACGCTCGTCGACGACCAGTTACACTCGTTCGACGACGGCCGTGTCGCGTACCTGAGCCACACCAACGATGAAACCCTTGTCGTCCTCCAGTGGGGTGGGCCTCTCGCCACCCTGGGACGTCTCGCGGGAGCCTTACTGAGCGAGCAAGCCCTCTCGAAAATCCTCTCCCCATCACGGCTCGGCCACGAATTCGAAGCGATCGACGACGACACCCAAGCGTATCCCGTCGAGCGCATCCTCCGCCGTGGCCACCAAGTCGGCTGGTACAGCGACGCCGAAACCACCTACGGAGCGTGGCGTGAGCGAATAACCACAGTTCGAGACTGCCTCCTCGCACAAGTCGCCGAACTCACGAACAGCGACGACACAGCGGCCCGCGCCAACCTCTTCGAAGATCTCCACGGCCTGATCGCCTCAGCGACCCAGCTGTATCACGCGGCCGGCATCGATCTCACGACCACCCTTAGAGTGCCCGATACCGACGCCATCGCACGCAACTCTACCCAACTGCAGGACCTCTGTGAGTTCCTCGCCAAAACGGCGCCCAAACAGTCCGTCTACGGAATTCACTCGGGCTACCGCATGCTGTTCGAAGACCGGCCCGCAAAGCTGTGCCGGCGACTCCCCGCCGAAACGGACCACGACGCGACGGTGGATCTCACCATGTCGTGGGTGGTTGCCGGCCCGACGATCACGGAACTCCACGACGAGATCACCGATACCCTCGCGAGCGAACTCACGACGGTCCGAGAAGCAATCGCCGACGGCACCGAAGCCGCACCGACACTCGAAATCCCGGTTGTCGACGGGACGACCTACCCCGCCATCCGGCGGGTGATCGACGAGGTCGCGATGACCCACGACGCCCAGTGGACACCCCGCGAGCGCCAGCGACTCGTGCGGCTCTGTCTACGCTCGTTCGGCCCGGCGGACACCTCAAGGGCGTGTCCGTACGACGTCGTGGTGAGCCTCCTGCGAGCGCTGAACGAGTCACCCACACCGACGCTGGGCGCAGTCGAGCGCGCCGCGGCCACACTCTCACCGGAGCGCTTCCGGCCCGAGCTCACGCCGACGGCGACGAAGCTGTACGCCACCCTACTGTGTGCCGACGGCCCACTCGGCCGCTCGGAGCTCATCGAGCAAGCAGGCATCTCCGCGAGCAGCTATGACCGTCGCCTGAGCGATGTCCGCGATCTCGATCGCGTCACGCCCGTCCAGCAAGGGGGCCACCGCCGGTGGACCACGACGAATCTGACGCCACCCCCGAAGACACCCCCTGTGACGGCGTGGCTCCCGGCGACCGGCGATCTGACCGCGCTGACGCTGGTGACGCATCGACAATCAACCACACCCGCCGGGCCGAACAGTCCTCCCCCAGGCCGCACCGGGAGAGACGATCGGGGTGGATGGGACAGACAGCCACCGATCTCGATCCCCGCCGAACCCGGCGGCGACGCCGATGACACCATACATCCGATGACGACCACCAACCAGAGCCGACAGCCGAACAGCCACGCCCACCAGCTCGCAGACACCCGAGACCACCCACACGACACCATGACACCGACATCACATCCGACGACAGCAGTCGCAACGCCACAAACACAGCTCCCGAACGGGGGTGACCAACAGTGAGCGACCAAACACTCGATCTCGAAACCACGATCAGACGCGATCGCCCGACAGCGACGGACGGAAGTATCCAGGTTAGCACCGACAGCACCGACGTCACCGAGGGATCGCGTGTCCTCCTCGGCTTCGGCGATGACCGTGAGGTCACCTTCACCGTCCTCACACCGACAGAAGCCCAAACGGTCGCGACAGCCCTCGAACAGGCAGCCCAGCAGGCAGCCGCCGCAGACACGCTCGAGGACCCAACCGATGAGTGACAACAGCCCTGATTTCACGGACGACATTGACACCGTAGGCACGCCCGACAACGCAGAACCGGACCACGATCCAACCAACGGTCGCTGGCTCGAGACTCGGGTCGCCAAGACACTCGAACAGTGGGGGTACAGGACAGCCCGCAACGAGTGCTGCTTCGGGCTCGAAACCGACGTAATTGCCCGACGGGACGACCTCCGTGGTGATCCTGACGATTTCCTCGTCATCGAGTGTAAAGACTGGCACCAAGTCCCGGTCCAGCGGGACGCCGTCGAAGCAGTCGCGCTGCGGGCCGCGCTCATGCGGGCAATGCCCGTCCTCGCTGTCTCCCGCCGCGTAACTGCGAGTGCGTGGCGGTTAGCCCAACTCCTCGACGTGCGGATTATGACCGAACAGGATCTCGACAAAGGCCAACTCCCGCCGCTGACCGAACGCCGGCCGCCGAGTGGAACGCTCCACGTACGGCGGGAACCGTTCATCCACGACGTGCGTGACCGGCTCCCGCTTCTGGTTCACCGTCGAAGCAGCCTCGATATCGAAGCCCCTGTCTTCCACATCGCGGATCACGGTCCGTGTTACGTGCCGGACCGAACGGGCAACGACGAGTACGTCAAGGCCGCCGACAGCGACTACGAGTTCGGGTAGGTACGGTGGTAGAGGGGGTACACGACCGTTCGTAGGGTATCCTGAATATGCCTCCTTACGGTCACACAAATCTGACCACCATGATACTTATATATTACAAACGCATACAAACACATACAGTTGGACTCATGCCCATCGATCTTCGAAGACACGACCCGGACGACGCGATCAATATCCGCCCGGGCACAAACAAAGCCGCAATCGTCAAACTCCTCTATCGGAATACGAACCTTGCGTACACGCCGGCAGAGATACAAAACGCACTTGATCTGCCGCGCGGCACCACGTCGACGACGCTATCTCGCCTCCATGATGACGGACTGATCGGCAAAACGAATGATGGTCTCTACCACGGACTTGAGCGACGGGATGACGTGAGGCGGTTCGCACGGAGCCTCGTTCAACTTGACGAGATGGCGGATCGGTACCCAGAACCGGGCCTCACTCCAGATGACGTTAAACAAACTGGTGCGGGCGCACGAAGATCGATTCCACGTGATCGCGCTGACACCGAAGAGGATCAGTCCGGGGAGGAACCAGCACCCGCGGACTGGGTCAACAGCACCGCTGCTCCTTCAACAACGGAGAGTAACACTGACGCTGACTCAGCGTCCGGTGACAGAGAGTAACACGATGGGATTAGACCGCATACCCCTCACATGACGTACTACTACCCGCAGGGCAGTCTCGTGTTTGCTGCGGATCCAACCGGGGCACATAGCAATCCGCGCCCAGTAATCGTGATATCCGATGCTGATCGGCCGTACGTTGAGCAAGAAGCCACGGTTGTATGCCTGACCACACAGGCCGAGTACTCATACGAGGTTACACGGTTGCCCGACGGCGTACTTGAAGGGGTGGAGCTGCGGAAGACGAGTTATGTGATGCCGTGGGCGATTTATACGATTCCACTATCGTCGATCCGAGATAATCTCCCGTCTGGGACCCTCACTGATGAGGGAATACAGCTTATTGCGGATGTGATTGATCAGATGGTCCGACCATAGGTAACGACAGCCCTGATTTCACGGACGAAATTGACACCGTGGGAACCCCCGACGGCGAGGATCCGGACCACGATCCAACCAACGGTCGCTGGCTCGAGACTCGGGTCGCCGAGACACTCGAACAGTGGGGGTACAGGACGGCCCGCAACGAGTACTGTTTCGGGCTCGAAACCGACGTAATTGCCCGACGGGACGACCTCCGTGGTGACCCTGATGATTTCCTCGTCGTCGAGTGTAAAGACTGGCACCAAGTCCCGGTCCAGCGGGACGCCGTCGAAGCAGTCGCGCTGCGGGCCGCGCTCATGCGGGCAATGCCCGTCCTCGCTTTCTCCCGCCGTGTCAGTGCGAGTGCGTGGCGGTTAGCCCAACTACTCGACGTGCGGATCGTCACCGAACAGGATCTCGACAAAGGCCAACTCCCGCCGCTGACCGAACGCCGGCCGCCGAGTGGAACGCTCCACGTACGGCGGGAACCGTTCATCCACGACGTGCGTGACCGGCTCCCGCTTCTGGTTCACCGTCGAAGCAGCCTCGATATCGAAGCCCCTGTCTTCCACATCGCGGATCACGGTCCGTGTTACGTGCCGGACCGGACGGGCAACGACGAGTACGTCAAGGCCGCCGACAGCGACTACGACTTTGGGTAAGAGCGGACGCTGGGGAGGTCACACCTCATCGGTGCCATAGACTTATTTAATTGTAATACCATCGTACTACCATGAAGTACGCGAGTGTCAGTGTCAAATTCCCGGTTGAATTAGATACCGAGATCGAGCGGTTCCTTGATGAGACAGGTATTTACACCAATAAAAGCGAGTTCATCAAGGAAGCCTGCCGGTCGCATCTTCGCGAACTTAATGACGACACAGCAATCACTGCGCTTCGCCTAGAGCAACTACTCGCGCAGGCTGAGCAGAGCCACCAATCAGATGCCGATATCGATGACGAGCTCACGGCACTCGGCGAGAAAGTCGATGCAGACGATCTTGAACGGGCCATCGAAGAGGCCCGTGAGGAAACGGCCACACAAGTGTACGGATCTGATTCGTGAAGATCCTTGACACGAATCTGTGGGTATTCGGTACACTGCGAACCAACGAACAGGCAACCGAATTGCTGACAGCAATCGATCGCGGTGAGACAACATCGGCGATTAGTGCGTATATGCTCCAAGAGGCGTTCGCCGCATTCGATCGCACGAAGGGCCTCTCTGCGGCAGAACGAGACGCTGTCAAAACCAATTTTGTGACACGCCTCACCCGGATGACGGGCCTTATCGAAGCGCCATCAAGTCGTGATGCGAGCGATGCGCTTCTTCGAGAACAGCGGTCGGCGCCCACAGTGCGAACACTGGCCCGCGTCTGTGGCATCCAGCCAAAAGACGTTCCAATCCTTGTGTTGGCGTTTGAGCACCGTGACCGCAAACCGACTATTCTCACGAATGATCAGTCCTTCGCAGAATTTGAGCCGGCAGCACACTCACTTCCTGAGATAACTATTACCCACATTTCCTGACCACACCAGCATGGTCTCTCACCCAACTACTTGATGTCCGAATCCTTACTATCGACGACCTCACCAAGGAGTCGCTCCCTCCACTGACCGAACATCGACCGCCGAGAGGAACGTTCCGCACCCGCCGAGAGCCGCACGTGAGCGAACTTCGAGATCGTGTGCCGCCGCTGTTTATCCGACAGAGTGATCTCAACATCGAGGCGTTGGTGTTCTTCGCTGGTGGGCAGGGCCCGGGTTACGCGCCGGATCGGTCGGGTAACGACGAGTATGTTGACGCCCACGACAGCGACTACGACTTCGGGTGAGAGCGGGCGCTTCCGGTCACATTACCACCAGTACCATTCGTCTTTAGTTAAGCTTGATAGTAATACAATCCCGAAAAGTATGCTTGTCAGTATTAGATGTAGGAGAAGCCACAGATGAGACACCAGTACCGGCGAGATCGAGCGATAAGCAACCATCACAAACGGCGTTTTCTTGCCGTATCTGGTGTGGCTGGGCCGTATTTGAGCGAAAACCACAGCTATCGAGTATTACTGAAGATATTAACTAAAGACGAATGCCACCAGTACCGTGTTGGAATGTGACTTGGCGGAATTCTTTTGTGATGATACGATGAGGATCCTCGTATGGAACCGAATGCTGATCAGTCACAGATACGCTCCGCTCTCAAGGATGTGGTCTGTGCTGATCCGGACATCGTCTTCGCCGTTGTATTCGGATCACAGCTTTCGGGAACAGTAACGCACTCATCAGATTTTGATATCGCGGTCAAGTTCACAGCAGACTGTTCTGAACGGGACCGGTTCAAAAAGCGGTGTGTACTGTCTGGTGAGCTCCAAGGAGAGGATCGCCCGTTCATCGACGTGTCCGATATTGACTCGCTCCCGCTGGATGTCGCACACGACGTGGTAAATGGCGAGCTACTCTGTGGCGATAAACAGGCCTTCGAGCAGTTCAAAACAGACATTGAGGCGGAATTTGACGAGCAACGTGAGACGCTTCGCCGGCACCAGCGTACGGTCATCGATCGGATAGCGGAGGATGGATTGCGTGGTTGACGAACGCGTCGTTGCGGTCAAGCTCGAACAGATCGAACAGTACTACGCCAACCTCAACGCGAAACTTTCCCGTCGAGAGTTCCTCTCGAGTGAATCGCCTCGGAGTCAAGCCCCGAGACAGTCGCCTCGAACCGCCTGTACAGCTACGACTCGGTGGGGCGTGGTGCGTTCTCGTACTTGACCATCTTCTCAGACTTGTCTGTGATTGTCTCGTAGATTTGTTGGAGCGTCTCTTCGGCTGCAAGGAGGTTGTGACCGTCGAGGAACTCCCGCCCTTCCGTAGTGAGGCCGTAGAATTTCCACGGGTACCCTTGTCGACGTTCGTCGGCGTCGAGGGCGACTTCGTTGACCATACCAGCGTCGATCAGTTTCTGGATGTGTTTGTAGACGGTGGCGTCGCTGACGCTGGGATTGAGCTCCTCAAGTTCGTACATCGATGGAAGCTGATCGGGATGTTGGAGGATGTTGTTGATGAGGGAAAATCGCGTCTGCTGGGTGACGAAGTGGACGAGTTCACGCGACTCCATCTCTTCAGCAGTCCCAAGTTCGGTGCTCATACCGTACAGTACACGACGTGGCGACAAGTAGTTTACTCTCGAGTAAATCACGCTACGACAACCCAAAGTACTTGAAAAGGTAATTTACGACATAAACTATATCTCTCTACTATGAAAACCTCACAGTATGCCTGATGAGGAGTCGCCGGTTCCTGGTGACGTTCTCAAAAGTGCCAAAGACCAGCTTGATCAGGAGGAGATATCGCTAGCTGACAATGAGGAAGTTCTCCACGCCTTGAGCGAGTTGACGCCGGCCTACGAGAACGATCGGTCGTACTTCGTCCTTGGGAACTATGATCGAGATCCGATCCGACGGCTGAACTTAGTGGTGAACTGCCTCGGGGTCAAGCCCCGAGGCTTCTTCCTGCGGCTTAGCGTAACACTCCCGCGCCACTCTCGGTCTGGTGACCTCCAACGAGTGACGGGGTCGCAGTCGGGCGGTCCACACGCCCCGATGCCTCTCGTCGCACCTGCTGGAATCCCGGCAGGATCTTGAGAAGAGGCACATTTCTCTCTTCTTTCGACATCCACTTTTTCGCGATACTGATGCCAGCACCACGATCTGCGTGGTCCTGGCACCCGCACACAACACACTTGAATCGCTTCCCACGCCGATTCGCTCGGACTCGGTGTTCGCACTCCGTTCTCGGACACTCTTGGGACGTGTACTCTGGATCAACCGCATCTGACGGGATGCCCTCCCATGCCGCTTTGTACGTGATGTACGACCGAAGCTTGGCGAACGGAAGCGAGTGTAGCCGCCGGTTCATTCGAGTCCCATACTCGATGTCTTCACGCATGTCGGTCAAGTCCTCAAAGACCATGATCGGATTTTCGAACTGACTGACCCACTCCACAACGCCGTGTGATATTTTGTGGAGTTGGTCGTGAACGTACCGCTTTTCACGGTCTTGAAGAACTGTCTCGAACGCGGTTTGTCCGTTCTGTTGCATTCGCTTCCGTATCGTGAAGAACTCGTGACGGCGTTCCTTGATCCGTGTGTAGTCGATGATCACGGAGGCAATGATATCGTCTTCGTCCAATACGGCGAGCGCAACACAGTCCTCGTTGATGTCCACGCCAACAACGGTCTGAGCGTCCTCTTTGGGAGCTACGTCAGCAGTTGTCCGCGTGACGTTCACGTGTAGTTCGTGGCCGCCGTCTACGGGAACGACTTCTGCGGTACCGACACGCCATTCGTCATCTTCATCTTGAAGTGCGGTTTGGAGTTGTTCCACGTGATCGGGACTGCCCGTGAGAACGCCGCGAACGTGGTTGTGTTTGAGTGCACTAACTCTGAAGTGGATGTCGTTGGTGTCCCCGTCAAGAGATAGGTCGTATCCCTCTCCGTGATTCATCCGAATGGGGAATGGTTCGCGAACGTTGTTGTTGGGGCGTCCGTAGTTGTGATCCTCGTCGCCGTAGTATTCTCGGAGTGCGGTGGTCGCTTTGGCGACGAGTCGTTGAGTGGTGTTTTGGACGTGGTCGCTGCGGTCAACGACGGCGTCTTCGATGTCGTCCCAATCCCAGCCTTCCTTGTCGAGACGGAAGATCTCGTTGACGACTCGTCGGGATTCGAGTGTGCCGTCTGTTAGGAGGGATGGATCGCCCTCTCGAATGTCGAGCTGGAAATCGAGAGTGTGGGTGAGTCCATCCGCTTCCATGGTCAATTATACGAGATGTTGTCTTCTAAAGCTACCGGCTTCTGTTGTTTGTGTAGTGTTTGTCGGCATTCACCCTCGGGGTCAAGCCCCGAGGCACTCTGCCTCGAACTCTGTAGACCGTCTCAACCGTCGCACCGATGCGTACGCGTTCCGAATGGTCGATATCCGTGGAGAATGGGACAACAGCATCCAAAAATTCTGTCTGATTGCGGATATCGTGACGCATCTCGTCGGTGTCGCCGAGAAGGAGCCAAGTGACTTCCTCGTCGAACAGGGATTGCTCGTCGGGACGACTGAGTACTTCTCAAAAAGTCATGTTCTCAAGCGGACGTACGAGGATGAGGAGCATCCGTTTGGCTGGATGCAAGACGGTGTCTTCGAACTATTTGACCAGGAGGAACGGCTCTATTGCTGGCGGACCGAGGAGGATCTCGTTGAGGTGGCGAGCAAACTACCTTGATGTTCTCGACGCCGTCAAGGATGTCATCGAGATGATCCAAAGCCGCTGTCATACGGTGACGAGCTCGTCACGGACACGAGTCTCAATCCGTGGCTTCAACGAGTCTTTCGTCACGAGGTTGACCTCAATACCAAACTCCTCCGCCAGTTCGTTTTCCAATCGAACGAGATCGAATAACGTTACTGGCTTGTCGAACGCGACAAGTATATCGAGATCACTATCAGATTCTTGTTCACCACGGGCATACGATCCGAAGATACCCAACTCGCTGATCGGATACTCCTGCTCAAGTTTCGGCGTCAACGACCCCACCCTACTTCACTCGGTCTAGCGACCTCGTTCGTTGAGGGTGGGGCTTGTCAGTGATCTCGGCCTCTAACCCATAGAGGTGAGGGCTGTATGCCCTAACTCGGCGTCCGCGATCCTGACTTCAGAGCGTATTGACTGACACTCCTCCCACAGGGCGGCTGATGGCCCCGCCGGAGATACAGTTCTGCCACGTTCTTCGCTGCGTTGTAATCGGCGTGATTCTGTTTCCCGCAGTGACGGCACTCGAAGGCTTCGCTGTGGCGGTTCTTACCATGGACGAACCCGCACTCGTTGCACCGCTTGGATGTGTTTCGTGGGTCGATTGTATCCACGAACAACCCCTCGTACTCGGCTTTATACTCAACGAAATCCTTGAGCTTCCGGAAGGCCCACTCCGAGTGCCATTGCGCGAACGGCAAGTCGTCACGGATGTCACTGAGGTCTTCGAGGATGATCCCAGCGCAGTCGTGGGCGAGGGCTTCTTCGACAATCCCATTCGCTACACTGTGGAGGACGTGCTTTACGTACCGCTGTTCGCGGCCCGATAGCTGCTCAATCGTGCGATGGGCCGACTGCGTGCCTGTCCCCTGTAGTTCACCACGGACACGCTCACACTCGCGGCGATAGTGGTTCAGCTCACCAGCACCGAAGAATCGTGCCGTACTGGTGACGGCGATCTGGTTGACGCCAAAGTCAACACCCAGTACCGCTCCGTACTCCGTCGTTGACTCATCAGCGTCTTGTTTTGGCGTTCGATACCCGAGGTGGATGTACCACTCACCGTTACGGTAATGTAGCGTGGACTCAGTGTACTCCCACTCATCATCGGTGAGATAGTCGTACTGGTATCCATCCGGGTTCTCCGGTAGTGCGAGATCCGCGTGGACCCTGGAGTGGTCGCCTAGCGTCGTGAGCGTAATCTTCCCTTGGTCGGGAAAGACGGTGAGTGTTCGCCGGTCAAAGACCATCGACCGGCTGGTGAACTGCGGTTGTGTGGCCGTCTTATCCTGTTTTCGGCGTTCGATGCAGGACTTAATCACCCCAGCAACCTCATGACAGGCGAGCGTAGCGTGTTGGTCGCCCAGCTCGGTTTCCTTCTTGATCGTTTCCTTAGCGTGATTTCTGACATCGGACTTGGTGTGGCAGGTTTCCCATGCGAGGTCGCTGCCAATATTGCAGCCGTCGCGCCACTCGTCAATGGTATCGAGTAGCAGTTGCGCATCCTCGGCTGAACGAAGCTCAAGCCGGGTAATGAGCGTGCGACGGTGGTACTTGTCGTCCGACGCCATATATTCAATAAAGTGCTAACAGTATCTATATTCTGTGGTGTCGGCTCCTCCCCTCCCTACTCGCTCCCCTTCGGTCGCTCCTTGAGGAAGGGGACTCCGCCTTGTGATTAGTTGATCACGACGATGTATACGCCGCACTACAAGACCTCGAACGCTATCGGGACTTCCTACACGACGTACAGGCGTATCTCAACGAGATCGATGCGCTGTAGCTGATGAGCTATTTTGCGACCCAATTGGCGAGTTCGGGAAAACACTCGAGACAGTATTCCACCACCATCCCACGCTCGATTACGTCCGAGACAGTCTGGGCATCACGCTGTAGTTGGTCTCGCGGATCCTCGTCGGTCTCGTCGAACACATCGAATCCCAACTCACGCTCGTAGCCACAGGGAGGATTTTCGGCTCGGTGGACGATCGACGGTCCTGACTTTTGTGCCGCAGTATACTGACTATCGATCTCTACCGGTGTCGAAAGGATTTCTTCACCAACAGAGTCACGTATGGCCGGTAGTTGGTCGGGCTGAATTTCACGAAGCTCCGAGACGTGATCCATCGCGGGCTCGAACCCCATCGCGTCATCGAACGATCCATAGTCACACCGCCGCACGGGCATATACGAGAGCCGAAGACGATCCGCCGCAGATCCGACTTGTTGGCGAATGGCGCGTGCCCGATACAGCATCGACGTGTACGTCTCGTGGACAGAGTCGACATTCCAGGACGCGCTCATATCGCGCCGTATCTGGACGAGAAACACCGCACCTTCGACACCGGACTCGGTCAACAGCCCACCGTCCCCTCGTTCTTTCGACAGGCGCATTTCTGTCGCGTACGCTGGGAAACACTCAGAACACGGAGACAGGTCTCGGTTAAGCGCTTCCTCGTGTGTTAGATAGAGGTATCGTGACTCCGTCGAGACATCAGAGTGCTGTGCTGTCGTCACTCGTACCCCGGATTCGGTGACGAGTTCGCCCGTCTCCACGGCTGGCGGATCCCCGTCTGTTATCCGAGTAGCATTGTGGAACCCATGGAACGTGTCCAACTTAGGAGATCCATCGTCATCGTACCTGTGCCACCACTCAACGGCTACAGGGTCATCCGGTGCGGGCGTGTCCTCATTTAATGGGGGTAATTCAGCCGGTTCAGGGGTGTTGTATGTCATTATTGTGGGCCTCGTTCGCGGGAATTGTAAACCAGCGCGGATCGATGATTCGCAGCTGTTCGCGCTCCCCAGCTAGGTGGCATACGCTCGGTCTACTTGTTGCGTGAGATCTCGACGAGCTGGCCGTCAGTGAATTTCGCGTCGAGACTGACGTAGTCACCATCGATAGATCGGTGGAATTCGAATGTGCCGTGATATGCCGTATCCGACCACCCGTGGTGGATCTTCCGCATACTTCCCCGGCCCGTTCGATCTCGGTGTCAAATCCATCTGTCTCCTCGTTGTACCCGGGACGTTCTTCCTCAGGGACGTGCTCATACTCGGTGTCCTGCTTCAACAACCGCCCCGCTGACGTGACCTTGTAGTTCTCCAGCATCGGCTGGTGACGTGTGAGCGATTTCGTCTGCCACGTGATCTCGAATGGATCGGCACCGATATCTGGGAATGCTACATCCAGGCCGTCTTCGAACGTTAATCGATCGAATAATCCCATTAGCACACTTCAGAGAACCTAGCGGTCAGTTCCACATTCAACCTGTACTCTGCGATGCGAAATTGTCGAAGCGACATGGTGTACCCGACGGGGATGTCCCACTTTGTTGTACCCGCTACAAATAAACAAGACGAATGCCCCGGGGCGCGATCTCAAGACGATTCACAGCGCTGTCGGATTCGGTGCTCCAGTTCAGTTTGTATCTCCCGATTGGGATGTAGGAGTTGGCAGTTCAGGCTCCTGTGAGATATGACGAGACGACGAGACACATCCACACGGAGTGTGGATCTCGATAGGCTGTACCATGCGGATTCAACTAGACAGGACGGAGACTCCCCCGAGTACGTTTTCGGGTTTGAGGTTCGGTTCACGATCCAGCGAGGGCCACGCCGTCGCTTCCGGTTCGAACCCAGACAGAGCGGGCCTGGTTGGTGGCGCTTCGAAAACGAGTGGGTCGGCTGTCGCTGGCGGCCAGTCGGCCGTGAAGTCGTTGATCACGTCGATCTCCGAGTCACACTAGCCGATCAGAGAGGTCCCCATGAGCGGTGACGGCCCATACGACGGGCCGGGCGAGGACGAAGACCTCCCGCTGTATCGCGAGACAGATCTGTTCTATCTGCTGAGCCACCACCGCAAGCGCACCGTCGTGCTCACGCTCGCCGTAGCGCCGTGGAGTCGCGTCCACCTGCGGCAACTCGCAGAGATGCTTACGCTCCTGGAAGCGGATGCGGAACACCAAACGCTCTCGACAGCGCAAGTACGGACGGTCAGAACGAACCTCAAGCGGTCACATCTCCCACCGCTCATCCGAACTAGCGTTATCGCCTGGGACGACGAGCAGGCGGACGTCATCGTCCCTGGTCCGGCGTTCGCGAGCGCCCTCCACACGCACACAACGGCTGGGCATTCGCTGGCACGCTCGCCAGACGATTTATGACCAATCCTGACAACCAACATGTATGAGTGGTATCGAGCTTCGAGATGAGACGCTCTCTGTCGACCGTGCACTGAACCAACTTGATGAGCTGGCTATCGCGTTTTCAGATATCCTTGATCAGGTCGGAATTGAGCACGTCTACATTGCGGGATACGTCTCGATTCTTGCTGGCCGAGCACGCTCAACCGAAGATGTCGATGTACTGATCGAGCCGATTGATGAGGCGACAGCAGACACTCTCACAACACATCTTGAGGCGGAGAACTTCTGGGGACCAGCAATGCCGCTGTCATCACTGTACAGTATGCTTGAGAACGGCGATCCAGTCTGGGTTGCGCCAACGGATCAAATCACCCCGCATCTCGAAGTGAAAACGGTCCGCGATGAGTTCGATCAGGCATCGCTTTCGCAGGCGATCACCGCACAGATCGGGTCCACATCGATTCCAATCGGGCCACTCGAACTCCAAATCGCGTACAAACTACATCTCGGCGCACAGAAAGACATTGAAGACGCCGTCCACCTGTATACCCTCTTCGAGGAAACACTTAGTGCGGCCCGCCTCGAACGATGGGCACAGCGACTCGACGTTGAGGCCGAATATGAGCGACTCACTCAAGCCTGACACTCTCGACGCGAAACACGATGGTGACTGGCAGCAGCGCATCACCGCGATCAAACGCTGGGTGGCGTATATCAACGCAGAGCCACCGGAAACGTGGGGGCCACAGCAGAACGCAGTGGTCAATGGACAGCTCACTGCTGCCCAACACGTCGCAACCTCAGCAGCCCATCAACAACACGTGACAGCAGTTGCCCAAGAGATTCGTGATCTTCAGGAGAGCGACACCGAGACATCGACCGTACGAGACGATCACGACTGATCAAGCGACCGATCAGGTGACACGAGTCGCTCGTGACGACCAACGTTATCCTCCCCGGCCGGAATAACGTCCTCTCAAGAACGATGTGGTAGCCTGCGTCATCAAGGCAGACCCTGATCCCATCCGATTCGTTGGATCGACTCAAGACCCGGAACCTCGGCAAGTCGGTCTCTGATCTCCGCTTGAGTCATTGTCGTCGTCCAACGAACTGCGACTCCAACGGTAATGACCGTGGCCGACAGTTTTGGCTCGATACTGTGGAGTTCGTCTATCAGTACGTCATCGACAGCTGCCGTCTGTGAGAGACGGTCTTCGGCGTCGGTAACGAGATCACCGTCTGCGCCACAGGGGATACGGATCGTCACGACGGCAGTTGTCGTCGAAGCTGTGTCGTTGGTATTGGTTACAGCCATTCTATCATCTCCGTAGAGGAGCACCGCATGGGCTAATTGGTCCAGAGCTGTGCTCCGAGTGCGCGAGGGACGATTCGAACGCCCGTCTCGGTCGTGGCAGGACCGCGTGGTACCGAACGCCACCACTCGCGCATGGTGAAAAATGAGAGAACCAGACTATACAGGCTCGAACGCACCGATGCCGCCGAGAACCTGCGCCGGCTTCTCGGCGTGCTTGATGAACGTGAGCACATTTTCCGTCCAGCCAGAGATATTGTAGACGTTCTCGTAGCCTTCCGGTGTTACCAGATCACCGTAGGCGGCAAGATCGACGAGATACAACGCCGTGTCTGTAGCGACCTCCGCTCGGTAGGCATTGAACGCCGACTTGACGGTCTGGGCATCGCGCGCCGTGAACGGCGTGCTGTCCCAGATCTGCATGTCGGTAAAGACGACGATGCGCTCAACGGGCTCACCTCGCTCGCGGAGGTAATCGATTGCCTTCCAGCCGTTCGTCGAGTTCCCGACATCCTCGTCGATGGCCAGCACAGCATCTTGGCGCTGCAGTACTGGCGTGTCGACGTGCATCGGAACGGTCTGGAAATCGTCGCCGAACCCGCCGACCTCGGCACCTTGATCGGCCAGGATCGCCCCGAATAACGCGCCGATCTCTTTCAGGCGGAGCGTGCTGTTCGTGGATAGCGCCATGTCCATCGACCCTGAGAGGTCCACGGCGACGAATGTATCTCCGAGTCCATCGGGCACCGTCTCGACAGCGACGTCGATCGCCTTTTCCAGCCACCGCTCGACCGCTGGTGCTTGGACGTCAGCATTCTGGAGCGCGGTGTACGCCTGGTAGTACCGGAACGGGTACAGCGGCGCGTACCGGACTGCGTCCAAGTCAAGGTGGTCCACGATGGTGTCCTCGTCGACGCCGGCTTCGAGCATGTTCCGGAGGTTCCGGATCGACGCGAAGATCGGCAGCGTGTACTCGTCGTCCTCGATGAGCAGTTCCCAGGCGGCTTGGGTGTTGCCGCGCTCGGAGATAACCGTCTCCCAGGTGTTCGGCGACGGCAACGGGTCGACGCCGGGATAGTCGTCGAGATCGCCGCGCATGAATCGCTCGAACAGCACCTCTTGGTCGGTGTCGACGGGCGTGGGGTGGACGCGGTTGAACACGTCGTGTAGCGTCACCTCACGCCGCGACAGTTCGTACTTGCCCAGCGTGTAGGCGTCGGCCATCGAGACGAGCGCGTCTTCGATCCCGCGTCGAAGTGGCCACGGGGCAGTCCCGCCAAAGAGTTGGTCGTGGATAGCGAGGCTGGTCGCCGTCTCGTCCATCCGCTGGATGATCGCCGGGGCCCACTCTCGGGTGAGTGATTCGGGGGAGTCGTCCTTGAATCGGTCGTCGTTGGCTGCCAGCACGAGCAAGACCTGTGGGATGTCCCGCAGGGAGAGTTCTTGGCGCGCGTACGCGGCGAGCTTCAGGACGAACTCCGGATCCTCGTCTGCCGCGGCGTCGAACCGCCGGACGACAGCAGCGAGCTGCTCGTCATCGGTTTCGTAGAACGAGCCCTCCAGCAGTTGGTTGATCGTGCGCTTGTACAGTGCGAGTCGTGGGTCGGCAGGCTCGAACGCTTCTCCACCCTCGTAGTTGGTGGTTCGCGTCGCCTCCGCGACCGTTTGTTTTGGCGTGTTGAATTCCATCCTATCACTCGGAGCCGCAACAGGCGACTCCGATACCGGTGCTGCTCACACGTGCTGCGAGCAGCGAACGTCTCCGGCACGATTCGAACGTGCGACACTCGGCTTCGAAAGCCGGTGCTCTGTCCTGGCTGAGCTACGGAGACAAAGACGTGGCCGGGAAACTGCTGGAGCCGGAACAGCGTGCTACCTTTACACCACGGTGGAACAGTGGGATTCCACCGCCGGGATTCGAACCCGGACTTCCGGCTCCTGAGGCGAAGGATGACTCCAACTCGACGGCCACGAGATGAGTGATGGCGACCGGAACACTGTCGGGGCGGGACCGGTGTCAAGAACACTCTTGTGCTCTCTTTGTCCGGGATGTTATCGATGGACGGCGCCACCGACAGGATTTGAACCTGCGAGTTCCTAGCGAAGCAACGCCCCGACTCGACGGTCGCCACGTGCAGTCGGGCAACCGGTGGTGCGACGGGCTATGACTCCCGTTGGATGTGCTTTGCGGGCGAAGAAACGCACCACCTCGACGACCACACGCTTGGGGAAAGCCGGCCGTGACAGCGTCACGGATCCGTGGCTGCCCGCTATGTCAGACACGGAAAACGCTGTCAGGGCCAGCCCCCGAGTGCTCCCGAGGGGAATCGAACCCCTGGCCTCCAGTTTGAAAAACTGGCGTCTCTCGCCAACGGAGACTCCGGGAGCGCGGTAGGGACGATATCAAGCGCTGAGGTGCGGCGGACACGCACGGATTATCGCCGGCGTTCGAAGCCCTCGAGTTGCCCGTGCGTGAACGTCACTTGATACGCGACGAGTGTCTCGAGATCCTCGAAGGAGTGTGTGAGCTTGAAGCGTCCGTGGTAGTCGTCTCGTTCGATCCAGCCGTCGTGGACTCGATTCAGACTGCCGGCCATGTAGCGGATATCTTCCTCGTCGACGTCGTCTCGGCTCGCGTATGGCCGGTCCTCGGGCGGCACGTCTTCGGTGTGCCACTCCTCTTCTAAGAGATGACCGTCCGCCGTAATCCGAAATGTGGTCATAGTCGGTCGGTCGATACCTTTCGTCTGCCAGTCGACGTCCTCGGCAGGAGTCATCCCTTTGGGGTACTCCGGTAGGTGGACGTCGTCGTAGAGTTCGACTGTATCGAATAGTCCCATCGTTGTCCTCCATTGCGGGACCAGGAGTCGAACCTGGACCTCGGGGATATGAGCCCCGTGGACTACCATTATCCTATCCCGCAGCACCACAATTCGGAACTCACTCATGGGTATCTCTCAGTTCTCCACAGCTGTCCGTCCCTCAGTCTCGTCGGCTGGAAGTGAGAGGTCTCGGACTGTTGGAGAATGCTCCAGCCCGGATTTGAACCGGGGGCTCGGCCGTGAGAGGGCCGTGAGTTTGGCCGCTACTCCACTGGAGCGGGTGGGCCTCTCCTGGAACGGGTCATCGGTCAGTGGGACGGGCAGGATTCGAACCTGCGTGTTCTCGTTACAAGTGAGATGAAGGAACTCTCACCGTCGCACCGGATCTCCGGTGAAAATTCGGCGAGAGTGTGTGAATGCCAGGCTCTTCCATCGTCCCGTAGTCTCCCCGGCACGACTCGAACGTGCGTCTCCTCCTCTACAGGGAGGCATCGTAGCCGTTAGACCACAGGGAGAAAATGTCGCCGCGAGGATTCGAACCTCGGAAGGACCTACGCCAGCGGGTCTGAGCCGCTTCTCGTTGACCACTTGAGTACGGCGACGTAACGGTGAAGCGAGAATTGTCTCCAGGCACGATGGCCGGATGCCGCCACCAGGATTCGAACCTGGGAAGGACTAACCACACGGGTCTCGACCGTGTCCGTTTGACCACTCTGGCATGGCGGCGCAATTCGAGAATCGCCGGCGACTCTGCGAATCACTTTGGCACGCAGCGGCGGGAGAGCGATTTGAACACTCGTGTCCTTGCGGACGCTGCGGTTCCAACGCAGTCCCTTGACCAAGCTAGGGAAACCCCGCCAACGGTGAGACGGAGAGTCGAACTCCGAAGCCTCCTGGCTCTCGGTTTCAAACCGAGCGCGGTCGCCTATCCGCATGTCTCACCATCTCCGTCAGAACTTGCTCCGATGAGCCCGCCTCGCGTTTCTCACCAGGACACCGGAAGACGCGCATTACTCAGCTTCTGAGCTTTACTACCGAGGCGAATGTGTTCATCAGCACCCAGTCACAGCAGGGATGGATGACGGTTACCTCGTTCCGTGGAAGTACGCGCCGTCCTCGGTGACGCAGATTCTCACACTTCCAATCGTGTCGATGGACGTTGTCTCACCGAGTGGAACGTGGCGGAACGCTTCTTCTTCGCAGTCAGGGCAGACATTCGTTGGCATCACGCCGTGTCCCGGATTCGAACCGGGAACCCGTCGCCGGGGCTGGCGTAGCAGGCCAGTGGGGTCACCATTCCCCAGTCACGGCACACTGAGCCGACGAGGATTCGAACCTCGGTCCTGTGCGCCCAAGGCACAGTTCGTCGTCCGCTGGACCATCGGCTCACGGGACTGCCGAGCGTTCGGCAGTTAGTTATCTATCTGTAGGACTGTTTCCAACTGCGCAACCGCGACCGAGTAGTCGTGGTTGCGCGTCTCATCGCGGGGGCGTACTTCGGGAGGTTCCCGGGAATACCACACCGGCTCATGTAGGTTGCAGACCCTGCTGGGCCCAGCATCGTCGGAACGATCCAGCTGATCGCACCAACGGGCTGCCTACCTCGATGGGTATCCCCACGTGGTTTGTCCACGCGTCCACGCCGACGCCGGGATTTGAACCCGGATCACGGCCGTGACAGGACCGTATGATCGCCGGATTACACCACGCCGGCATGTCGCCCCGGCCGGAATCGAACCGGCGACTTCCGGATTCAAAGTCCGGCGTCCCTCGCCAGCGGAGACTCCGGGGCTTGACGTAGCCGCAGCTAACGCTGCGGGGGGTGTGTGCTAGCGACTCCTCGTACGCTCAGCGCGTACGGAATCGCTCGTTCGTTCCATTGTCAGGAACGAACGCAGACCAAACTGCCACGAGCTTCAGTCGCCGTACTCGCGTGACGCTGTGAGCTAAGCGAGTACGAGGCGAAAGCAGGCGGCACTCCCGTGTTCCCCAGCCCCTGACGGGTAGTCCGCGTGGGAGCCAGGTTATGCGGGTGAGAGTGTCCGGAGATCGCCGGAGTGCGTCGCGCTCTCGTGTTCGATGGTGACGCAGGCTCGACGATTCTCGTCCGGTCTCTCCGCACGCTGGTCTTGTAGGTACTCGCTGAACACGCGACCCGCGGCTAAACAAGAGCAAGCACGCCGCGGTTTGAAGCGAGTATCGACCATGTTGCGGGATTCTCCGTTTACGAGGTTTGTTTTGGACGTCTGTCACAGATTATTGTGGGAACTGTATTAAAATTAGTCAGGGTGTGGTAACTATAGGCACTATTTTGACGAATCTAGTTCGCGGTCCGATCAGTCAACTACCCCACCCTACTTCGCTCACTCTGACGGGTTCGCTCGTGGAGGGTGTCGTCAGAACTCTTCGAGTTCTGGCTGCTAACCAGAAGTCTGTGACTTCTGGTGATGGGGCTTGTCCGTGAACTCGGCCTCGAACCCGTCCGGGTGGGCGGTGAATCCGTCACTCGGCGTCACTGTTCCAGACTTGAGGGCAAGCTGACTGTTTCCCGTCCGTCGAGACGACTGTTGGCCTCGACGGACGTACCGCATCCCAATGTTCTTCGCCGCATTGTAGTCCGCGTTGGCTTCCGACTCACACTTCACGCACCGGAAGCCGATCCGAGTCGTGCGATTCTCCTCAGCTGTGAATCCACACTCGGCACACCGCTGTGACGTGTACGCCGACCCGACTTGCTTCACCGAGATGCCGACCGCTTCGGCTTTGTATTCTACCTGCTCGTACAGGGTTCGGAACGCCCACTTGTGACCCCACGACGCACCCGTTCGGTTGCGGATGTCTGTCAAGTCCTCAAACGCAGTCACGAACCCGCTATCGACGGTGGGGCTGTTGTGGCTCAGCCCGAAACACAGGTCGTACTCGAAGAAATCAACCGTGGAGATACTCTTGGCGCAATTGCGCCACATATTGTGTATCCCAGCCTTTGGTTTCGACGTAGTAGCTGAGCACAGCGTCGACGTATTCTATGGGCAGGATCTTGTGAGTTGCGAGGATACAGAGCATGTGTGGTGTCGTGAAGAGTGTGTTCCGGTCGTCAAGTGCGAGATTAATGAAAAGGTAGTTGGTAGTGTTGAATTCGTCCGTGATGAAGAGTTCTGCCTCCAACTCGTTGGCCAGCCAGACACCTTCGGCCTCCTCCTGATCAAGCCCATAGTCGATCGGCTCGTCGGCCCGGTTGTCGACATCGTGTGTTGTTATATGATGGGCAGCTTGGAGGATGAGATCCGCGGCAGCAGCTAGGAGGTCATCATCTCCCGTGGCATGGGTGACCTCGCCGAGAACACTCGCTGGTACGTGGACGTCGTACCCGGTGAGGAGTGTTTTGAGTGGGTCCCCGCCAGAGGGAGCCTTCGGCCGCCCGTCAACGACCGGCGTGGCGAGATTCAACAGTACATTCGTATCGACGACGGCAACGGCGTGCTCCGACATTATCAGGCACGCGACTCGTCATCAGAATCAGCCGAATTTGAATCCGTCCATTCGGAAATCTCGCCGTCGTAGAAGGCATCGTCACTCGGGAGCCCATCCTCGAGTGTGGGTATAGCGGGCGTCCGATCGATCGACTCTCGGAGGAGTTTCAATCGCAGTGCCTCCTCACGGCCCAGAATTGCTTCGACGGTGTCGTAATCGACCCGGCCGTCGTAGTAGGCGTCGCTCAGCCGTCGCTGGAACTCCTCGTCGTTTACAAGCTCTTCGAGTTCGTCTTCAAGTGCGTCGATGATGAGACGGGTACGAGAGATGTCGAGGATTTCAATCGCGCTATCGGCGCGCTCAACGAGGGACTTCGGGGCGTTAAAATCGACGCGTGTTTTTTCCTCAGCCATCACACTATGTGTAGAATCTACACACACATAGTTTCTTTGCCGTTCAATCGAGTGGATCATTCGTTGACCACTCAACGCCCTCCCACGTTCGAACGGTGTCGCCAACGACCGTCCGAAACTCATCGACCGGCGTGGTACGGACACTGGAGGGCATCGGACCATAATCGTCCCACTCCGCAGTGTAGCGGACGACTCTCGATCGAAGACGGCCGTCCGCCGAGTCCGGATCGTACGTTTCGAAGATGTGGTGGACACCGAGCACGAGTACTTCTCCGAGTTCGTCGTGGCGGTAGATTGTATTTTCAGTGAGATTCATACGCGTTCGACGTGCTTATTCAATCTCTGCGTCCGGGCGATCGATACCGGCTTCCAAGTCGGCGAGATCGCGTTCGAGCCGATCGATGTGCGTTTCGAGGTCTTCGACGCTCATCAGAGCGAGACGGAGGAACGCGTCGTCCCGCTCCGGCATCAACGGAAGCTGACTCGTCGATGCCGGCAGGTCGTCCGACTGTCGTGCGCGTTTGCGGACAAGTTTTTCACGAGCGCTGCGCAGTTCTCGACGGATGAGTTCATCGTCGTCCATGGGTTGGCACACACCGGAGTACAGCCCGCTACGGCCCCGGAAGGGCGGTCGCACGGACCGTCTCACCGAGTGTGTGGCTTTCCGACCAACGTTCGGAGATTCATGATAGCGTGTGCCGAGACCTATGACAAATACTTTTTGTAGAGTACATAAGTTCCAGTACAGCATCAACTCCATCGGCGCCAGTCACACACTACAAGTCGTGTGGACAGTGCGACCAGCCGACTCGGAAAGGCAGAATCCTTATGATTGCCTGACCAGAATCCTCGAATCATGCAAGCAGTCGTACTCGCGGCCGGCAAGGGCACGCGCCTCCGCCCGCTCACGGACGACAAACCGAAGGGGATGGTCGAGGTCGACGGCAAACCCCTCATCACCCACTGCTTCGATCAGCTGATCGAGCTCGGCGCCGACGAGCTCATCGTCGTCGTCGGCTACATGAAGGAGGTAATCATCGACCACTACGGCGACGCCTACGAGGGCGTCCCGATCACCTACACGCACCAGCGCGAGCAGAAGGGACTCGCCCACGCGCTCCTCACGGTCGAGGAACACGTCGACGACGACTTCATGCTCATCCTCGGCGACAACATCTTCCAGGCGAACCTCAAGGACGTCGTCCGTCGCCAGCGCGAGGAGCGCGCGGACGCCGCCTTCCTCGTCGAGGAGGTCCCCTGGAAGGAGGCCTCCCGCTACGGCGTCTGCGACACCAACCAGTACGGCGAGATCACGGACGTCGTCGAGAAGCCCGAGGACCCGCCGAGCAACCTCGTGATGACCGGCTTCTACACGTTCACGCCCGCGATCTTCCACGCCTGCCACCTCGTCCAGCCCTCGAACCGCGACGAGTACGAGATCAGCGACGCCGTGGATCTGCTCATCCAGTCGGGCCGCACCATCGACGCCATCGGCCTCGACGGCTGGCGCATCGACGTGGGCTACCCCGAGGACCGCGACGAGGCCGAGCGCCGGCTCCAGGGCGACGACGCCGACGCGGACGGTGACGAGGCGGACGCGGACGCAGTCGTCGAGTCCGACGCGTAGGGCGACGAGAACGAGAGCTATCGCGACGCCATTAACGCGGTCTTTGTTGCCATCCGCTGGAGAATCTCACGGAGCATAGCCGTAGGATCGGGACAGTTCCCGTACTACAGTTCTCCCGTGTAGTCGGGAATGACGTTGTTGAAGAGGTCCTCACAGCACTCCCAGAGGAGTTTCGGAGGAGACGCCGCTTCGAACACGACCGCTTCATACGCCGGAGTTTCCATCGAAGCTGTCTGGTACTGGAAATGCGCTGCGCCGAGGTCGTCGTGGTCGTCGTCTTGATGCCAGCCGCAGTGGAACTCCGCGTTCGGATCGGCGTAGTCGATCCTGAACTCGTCATGGGGCGGCGTGAGCTTCCAGTGGACCTCGAGCTGCGGTGACTCGGAGCCGGTCGGCGGGACGACCCGCTGTGAGTCGATCGCAGCGGCGAGGTACCGCTTCTGGATCGCGTCCGGTTCGAAGCGGACGGAGGTGACCTCCGCTTGTCGCTCCAAGACGTCCTTGAGCGTCCGGTAGAGGGCCGGATTTTCCGCACCGCGGTTCATGCGGACGCGGAGCGGCGTTCACCGGGGAAGCGGTCGTAGAGGCGGAGTGCGTCTTCGACGAGACGCCGGCGCGTCTCGAGGTGATCCCACTCGCGGGCCGCTTGTCGACGATTGCGTTCGTCTGTGACGTCGTCTGTCCGGCCGAGGCTCGCACGGAGCTGATTGGCCGTTTCGACGTCGTATTTCGTCTTCCACGTGCGGATCTGCTCGTTTATGTCTTCGAGGCTCGCAGCGAGTTCGTCGGGCGAGTGTTCCTCGTAGAGTTCGCGCATCTCGGCGAGATACTGACCCACCGGATCCGGCTCGTACGTCGTCTGCTGACCGCGCGTGTCCGATCGCAGTGTACCGTCGTCGACCAGTCGTGTGAGGTACTTCGTCGCCGTCTCGTGGGCGACCTCGGCTTCTTCGGCTATCCAATTGGCTGTTCGGGGTTTCCCGACCGTGAGGGCGACCGCTTCGACGCGATCGGCCGCCGACAGACCGTTAGTCCAGCTCCGGTCCGGTTCGTCGCTCATGACCGCTGATATAGTCCCTACGTAGAAATAATTTGAGGTAGTTCAAATTAAATGTGATACACGGCGGCTCTCGGTCCACCGCGTCTGTCCTCGAACCGCGACGAGTACGAGGTCGGCGACGCCGTGAATCTGCTCATCCAGTCGGGTCACATCATCGACGCCGTCGGCCTCAACGGCTGGCGCGTCGACGTCGGCTACCCCGAGGACCGCGACGAGGCCGAGCGCCGGCTCCGGGGCGACGACGCCGACGCGGACGGTGACGACGCTGACGCCGACGCGGTCGTCGAGTCCGACGCGTAGGGCGCCGAGGACGAGCGGTATCGTGAAAGCGCTACGAAAGTCTCTCGTTCACGGTGCTGCTGTGCCGACGTTCCCGTTCGAACTCGCGAAGGGGATATCTATCTCGAGACCGTCGTAAGCCAGCAGCGGCTTCTTCGCTTGTCCTGTGCCGCCGCCTTCGAACTCGATGACGCCGATATCTTCGAGTTCGGAGAGATTGTGGTGTACTTGCTTGTAGTCTCGATCCACCAGGCCCGCAGTTTCACGAATGCTTTCGGGTTCGTGTTCGAAGATTGCCTCCAGTAGCTCCAAGTTCTTCGGACTAAGGAGGCGGTTGAGTTCAGCGTACGAGCCGAAGTTGAGTACTGGCTGAGCGTCGTCGAGGTCTTCATCCTCTTGGGCGGCCTTGATACGGCTGCGCGTACGCTGGTCGAGGCGATCGCGTTTGCCGACGGTGATTTTGAGCGTGGGCATGGTGTGTCTCTCTTGGAAGCGTCCTACTCCGGCCAGTCCCACGAAACGGGGGTCAGCTCTTCGACGTCCCGCTTGAAGCGGTCATACAGGGCCAGCATTCCCGGAAACGGAATGGTTTCGTCATCATCTCTTGTGTGGCGTTCGTGACCCTTCGTCCGTTCGTGGGCGTTATCGTAGCGAAGGATGGTGTCGCCGCCAACCTCTCCGAGGTGTAGGCCGTAGTCCCATCCACTCGGGTATTTTGCCGCCTCCGTCTGCCGGATGGTCACATCAACGACGTAGCCATCTTCGACATCCTTCCAATCTTCGATGGTGGTGTAGGACGCCATCCGTCACCCTATGTTGTCATCTCCATAGAAATAAAGGTGTGGACGAAAGAACATAGGTTTGGAGATAGAAGCCGAACATATCCGAGAGAGGTTCAAGAGAGGGCTGGGTTTCCGCTCCGATACTCATGCGGACGCGGAGCGTCGTTCGCCGGGGAAGCGGTCGTGGAGGCGGAGTACGTCTTCGACGAGGCGCCGGCGCGTCTCGAGGTGGTCCCACTCACGGGCCGCTTGTCGACGGTCGCGTTCATCTGTGAGGTCTTCTGTCCGGCTGAGGCTCGCACGGAGTTGGTTGGCTGTTTCGACGTCGACTACCCCGAGGACCGCGACAAAGCCAAGTGGAGCCTCGCCGGCGACGAGATCGCAGAATCCGACACCAGCATCGAGGATGTCGACGAGCCCGACGCGGTGCCAAACCCTAAAACGCCCGTCCCCGAACCCCCATCTAATGCGCGTGAGCATCGTCGGCAGCGGCTACGTGGGGACGACCGTCGCGGCCTGCTTCGCCGACATGGGCCACGAGGTGGTGAACGTCGACATCGACGAGGAGATCGTCGCGGCGATCAACGACGGCCGCGCGCCGATCCACGAACCGGGTCTCGACGACCTCCTCGCGGAACACGGCGGCGGCACGCTCACGGCGACGACCGACTACGCCGCCGTCCGCGACACCGACCTCACGTTCCTCGCGCTGCCGACCCCCGCGAACGACGACGGGAGCATCGACACGTCGATCATCGAGGCGGGCGCCGAGGCGCTCGGCGACGCCCTCCGGACGAAGGACGGCGACCACGTCGTCGTGACGAAAAGCACCGTCGTCCCGACGACCACCGGGGAGACACTCGCCCCGATCCTCGTCGAAGCCTCGGGGAAGGAGTTCGGCGACGACCTCCATGTGGCGATGAACCCAGAGTTCCTCCGCGAGGGGACGGCCGTCGCGGACTTCCAGTCGCCCGACAAGGTCGTGTTCGGCACGCGGCCCGACGACGCGGTCGCGCTCGACGCCCTTCGTGGGGTGTTCGAACCGCTCCTCGACGCCACCGACGCCGCGGTCGTCGAGACGGGGATCGCCGAGGCCGAGATGATCAAGTACGCCAACAACGCGTTCCTCGCGAGCAAGGTCAGCCTCATCAACGACATCGGGAACGTCTGCAAGCAGTTCGGCGTCGACGCCTACGAGGTGGCCGACGCGGTCGGCCTCGACGACCGCATCGGCGAGCGCTTCCTCCGCTCCGGCTTAGGGTGGGGGGGAAGTTGTCTGACGGGCGATCAGCGTGTTCTAGCGAAAGACGAGACAGGTACGAGACATCTCACGCTCGGCGAGTTCTTCGACGAGTACGTTTCCGACGGGACCGTCGACGACGTTTCGGTACTCAGTCGGTCGGAACAGGGCGAGTTCGCGTTCAAGCCCGTCAAGGTGGCGACGCGCCGCCGATACGACGGTCCGCTACACACGATCCGGACGAAAATGAACAAACGGGTGACCGTCACGCACGACCATCCGATGATTACGCTAAAGGGGAACGATACCGCGGTCAAGCCGGCTGCGGAGCTCGAAGCGGGAGATTCCGTGCCGGTGTTGGCCGATCTCCCGAGCGATCCCGTTTCGGAGTTTGACCTCATCGAGATCGTTGCCGAGTCGCCCGACTTCGAGAACGATCGGGTGTATCTGAAACCGTCGACGCCGTTGGAGGCGAACAAAGACGAGGTGTACGAGGTGCTTCGCGCGTACAACCGTCAGTTCGACTATCACAAGCTCTCCGATCTCGTTCGAGATAACTACCTGCCGCTCGACGTGTTCCTCACCTACGAGGAGGAGTTACCGGTCGACAGGGAAGACCTGTCTCTCTACACGACGCGGGACGGTGGGCAGACGTACGTGCCAGCCATACTCCGCGCAGACGAGCAGTTCTGGCGGTTCATCGGGTACTATCTCAGTGAGGGCCACATCAACGACGACACCTCTGGACACGGGTCGACCACCAGAAGACGGATTCAGTTGAGTTTCCATCCAAGCGATGAACCGGAGTACGTCAGCGATGTTGAGTCGTACTACGAGGATCTGGGGATTCGGTATCAAACAAGGCAACAGGAGACTACGACGGCGATCAGCGTCTCCAGCCGGGTTTTCGCCGCGTTCCTCGAGTGGCTCGGCTGTGGTACCGGCTCCTACTCCGCGGCGATCCCCGACGACGCGTTCCAAGCGACGGCCGACGAACGCGTGGCGTTGCTTTCGGGACTGTTCCGCGGTGACGGGCATATCGAGTACACCAATCACTCGAACGCCGTTGTCTACGACTATGGCTCCGTTAGCGAGGAGTTGATCGACGGGATGACTCTGCTACTCCACAGTCTCGGCATCGTCCCGAGCTACAAGACCTCGCAGTCGGAGAAGTCGACGCGGCCGGCCCACTTCCTGCGTGTGAGTTCGAAACGCCAGATCGCGGCGCTGAAGGAGCTGTTCCTGCCCGAAGAGCAAGACCGGATCGACGATCGGCTCGACGCGTATGATCGGGACATCGCACCGACGGGGCACACGGCGGACGGCGGATTTACCTCAGTTCCGGTTCGCGATGTCACCGTCGAGGAGACGACGACGGACGTTTACTCGCTGGAAGTCGCCGAGGACCATACGTTCGTGACGACCGACGGACTAGTCGTTCACAACTGCTTCCCGAAGGACACGAATGCTATAATTGCGGCCGCGAAGGATACCGGCTACGACCCCGAGTTGCTCGAGGCGGCCGTGCGCGTGAACGACGGGCAGCCGGATCGGCTGCTCGCGCTGCTCGACGACCACGTCGACGTGCGCGGCGAGCGCGTCGCCGTCCTCGGGCTCTCGTTTAAGTCGGGCACCGACGACGTCCGGAACTCCCGAGCGATCCCCGTCATCAAGGGGCTACAAGCGCGCGGTGCGACCGTGGTCGCGTACGATCCGGTGGCGACGGAGAACATGCGCGCGCACTTCCCGGACGTGGAGTACGCCGACTCGGCGGCGGCCGCGCTCGACGGCGCGAGCGCGTGCGTCGTCTGTACCGACTGGGACGAGTTCGCCGCGCTCGACGCGGAGTTCGACGCGATGGACGCCCCGATCGTCGTCGACGGCCGGCGGATCATCGAACGGCGCGACGGACTCACCTACGAGGGACTCACCTGGTAGCGATCACTCGGACCGACGACGCCATAGGCCGCTCGCGACGAGGAGCGCCCCGACGCCGCCAGCGGCGAGCGACCCGGCCAAGAGGGGATAGCCGATATCGATGACGACGCGGACGAGGTAGATCGACCCCTCGTACCCGACGAAGTAGTGGTTCGTCACGTCGTTGCGGTACGCGAACCGAGTACCCTCATCCGACGGCCCGCGGTCCGAGTAGATGCGGTCTGCCGAGTTGACCGCCCCCCTGACTGCGGCCTGTTCTTCCGGAGACAGGGCCGCGAACTCGATCGGCTCGATCTCGCTCGGCGAGTACGCGTCGAGCGACGCCGCCATCGCCTCCTCGGTGGGTGCCTGCGCATCGATCGACGTCTCGTAGGCGGGTAGCCCGAGGTACGCGCCGCCAAGACACGCGAGTAGGCAGCAACAGCCGAGCGCGACGCGGAGGGAGACTCGCGTTCGGTTGAACTGGACCATGCTCACTGGACCGGCGCCTCGATCTCGCCAACCCGCCGCATCCGATAGAACCGAACCCTGCGCGTCAGTACGCGCCAGCACACGGCCGCGACGGCGGCCCCGACCGCGTTGGTGAGCAGGTCGCCGAAGTCGGCCGTGCGCGCGTCGAGCGTCGACTGGAGCAGCTCGATACTCCCGCCGTAGCCGACGGCGAGCAGGAACACGACGCCCAACACGGTTCGGTCGCGCCACGGCGAGTCCTGAAACGCGTACGCGAGCGTCACCGCGAGTCCGGCGTACGCCAGCCCGTGGAGCCACGTGCCGTACGGGAACACGCCGAGGGGACCGGTCCGTATCACGCCGCTTCCTGGCGGCGTGAACACCGAGTAGTAGAGGATCGTCGACGCGACCGCGACGACGCCGGCGAGGCGGAGCCACCGCGGCACGAGCGGGAGTCGGAGCCGACTCATCGTACCACGCTCCTCTGTGGGCGCCGGCAAAAGGGTACGGATCCGCGCAGTTGAGCGCACGCCGAACGAATACGCTTTTTACGCGCGCGCCGGTCGTCGTTGGTAATGCCGCGCTCGGAGGGACCTCCATGGAGTTGATCGACGACGAGGGACGGCTGTTCGGCCGCGTTAACGTCATCGACGCGCTCGTCGTGCTGCTGATCGCCGCCGTCGTCGTCGCAGGCGCCGCGTTCGTGCTCACCGACGACCCAGCGCCGCCACCGGAGACGGACACCACGTACGCGACGCTCGACGTTGGCACCGTCTCGCCGTACGTTGTCGACGCTATCGAGGAGGGTGATGCCTACGACTCCGATAGCACATCAACACTCCGGATAACAGACGTTCATCTCACGCCACAGGACGGTCAGACTCGCGTCGTCCTCCGCGTAGCGCTTGAAGGCGAACGCAACGAGCAAGGAAGTCTCACGTACGCAGGGGCCCCACCACGACTCGGACGGACGCTCGATATCACGACCGACCGCTATCAGGTCAACGGCCAGATTCGTGACGTCGGCGACAGCGACGCATTGGCTACCGAACAACAGCGCGTGTTGCTCTCGAGTCAAGTCGATGCGGGCACCGCGCAGGCGGTGACCCCCGGTGACGAGATTCGCCTCAGCGACCGCACCGTGGCCCGCATCAACAACGTCACCACCTACACGACCAACCGATCGACCCAACGACAGCTGTTCGTTGAAGCGACGCTCGCCGGGCACCGCCAGCAGGACCGGCTCCGGTTCGGCGGCAGTCCAGTCAGGCGAGGACAGAGCGTAACACTTCCCACAAATAAGTACACACTCGACGCGCGAATCGAACAGGTCAGCCACGATATCGACATGGACGCGACAACGACCCGGACCGTGACGCTCCGGATGGAGGAGGTTCGCGAGGACTTCGCGGACGCCATCGAACCGGGGATGGTCGAGCGGACCGGCGACACCACCGTCGCTCGCGTCACCGGCGTGGAGACGGAGCCGTCGCTCATCATCACCACCGGCGAGAACGGCAGCGTCAACGTCGTGGACCACCCGGTGAACCGCGAGGTGACGATCACCGCGGACCTCCAGCTCCGAGAGATGCCGAGCGGCCTCGCGTTCAAGGGCGACCAGATCCGGCAGGGGTCGACCGTGGCGCTCGATCTCGGCACGGTTACTGTGGAGGCGACGGTCGTCACCGTGGGGCGGTAACCACGTCCAAGTCCGCCACAGTCGCAACACACATGAGCGCCCACCCGAAGATCGATTCAGATGAGTGACGAGACGGAGGCGGGTACGCTGGCCGGAGGCGTACGGCGGGCGGCCCGCGAGTCGCGTCTCGGTCGCCTATCGCGGCGCACCGCCGACGCCGTGCGCGACTCGTACCTGTACCGCTGGCTCACCGCGGAGCCGGACCCGGATGTGATCGTGATCGATCTCCGGGAGACGTGGACGGTCGGCCCGTTCATTCGCCTCCTCGATGCGGTCCTCGACCGGCTCCTCCCCGCGCTCGACGACTCTCGCCTGGCGGCCGCGGTCCGGGCCGGCGTGCGGCAGACGTTGGCGGCGCCGGCGGTCGCCGTCGGGCTGGCGCTCCTCGCGGCGGGCCTCGCCCTCGGACTGGCGAGCGTCGCGGCCGGAACGCTCGGGACGACTCGCCTCGTCGTTGCGGGCGGCCTCGTCGCCGCCGGCGTGCTCGCCACCCGCGAGCGCCGGAGCTGGGCGGCGCTGCGCGAGACGCGTCCGGTCGAGCTCCTCGTCGCCGCGCTCGAACCCCCGGAGCCGCCGGAGGGAGCGACCGCCGACGCGAACGCGACTGAGACCGGACGGGAGCACCGCTCGACGGACGAGGACGCGAACGCGGGCGACCCCGACGGGACGGAACCGTCCGAGCCGGACTCGTCGGTCGACGGGCGGACCCGCTCCGGCCGCTAGGCCAAACGGGGTCGCTTAAGTGACTGCCCGCGCCCGATTCGGGTAGTGACCACCACGGAGCTGCTCGTTGCGATACTCGCCGGGATCGTTCAGGGGGTCGTCGAGTGGCTCCCCGTCTCGAGTCAGGGGAACCTCTCGCTCGTGCTCACGCTCGTCGGCACCGACCCCGCGGTGGCCGTCCAGCTCGCCTTATTCCTCCAGCTGGGGACGACGCTGTCGGCCGCGACGTACTACCGCGCGGAGATCGCGACCATCCTCAGGGCGATCCCCGGGTGGCGCCCCGCGACGGCGTACGACGCGGACCACGCGATCGCGACGTACGTCGTCGTGGCGTCACTTTTCACCGGGCTCGTCGGGATTCCGTTATACGTCCTCGCCGTCGACCTCGTCAGCGAACTCACGGGCGGCGTCTTCGTCGCCGCGATCGGCGTCCTCCTCGTGGTCACCGGCCTGCTCCAGCGGGCCTCGGACACGGTGAGCATGGGCGGCCGCGAGACGCCCTCGCTCGTCGACTCGGTCCTCGTCGGCGCCGCGCAGGGGTTCGCCATCCTCCCCGGCATCTCCCGGTCGGGCGTGACCGCGAGCACGCTGCTGTTCCGCAGCTACGACCCCCCGACCGCGTTTCGGCTCTCCTTTCTGCTGTCGATTCCCGCAAGCGTCGGCGCGGCCGCGCTCACCGTCACGAGCGCGGGCGGCCTGCCGGGGATCGCGCCGGTGCCCGCGGCGGTCGCGCTCGGCGTGAGCGGCGTCGTCGGCTACCTGACGATCGACGCGCTCATGCGCGTCGTCGAGCGCGTCCCCTTCGCGACGGTGTGTTTCGCCCTCGGCGCGCTCGCGATCGTCGGCGGGGGCGGGATCGCGCTGCTCGTGTGAACTGAATCACGCGACGGCAACCCGTCTACGGGTTTCCCGGCTGCGTGAACTACCCTACCCTACTCGCTCACGGCTGACGCCGCTCGCTCCTTGAGGGTAGGGCTTCCTGCTTCTACGACGCGCTTTGCAGACACCGAATGGGTGTCCGCAGGGAGCGCAGTCTCCACAGGCGTATCTTCGGGCCATCCCAGCCCTAATTCAGCAAAGCCTCTCTGCAAGACGTTCATCGCCGCATTCGCGTCACGGTCACATTCAAACCCACACGAGGGACACGAATGCTCTCTAACCCAGATAGGTTTCGCTGTCTCCACGCCACACGACGCACACTCTTTCGTCGTGCCCCGCGCTTCGACTTGAACCACGTGCGTCCCGTACAGCTCGGCTTTATATTCGAGCAGAGTGATGAACTGTCGCCACGCCGCATCCTGCTTGTTCTGGGCGTTGTACGACTGTTCCAGCATCTCCTTCACATCCAAGTTCTCGACGAACACCGCGTCGTACTCGCGGACGAGCCACGTCGTGAGTTTGTGCTGGTAGTCCAGCACCTTCCGCCGGATGTGACGCTTGATTTTCGCAACCTTCAGTCGTTGTTTCTCGTAGTTGTTTGACCCTTCCTCTTTGCGAGAGAGTTTGCGTTGCTTGCGACGGAGTTGTTCGTACTCGTCTCCGAGATCGAGCCAATCTACAGTTTTCCCGTCCGAGGTGTGGATGTAGTTACGGATACCGAGATCGATTCCAACGCTGTTGTTCGTGTTGAGTGCATCTACGCTGGGTTTCTCGGGTAGATCGGCCTCATCGGTTTCGAGACCGAAAGAGACGAACCACTCACCGGTTGTCTCTTTTTTAATCGTGACTTCTTTGATCTCCGCTGTATCTGGGAGTTCGCGGTGGTAGCGGATCGGGATGTCACCGATTTTGGAGAGCCAGAGTGTCGCGTTGTGGCCACTCGTGTTTTTGAGTTCGAAACCGGACTGCGAATACGTCATACTCTGAAACTCCGCTGGCGATTTCCACTTGAGCATCCCGACCTTCTGACCATTCCGTTTCTTCTCAGAGAGATTCGAGAGGTTCTGATAGAACCGCGTGACGGTTCGCTGGAGTGCTTTCGAGTGAACCTCTGTGAACACGGAAAACTCGTCTTTCCAGTCGGTGAGACGGTCGTGATGCTTGTACGCCGACCCAACGTTGTCGGCGTCGTTGTGATTCGTGTACTCGTACCGCGTGAAGTTGTACGCTTGGCGATGAACGTCGATGTGCTGTTCGACAGTCTCCGCCACCTTTTGTGTCGGATAGGCGTGGTAGCGGTGACTGTATTCCATCGCTGTCCCTCAGTTTGGGATATGTTTATTTAATGGTTTGTACTGCGTGCGGCGATTCATCTCCTCCCTACTCGCTCCCGATAGTCGCTCCTTGAGGAAGGGGCATTCTCGCCTCAATTCTGGTAAAAAGTCCGATTACGCCGACTCAGTCCGCGCTCGACACCGACACCGTTGCGGTCGTGCCCCGACCCGCATCACCGTCCTCCTCGCCGATCTCGGAGTCGGCCTCGGCCGCCAGCGTCTCCACGTTCGCGAACACGAAGCCCGCGAACCCGACCCGGAGCAGGAGGTCGAGGTACTCCAAGGTCACCGCCGCGGAGAACTGATCGAACAGCCCGGCGATCTGTAACATTGCCCACGCGATCAGGACGCCGAACGCGAACAGCGCGAGGTTCCGCGTCTTCTTGTAAAACAGCTCCCGGGCGGGCGGCTGTCGGGCGGCCGCGCCCGCGATCGGGCCGAAGAACAGCCCGATCAGGACAAGGTACCCGACGAGGATCCCGAGGGTGCCCGCCGTCGCGAGCGCGCCTTCGAACACCTCCGCGAAGTCGTAGCCGAGCCGCATCGCGACGGTGAGCGCGACGATCCCCCAGACGTACCGCCGGCCCGCCCCCGAGACGAACGCCGCGAACCCGAACAGGAAGGGGTACGCGACGTAGTCGGAGAGCAGCTGCCCCGCCTCCAGCGTGCCGCTCCCGACCGAGAACGCCCCGATCCCGGCGCCCCACGTCCCGATCCCGACGCCCGCGAGCGCCACGACCGCGATGAACGGGTAGCAGTACCGCCGCAGCTCGGGGGGTTTACGCCGCGCCAGCGCGAGCAGGACGACGGCGGAGACCGCGTAGACCCCCGCCGAGGCGAACCGCACCGTCGACGGCTCAATCATCGGCGCTCACCTCCGCGTCGCCGGCGGCGCCCGCCGGGGGCTCCGTCCCAGCGTCCGTCCCCGTCGCGGTCGTCGCGGCCGCGACGTCGGCCGCGTCTCCGCGCGTCTCGAACTGCGCGAGCCGCTCGGTGAGCGACGCGGTCCGCTCGGCGAGCGCCGTCGCCGTCTCCGCGAGGTCGCCGACCGTCTCAGCGGTGTCGTCGGCGGTCTCGGCCAGCGTCCGCGCGCGGTCGGCCGCGTCGGTCGCCGAGTTGTGGACCTCCTCGACGCGGGCCGCGACCGACTCGATCCCCTCGGCGCCCTCGTCGGTCGCGCGGGCGATGTCCCCCATCGCGACGTCGACGTCCTCGACGGTGCCGGTGAGTTCCTCGATCGCCTCGCCCGCCGCCCGGACCGCGGCGGTCGTGTCGTCCAGTTCGGTCATCGTCCGGTCCATCTCTCCGGCGACCGCCGACACGTCGTCGGTCACCTCGCCGATCGTCGACTCGATTGCCGTCGTCGACTCGCGCGTCTCCTCGGCGAGCCCCTTTACCTCGTCGGCGACGACCGCGAATCCGTCGCCGTCACCACCCGCTCGCGACGCCTCGATGGAGGCGTTCAGCGCGAGGATGTTGGTCTGCTCAGCGATGTCGGCGATCACGTCGGTCGTCTCCGCGACGCCGTCCATCCGGTCGTCGAGCCCGGCGACGAGGTCGTCGAGCTCTGCCAGCAGGTCGCCGATCTCGACGATCGCCTCGACCGCCTCGGTCGCGCGCTGCTCGCCCTCCTCGCCGAGCTCGGCCGCGGCGCTCGCGTCGCCCGCCACCTCGTCGGTGGTGGAGGCGATCTCCTCGACGGTCGCCGAGAAGTCATCGGTGTCGGCGGCCGTCTCGCGCAGCCGGTCGGTCTGCTCGTCCAACTCGTCGGCGAGCGTTCGCATCTCGTCGGCCACCTCCTCGTTCATCGCGGCCACGTCGTCGGCCTCGGCGGCCATCTCCTCGCTCGTCGCCTCCACGTCGCCCGCGAACGTCTGGATGTCCTCGATCGTCGTCGAGAGCCCGCCGGTCATCTCGTTGTACGCGGCCGTGATGCGCTCGATCGCGTCGACCTCGCTCTCCTCGGAGAGCTGTCGGGAGAGGTCGCCGTCGGCCGCCCGCTCCATCGCGCCGCCGATCTCGTCGGCGCGTTCGAGCAGCGTGTCGGAGAGCTCCTCGGCCTCCTCACGGGCCGTCTCCGCCTCCGACTTCGCGCGTTCGGACTCGGCGACCGCGCCCCGCAGCGACCGCCGGGTCTCGTCGAAGGCGTCGAAGAGTCGCCCGATCTCGTCGCCGCGGTCGGAGCTGGCGCTCGCGTCGAACTTGCCGCGGCCGACGGCCTCGGCCGTCTGCGTCAGCCGCCGGAGCTCGACGGCGACGTTGCCGACTATGACGATCCCCAGTAGGCCCAGGTTCAGGGTGAGGACGACGCCGATCCCCATGAGCGACGCGGTCGCGGCCTCCGGCGTCCCGACCGTCGCGACGTGGCCCGCGAAGAGGCCGACGAACCCGAGCGTGACGACGAGGGTCGAGAGCACCGCCGCCCCGAC
This sequence comes from Halorubrum sp. CGM4_25_10-8A, assembly GCF_005435025.1. NCBI lineage: Archaea > Methanobacteriati > Methanobacteriota > Halobacteria > Halobacteriales > Haloferacaceae > Halorubrum > Halorubrum sp. CGM4_25_10-8A. The sequence continues at coordinate 277,064 of NZ_SGTX01000002.1, read as the reverse complement.
GCGTCGACCGTACCGCCCGGTGATTACGTTCAGCATGTATGATCGGAGAGTAATAACCACCTTACTTAGGAGTACAGGCGAAATTACCGGGATCGATAATCAGAGCGGCGAGCGTGCGAGCCGCGGGCAGAGCGGTCGGCGATCGGAAATCGAGCGACTGCGAGCCGGCGACGCGCCGGGGCGCGGGCTTTTCCCTCGGCCGTGCCACCCGTATCCATGCCCAGCGTCAGCGAGACCTACATCGAGAACCGCCAGCGCGTCCAGCCCACCCACACGAACAACTACGCGTCGGCCCACGGGGGGAACGTCGTCAAGTGGATGGACGAGATCGGCGCGATGTCGGCGATGCGCGCCGCGGGCGAGACCTGCGTCACGGCCAAGATCAACGAGCTCGACTTCAAGCGGCCGGTGCCGCAGGGGGACACCTGCGTCATCGAGTCGTACGTGTACGCAGTCGGGCGGACGAGCCTCCGGACGCGGATCCGCGCGTACCGCGAGTCGCCGCGGACCGGGGAGCGCGAGCTCACCACGGAGTCGTACTTCGTGTTCGTCGCCGTCGACGCCGACGGGGAGCCGACGCCCGTCCCGGACCTGGAGGTCGCGGGCGAGCGCTGCCGCGAACTCCGCGACGAGGCGCTCGCTGCGGAGCCAGACGAGGACCGCTGAGCGGCCGAGACGACCGATCCAAACGAGGACCACCGAACGTGCGGGCCGACCGCCGCGCGCGCGACGCTCGACGCGTCAGCGGCTGATCCGGTCGGCGCCGTCGATGACGGACGCGACCTCCGCGCGGGTCGTGACCGCGAGGTCGCCGTCGGTCGTCCGCTTCACGGCCGCCGTCGCCGACCCCCACTCCAGGGCCGCGGAGACGTCGCCGCCCCGCAGTCGCTCGGCGACGAACCCGGCGACGAACGCGTCGCCGGTGCCGATCGCGTCGAACGTCTCCGCCTCGAACACCGTCTGCTCGTACACGTCGCCGCCCGTGAGCGCCGTCGCCCCCTCGTCGCCGCGGGTGACCACCACAGTGTCGAGGGCGTGGTCGGTCGCGAGGCCGTGGGCGACCTCGACGGCGTCGCCGTCGCGGTCCAGCACCGCCCGCGCGTCCCGGTGGGGGACGAACAGGGTGTCGACGTGCTCGAACAGCGTCTCGTACGCGTCGCGTGCCTCGTCGGGCCCCCACAGCTTCGACCGGTAGTTCAGGTCGAACGAGCGGGTGGCGCCCGCCTCGCCCGCGCGGCGCAGCAGCGCGGTCGTTGTCTCCGCGGCGGCCGGCGACAGCGCCGGCGTGATCCCCGTCGTGTGGAACCACTCCGCGCCGTCGAGCGGCGCCGCGGGGAGCTCGTCGGGCTCGACGGTCGTGATCGCGGCGTTTGCGCGGTCGTAGATCACGTTCGTCCCGCGCGGGGCGCCGCCGTGTTCGAGGTAGTACGTCCCGACCCGACTCTCGTCCGGGTCCGCCCACGCGACTTCCGGGCTGACCCCGTGACTTCGGAGCTCGCTCGTCACCCGCCGGCCGAGCGGCGAGTCCGGGAGCTTCGACAGCCACGCGGCGTCGACGCCGAGCCGCGCCGCGCCGACCGCGACGTTGCTCTCCGCGCCGCCGGCCTGGACGGCCAGCTCGCGCGTCGTCTCGAGCCGGTCGCCGCGCGGCGGCGACAGCCGGAGCATCGTCTCGCCGAAGGTCACGAGGTCAGTCATCGGCGCCACCCCACACAGCAGGTCTCGAACGTGTTCATACCCGGTGCTACGCTCGACCAATTATAAGAACGGGTGATCGGCGGCGGTCGTCACTCGCGGTCGAGCGCGAACGTCACGCGCTCCCCGTCGACCGCCGCCGTGAGGGCCCCGTCTCGAACGGTCGCCCCCGACGCGCGGTCCGACCCCCCCGTGAGCGTCGCGGCGTCGCCGAGCAGGTCGCCGTCCTCGGCCGAGACGACGGCGAACACGGCCGCGCCGTGCGGCGGCAGCTCGCGCTCGACGACCGGACCGGCAACAACCGAGCCGGAGAGCCCGTCCCAGACGACCCGGTCCGATTCTGGTCCCCCCCTCCACCCGTGCTCGCGCGCGTCGAACCTGACGGTCGACGGCTCGTCCGCCCAATTAAACAGGGCGACGGTCGTGGCCCCGTCGCCCGGCCGGTCGCAGACGACTCGCGACGGGAACCGCTCCTCGTCGAGTCGCCCGACCTCGCCGCCGGTCGCGGGCGGGATCGTCCGTTCGAGAAGCCGGCGGCCGGCCGCACCGATCTCCGCGAGCCGGTCAGAGAACACGTTCACGCCGCCGGTCGCGGCGACGAGCGCCGCGAACGACTCACGCTCGGCCGCGGTGAGGTCGCTCGTGTCTCGGACGAGCTGGCAGTCGGGGTCGTTGAGCCACCACCGCCGGTGGAGAAAGTTTCGGGTGAGTGTGTTGCGGACGGCGTTTTTCAGCCCCGGCTGACTCCCCGACTCCCCCGGCGTCTCCCATGTCGGGTCAGTGTCCGGGCCGACCCGCATGGCGTCGAAGAGCCCGACGCTCGGGGCCATCGGCGCGCCGCAGCCGAGGAGGAACGCGTCGTCGCCGGCCGCCTCGGCGATCGCTTCCACGCCCCGCCGATACGCCTCGATCCGGGTGGCCTCGGGGTCGTGCCGCTCGCCGGGGAGTGCCGCCGCGAAGAGGAAGTCGAGCTTCAGGTAGGTGAATCCCCACTCGTCGACAACCGTCGAGACGGTCTCGCGGAGCCAGTCGAGGACCTCTGGGTGCGTCGTGTCGAGCCCGTACAGCTCGGACCCGGCGCGGAAGCCGCCGTCGACCGGCGTTCCCGGACCGTCGCCAGCGCCGTCCGTCGGCTCCGTGACGAACCAGTCCGGGTGGTCGGCATACAGGTCAGCGCCGGCCTCCACGTAGAACGGCGCGAGCCACAATCCCGGGCGGTACCCCGCGGTCGCGATGTCACCCGCAACGGTGCTCATATCCTCGAACCCGTCGGCGATCGACCGCCAGTCACCGAACGCCTCCATGTAGCCGTCGTCGACTTGGACCACGTCGACCGGGATCTCCCACCCTCTGAGTTCCGCGAGGTTCTCCCGCACGTCCGCCTCGGTGACATCGGTGAAGTAGTGGTACCACGAACACCACCCGGTCGGCGCGCGCTCGGGTACGCGGGCGTCCATCCGCTCGCCGACGCGGTCGGCCAGCGCGGCCAGTCCCTCCCGCAGGTCGCGGTCGGCGTCAACCCACAACGGCGGTAGCTCGGTCCGCTCGCCGGGCGCCAAGCGCGTCCCCTCCAGCGGACACACCGCGCGCAGCGTCGCGACCCCGTCGGCGTCGTCGGCCACCTCGAACCGCGTGCAGAACCGGTCGTGTTCGAGGAACCCCGCCGTGACGCCGCGATCCCCCTCGACGAGCCCGGTCAGGTAGCTGCTGACCCGGTCGTCTGTCGACGCCGCGAGGTCGTTCATCATCGGGGCGTTGTCGGGGTCCTCGATCGGGAACCGCTCTCCGACAGAGAGCGTCCCCGTCGGCGTCCACGACTGGTACCCGTGCCGGTACACACGCGCGTCAGCGCCGAACGCGGTGTCGAACGCGCACGTCACGTCGCCGACTCGGACCGGTTCCTTGCCGGCGTTCTCGACGGTCACGGTCGCGGTCACGCCGCCGCCCTCCGTCGACAGCGACACCGCTGCGACCCGCACCCGCCCGTCTTCCCCGTCGGTCGCCGCCGCGTGGAGGCTCCCGACGAGGAGGTCGCCGGCGTCGTCCGCGACCGTGACCTCGCGGTCGGTCGGGTCGTACGTGACTGCGGTGGTGTGCGCCCTGCCCTCGTTCATATCACACCCTCTCCGTGCCCCCACAAATACCCTGCCACGCGAGCGCCCCGTCGGGCGGAGGCCGACCGCCGTCGACTCCGCCTATCCGAACGCTTAGGTGACACGGTCGACACGGTGAGCCATGCGAACCGGAGTCTGTTACTTCCCGGAACACTGGCCGAGCGAAGAGTGGGAACGCGACATCGCCGCGATGGCCGACGCCGGCCTCGAATACGTGCGGATGGCGGAGTTCTCGTGGGGAGTTCTTGAGCCCGAGCGCGGGGAGTTCGACTTCGGGTGGCTCGACGAGGCGATCGAGCTCGTTGGCGACCACGGGATGGAGGCGGTGTTATGTACGCCGACGGCGACGCCGCCGAAGTGGCTAGTCGACGAGCGGCCGTCGATCCGGCAGGAAGAGCCCGACGGCACCGTCCGTCAACACGGCAGCCGCCGCCACTACTGTTTCAACTCCACCGCCTACCGCGAGGAGACGGCACGGATCGTCGAGCGGGTCACCGAACGGTACGCCGACTCGCCGCACGTCGCCGGCTGGCAGACGGACAACGAGTTCGGCTGTCATCGGACCGTCCGCTGTTACTGCGACGACTGCGCCGAGGCGTTCCGGACGTGGCTCGCGGACCGCTACGGCGACATCGACCGGCTCAACGAGGCGTGGGGGAACGCGTTCTGGAGCCAGCAGTACGGCTCGTTCGAGGAGGTCGACCCGCCGGGGCCGACCCCCGCGGAGCACCACCCCTCACGGCTGCTGGCGTACGCGCGCTTCGCCAGCGACTCGGTCGTCGAGTACAACCGCCTCCAGGCCGGCCTGATACGCGAGGCCGACCCAAACTGGTTCGTTACTCACAACTTCATGGGACGGTTCCCAACGCTGAACGCCTACGACGTGAGCGCGGACCTCGACCGCGTCGCCTGGGACTCCTACCCGACGGGATTCGTTCAGGACCGCTACGACGGGGAGGCGTCGCCGGACCAGCTGCGGGCCGGCGACCCCGACCAGGTGGGGATGGACCACGACCTCTACCGGAGCGCGCTCGACAGGCCGTTCTGGGTGATGGAACAGCAGCCGGGCGACGTCAACTGGCCGCCGCACTGCCCCCAGCCGGGCGAGGGCGCGATGCGGCTGTGGGCCCACCACGCCGCCGCTCACGGGGCCGACGCGGTGCTCTACTTCAGGTGGCGGCGCTGTCTCGAGGGGCAAGAGCAGTACCACGCCGGCCTCCGGAAGGCGGACGGCTCGCCCGACCGCGGGTACGCTGACGCCGCGCGCGCTAGCGAAGAGTTCGCGGCGCTCGACAGCGCCGACCACGTGGACGCGCCGGTGGCGGTCGTCTTCGACTACGACTCCCTGTGGGCACTCGACGCGCAGCCCCACGCCCCGGAGTTCGACTACTGGGCGCTCCAAGAGGCGTTCTACGGCGCCGTCCGCGGTCGCGGCGTCCAGGTGGACGTGGTCCCGCCGAGCGCCGACCTCTCCGGATACGCCGCCGTCGTCGCGCCCGCGCTCCACCTCGTCACCGAGGACCTCGCCGACCGGCTGACCGACTACGTCGCCGGTGGCGGGGAGGTCCTCTTCGGACCCCGAACCGGCGTGAAGGACGCGGAGAACAAGCTCCGACCGACGTCGCAGCCCGGCCCGCTGACCGACCTCGTCGGCGCGGCCGTCGACCAGCACGAGTCGCTGCCGCGGCGCCTCGAAACGGCGGTCCGGCGGGCGGACGGTCCCACGGACGACGGGAGCGATGCCGACGACGGCGCGGCGCCGTCCGCCTCGTTCCGGACTTGGGCCGAGTGGCTCGACCCGGACGCCGCTGAGGTCCGGTACACGTACGAGGTCGACGGGCCGGCGGACGGTCGACCGGCGGTCGTCGCCAACGCGGTCGGCGACGGACGCGTCACCTACTGCGGGGTCTGGCCCGACCCGGACCTGGCGGACGCGCTCGCGTCGGCCCTGCTCGACCGCGCGGGTATTCGTTACGCCGATCGGCTTCCGGACGGCGTCCGCGTCGGCTACCGCGGCGGCCACACGTGGGTGACCAACTTCACGGGCGACCGGCTCCGACTGCCCGGGATCGACCCCGACTCGCTCGCGGTCGACGACGCCGACCGGGACGCCGTCGACGCGGCGGGTGACGGCGGCGAGGAATCGCGCGCTGACACCGCTGTTGTGGGGTCGTACGGAGTCGTCGTCATCGAGGGCGACCGCGTGGACGGTCTGCGGGTCGCTCAGCCGTAGTCGGACACGTCAGTCGAAACATACGGCTCCGCTGAATCCCATTCTTAAACCTTTTCGCCTGAAACAGCCGGTCGTTGAAGAGTGCTACCTGATCGATAGCGGGAGTGAGTGTTGCAGATCGGTGGTGCGAATAAGATATTTAAATAGGCGTACGCCACGGCGTCGATCGTTTATAAATGGACGAAGCGGTCGGCGCGGGCCCGGGAGCGGGCCGGAGGCCCGCGAGCGGCGCCGCGCGAGGGAGTCGGTGGCGGGCGGAGCGAAGCGACGGCCGCCAGCGACGAGGATGGGGAGGTTGAGGCTGCGGTGCTGTTCCGGGGCGGGAATCGAAGGGGCAGCCGCGAAACCGCCACAGGCGACGCAAGCACCGCAGGGAGGGAGTGGCAACGACCGACTGAGGACCGCAGCGAGCGCATCGAGTCCTCCCGACTGGGGCTTTAGAGGTGTTCACCGCGTCGTCGAGCGCCTATAAACAGCTACCAGCAACACCACTCGATCAGTTATAAACGACCGCACTCGCGACCTGCGATACGCACTCCCGCCCTCACCCGTTGCCGTCCCCGTATTGATCACGACGATTCACAGTGTGTGATCGTCGGAGCAGTTCAACAGCCACCAATTCGGAATCTTCCTCGACCGGCTACTCCGAGCGCTCTCGCGCCCGGTAGTCCGGGAGGGTGTCGTCCTGCATCACCGCGCCGCGGCCGCCGTCGACGAGGAGGGCGGCGCCCGTGACGAAGGCGGCGTCCTCGCTCGCGAGGAAGGAAACGGCCCCGGCGACGTCGGCCGGCGTGCCGATCCGGCCGGTCGGGTGGATCGACTCGACCTCCTCGAACCGCCCCTCGGGGAGCTCGTCGCGCGTCCGCTCGATCTCGACCCAGCCCGGCACGACCGTGTTCACCCGGACCCGGGGGCCGAAGTCGACGGCGAGCGACCGCGTCATGCCGTTGATCCCCGCCTTCACCGCGTTGTATGGGAAGTGCGCGGGCATCGTCGCGTACGCGTGGTTTGACGAGACGTTCACGATCGCCCCCCGGTCCATGTGGTCGAGCGCCTCCCGCGCCGCGAGCCAGTACGCACGGAAGTCCGTCTCGACGACGAACGCCCAGTCGTCGAGCGTCGCCTCGTCAGCCGCGGTCTCGGTCTGGACGCCGGCGTTGTTTACGAGCACGTCGAGCGAGCCGTACTCTTCGACGGCCGCCTCGGCGAGCGCCGCCACGTCGTCCGGGTCGCGCATGTCGGCGCGGACGAACGTCACGTCGCCGGCGGGCGCGCGGTCGGCCGACTCATCTGGGGACAGGTCCGCGATCCGGTCGACGACGGCCTCACCGGCCTCGACGGTGCGGCCGCTGACGACGACGTTCGCGCCCTCGGCGGCCAGCCGCTCCGCGATTCCGGCACCGATGCCGCGCGTCGACCCCGTGACGATAGCGGTCTTCCCGGCGAAGCGTCGGGGCACCGCGTGGTCGGTCGGTGATTCGTGTCGGCGGGTCATCGCTCTCTCCCGCGTCGCCGCGTTTGTGTCAGCATCCGGATCACCACTCCGCCACGGAGCCGTCGTCGTGCCGCCAGACGGGGTTGTGCCAGTCAACGTTGCCGTGCTGTTCCCGGACGTGCTCCTCGTCGATCTCGATCCCGAGCCCGTCGCCGCCGGGGATGTCGACGAAGCCGTCGCGGTACTCGAACACCGCCGGGTCGGCGAGGTAGTCCAGCACGTCGCTCGTCTCGTTGTAGTGGATGTCGAGCGACTGCTCCTGGATCAGCGCATTCGGCGTGCAGGCGTCGACCTGAATACAGGACGCGAGCGCGATGGGCCCGAGGGGGCAGTGCGGCGCAATCGACACGTCGTACGCCTCGGCCATGGACGCGATCTTCTTCATCTCGGTGATCCCCCCCGCGTGCGAGACGTCGGGTTGGATCAGGTCCACGGCGTCCGCCTCGAGCACCTCCTTGAAGTCCCACCGCGAGTACATCCGCTCGCCGGTCGCGATCGGGATCGTCGTCGACTGCCGGATCCCCGAGAGCGAGTCGTTGTGCTCGGGCAACACCGGCTCCTCGATGAACATCGGGTCGTAGGGCTCCAACGCGGCCGCAAGCCGCCGAACCATCGGCTTCGACACGCGCCCGTGGAAGTCGACCCCAATGTCGACATCGTCGCCGACGGACTCCCGGACGGCCGCGATCCGGTCGACCGCGTCGTTCACGGTGGCCGGGGTGTCGATCGGCCGCAGCTCCGCGGTCGCGTTCATCTTCAGCGCCGAGAACCCCGCGTCGACCTTCTCGCTGGCGGCCTCGCCGACGTCTGCCGGCCGGTCCCCGCCGATCCACTGGTAGACGCGGATACGGTTGCGCGCGCGGCCGCCGAGCAGCTCGTGGACTGGCGCGCCGAACTGCTTCCCCTTGAGGTCCCACAGCGCCTGGTCGACGCCGGCGATGGCGCTCATCAGCACGGGGCCCCCGCGGTAGAACCCCCCGCGATACATCGCCTGCCAGTGGTCCTCGATCCGCGTCGGGTCCTCGCCGAGCAGGTAGTTGTCGAGCAGCTCCTCAACGGCCGCGACGACCGTGTGCGAGCGCCCTTCCACGATCGGCTCTCCCCAGCCGACGGTACCGTCGCTCGTTGTGAGCTTCAAGAATAGCCAGCGAGGCGGTACTTCGAACAGCTCGTAGTCGGTGATGTACATGATCGCTTAGTTCTGTGTCGTTCCGACGACAGCGCTGTCGACGGAGTCCGTTTTGGTTTTCAGCGCGTCGCCGGTCTCGACGTCGAACAGGTACAGCGCCGCCTCGTCGAAGTCGAACGCGACCTGTGACCCCTCCGCCGGCCGGACCGTTGGGCTGACGCGGGCGGTGAGCTCGTGGCCGCCAATCTCCATGTAGAGGAAGTTCTCGTTCCCCATCGGCTCCACGACCGTCACGTCGGCCGCGTTCCGACCCGATTCGACGACCTCGATGTCCTCCGGCCTGACACCGACACTGACCCGTTCGTGTCCGTCGACCGGCTCCGAGTCGTCGAGCTCGTACGCGAACCCCCCGGGACCCGCAAGGGTACCGTCTTCCACGTCGGCCGTAAGGAGGTTGATGCTCGGCGATCCGATGAAGTCGGCGACAAACCGGTTCACAGGCGAGCGGTACACCTCCTCCGGCGACCCGACCTGCTGGAGTACACCGCCGTCCATCACGGCAATCCGATCGCCCATCGCCATCGCCTCCGTCTGGTCGTGGGTGACGTACACCGTCGTCACGTCAAGGTCGGCCTGTAGCTCCTGTAGCTCGGTCCGCATCTCTGAGCGGAGCTTGGCGTCGAGGTTGCTGAGCGGCTCGTCCATCAGGAACACAGACGGCTCTCGAACGATCGCCCGTCCAAGGGCCACGCGCTGCTGTTGCCCCCCGGAGAGTGCCTTCGGTTTCTCGTCGAGCAACTCGCGTATCCCGAGCATTTCGGCGACGTCCTCAACTTTCGCTTCGATCTCGTCGCCGGTCAGCTTCGTCGAGAGCTTCAGCCCGAAGCCGATGTTACCCCGGACGGTCATGTGCGGGTACAGCGCGTAGTTCTGGAACACCATGGCCACGTCCCGTTCGCTGGCCCGGTACTCCGTGACATCCTCGCCGTCGAACCGTATCGTCCCCGCCGTCGCGTCCTCAAGACCGGCGAGACAGCGGAGCGTCGTCGACTTCCCGCAGCCGGACGGCCCGACCAATACGAGGAACTCGCCGTGGTCGATATCGACGGAGAGGCTCTCCACGGCGACCACGTTCTCGGTTCCGGAGTCGTACACCTTGTCTAATTCGGTAATGTTGATTCCTGACATTGGTTACTCTTTGAGCGACCCCGCGAGGATGCCACTGACGAACTGTTTCTGTAGCACTAAGAACAACACGACCATCGGAACGATGGCAAGCGTCGCCGCCACCATGATCTGGTCGTAGTAAATCCGCTGGAACCCGGTCAGCTGCGCCAGTCCGATGGGGATGGTGTACATGTCTGCCGACTCGAGGATCACGAGCGGGTACAAGAACAGGTCCCACTGGAACAGGAACAGGATGATCGCCAGCGCGGCCAGCGACGACCGCATTGTCGGTAAGGCGATCCGATAGAATATCTGGAACTCCGTCGCGCCGTCCATCCGGGCGGATTCGAGCAGCGCGTCCGGGATCGATTTCATGTTCTGCCGCATGAGGAAGATTCCGATGGGGTTGGCCGCCCACGGGAGGATGATCGCCCGGAAGGTGTTTGTCCAGTCCAGCTGTGCCATCAGCAGGAACAGCGGGATGACGAGCAGCTGGATCGGCAACACGAGCGTCGCCAAGATCGTATAGAAGATCGGTTCCTTGTACTTGAACTCGTACTTGGCGAACGCGAAGCCACCCATCGAACACAACACGAGCGAGAGCAGCGTGTAGACGACGGCGATGAAGACGCTGTTCCGGATCGTACGGACGAAGTCGAGCCGCTCCTGTAGTGCCGCGAAGTTGTCGAGGAATGCGGTGCCGGGAATCAACCGCGGCGGGAACTGGAGGAACTGCTCCTGTGGGAGCGTCGCCGCCACCAGCATCCAGTACAGCGGTACCATCATCACCACAACCATCGTGATGACGAAGGCGTAGGTGAGGAACCGCCAGACCGCGTCCTTCCGGCGTTGATCGCGCATCAGTCCTCACCCCCGAGCTTGATCTGGATGATTGAGAAGATGCTAACGACCACCACGAACACGACCGTAAGCGCACTCGCATAGCCGAGGTTGAAGTTGACGAACGCCTGCCGGTAGATGTACTGGACGATCGTGATTGTCGCGTTCGTCGGGCCGCCGCCAGTGATGACGTACGGCTCGGCGAACAGCTTGAACGTCCCAATCGTCGACAACACGACGACGAATAGCAGCACCGGTTTAAGCTGCGGGAGCGTGACGTAGCGGAACTTCTCCCACCGGTTCGCTCCGTCGATCTCAGCCGCCTCGTACAGCTGCTGTGGGATCGTCTGGAGACCAGCGAGGAGGATAATCATATTGTACCCCGTCCACCGCCACGTCACCGCGGCGATGATCGTGTTCCGAGCCCAAAACTCACTGGTCAACCACGGTATCGGACCGAGCCCGACACCGGAGAGGACGTAGTTCAGGAATCCCAGCTGCTCGTTGAAAAGCAGCAGGAACACCGTCGAGTACGCGACGAGGTTCGCCGAGACCGGCAGCGCGATCGCGGTGCGGAACACTCCCTTGAGACGCATGAACGAGGCGTTCAGCGCGAGTGCGAGCGCAAGTGCAAGCCCAATCATAAGCGGGACCTGAACCGCGAGGATGTACGAGGTGTTGAACATCGACTGCCAGAACAGATCGTTGCCGAGCAGGCGGGCGTAGTTCCCGAGCCCGACAAAATTCAGCTGCGCGATCTGTGGAATCTCGACGTACAGCGGGCCGAGGTCGATCCAGAACAGCGATCCTTCGCCGACGCCCTGATACTCGAAGAACGACAGATACAGCGTGTAAAACACCGGGAAGGCGAGAAACAGCCCGAACAGTACGAAGAACGGTGCGATGAACAGGTACGCGACGCGCGGCAGCGCCGGCATCGCCGCCGTCAGATCCTGCCTGGCGAACCGCACTCTGTCCCATCCCGGTCGCGCCGCTCGTCTGAGCCGTCTCCCGACGCTCTGTATCCTCGCCCGGGCGCGTCGGCGGTACGTCTGCTCGACGCGGTCGTTTGTCTCGTCAGAAGTGGCCATTCGATCGGTCCCTCCGAGTTACGCGAGGTCCCGATCGGTGTTCTCGGCGACAGTCTCCGCGGCCGCCTGGACGGCTTCTTCGGGCGACTGCTCGCCGTTGATCATCCGCTGTAACTCGGTCTCGATGGCCTGTGACACCTCTGGCGTGTCCGCGGTAAACCGGTATCCGGGCGCGTCCTGTGCGACCTCAGCGAAGAGCGCTCGTGCGGGCTGACCGTCGTAGAAGTCCAGTTCCTCGTCGAAAACCGGGTCGTCGTAGGTGGTCTCCAGCGCCGGGAAGAGACCGTACTCGTCATACATCGCCAGCTGCATCTCCTTGGTCGCCAGCGAGAACTCCATGTAGTCCCACCCACGCGCATGGGCCTCGTCGGACACCTGGTCGGCGATCATAAGGTTGGAGCCGCCCCAGTTCGACGCGCGCGGCCCGCCCGACTCCAGCGCGGGGATCTTGAACACTCCCCAGTCGCCCGCGGTGTCGGGAAGCTCGGCCCGCAGAGTCCCTTCCATCCACGCCGCCGAGGGGAGCGAGGCGATCGTCGCGTCGCCGTAGGCGCTGAACCAGGCGGACGTCCATCCTTCAATGTTGGCCGCGATATCGGCGTCATAGATCTCCTTTATATTGCGGGCCACACGGAGCGACTTCTCGTTGTGGATGTTCACCTCGCCGCTCTCGAGGAAGGGCTCGCCGGACAGCTGGCGGAACTGATACCGCCAGACGCCGGAGAGGTCCCCCTCAGGGAGGTTGAGCATATACTGGTCATCCGGGAGCTTCTGGCCCTCCTCGATGAACTCCTCCCACGTCTCGATGCTGTCCGGGTCGATATCGTGTTCGTCGTACACCGACCGGCGGTAATACACCGCCGTGGGACCGGTGTCCCACGGGAGCGCGTAGATGTCGCCGTCGACGGTGAGGGCCTCCCACTTCCCGGAGACGAAGTCGTCCTGAACGCCCGCTTCCTCGATCTCGTCGGTGAGCGGCGCGACGGAGCCCGTGTCGATGAACGACGGGCCGTCGACGGACTCCAACATGGAGACCGCCGGCGCGCCGGAGCCCGAGAGCAGGTTCGTCTGGAGTCGGTCCTTCATCGCGGACCGACCGAACTCCTCGACGGAAACCGTCGCGTCGTTCTCGGACTCGTACTCCTCAGAGGTTATCATCAGCGCTCGCGCGGCAACATCCCACCCCCACACGTTGATCTCCGACGCCATGCCGTTGCCGCCGTCGCTCTCGTCGCTGCCGTCGCTCCCGTCACTGCCGTCGCTCCCGTCGCCGCCGTCGCCGCCGTCTCCCCCACTTCCTGGGTCGCCGGTTCCGATACACCCTGCGAGTCCCGCGAGCCCCGCGAGTCCCGCGCCTTTCATGAGTCTACGTCGCCCGTATTGGGCGTAGTTTGGTTTGTTAGTCATGATCGAACCTGACTATCAGTCTCTTGCGTTACAGCTATATAAAATTACTGGGCATTTGTCCTAAAAACGGCTCAGAACCGCTTCATTTGTGTTTTCACGAGGTGAACAGAGGCGATATATATGCGTTTTTTCGAATTTGTTCCGTCCGAACCCAATAGTGTGAGCATAATGTAATTAATTTATAGACTACAACCATAATATAATACTCTTATCGGTGACTGTGTTCTCCTATACTAAACAAGTGTTATACCGCTGTCTCTCATACCACTCTCAGAAACGATGGGAGATACGGACACCATCACTGTTCAGGCGACGGAGACGTCCATGCAGATCGTCGAGGAACTATACGACCGTGACGGCGCCGGAGTCACCGAGTTAGCCGACGCGATGGACGTCTCGAAAAGCGCGGTTCACAACCACCTCTCGACGCTCCGTACGCTCGGTTACGTGAAGAACACCAACGGGACCTACGAGCTCACCCATCGATTCCTGCGGATCGGGTTCGGGACGAGAGAACGCAATCCCGTCTATCAGGCGGCGCAAAGCGAGATACGAAAACTGGCGCGGAACACAAACGCGGTCGCGAACCTCGTGGTTCCGGAGAACGCGGACGCCGTCTATCTACATCGAATCGGCGCCCGAGACCACCCGATCTCGATCGGTGGGAGCGTCAAGCTCCATGCCGCCGCGGCCGGCAAGGCGATCCTCGCGTTCCGGTCGGCGGACGCGGTCGACGAGTACGTCGGCCGTCACGGCCTCGACCCGAAAACCGACCGGACAGTGACCGACCGGGCGACGCTCCGCTCCGAACTTCGGTCTATCAGGGACCGGAACATCGCGTTCGACCGCGGCGAACTCGACCCGGACTGGCAGTGCGCCGCCTCCCCCGTCGTCGTCGACGGCGACCCTGTGGGCGCGGTCAGCGTCTCCGGCCCGTCAGACGAGATGCAGGGGAAGCGGTTGGAGGAAGACACAGCCGGACTCGTCTCCAGCGCCGCGAAGACTATTGAACTCGAACTGTTGTGACGCGGCGCGACCGCGCTCAACACGGTTTAATTTAATACCCCTCCCCGAAAGATACTCGCCATGCGAACCGACCGACTCGACCGGATCACGGACAGCGGCGTGATCGCCATCCTCCGCGGCGTCGGCGTCGAAGAGGCCCCGGCGGTCGCCGACGCCGTCACCGACGGCGGCGTGACGGCCCTGGAGGTGACGGCGGACACGCCGGACGTGACGGCCGCGATCGAGGCGGTCGCCGAGCGCGTCGACGACGCCGCGGTCGGGGTCGGCACCGTCCTCGACGCGGAGACCGCCCGCGCGGCGCAGCTCGCCGGCGCCGAGTTCGTCGTGACGCCGACGGTGAACCGAGAGGTGATCCGGACCGCGAACCGGTACGGGACGCCGATCGCGGCCGGCGCGTACACGCCGACAGAGGCGATCGAGGCGTTCGAGGCCGGCGCGGACTTCGTGAAGGTGTTCCCGGCGAAGACCGGCGGTCCCGCCCACGTCGCGGCGCTCGGCGGGCCCCTCTCGCAGGTCCCGCTCGTCCCGACCGGCGGCGTGACGGCGGACGACGCCGGCGCGTACGTCGAGGCTGGCGCGGCGGCGGTCGGGGTCGGCGGCGCCATCGTCGATCACGACGCGATCGAGGCGGGGGCGTACGACCGGATCGCCGCGGACGCGCGGGCGGTGGTCGAGGCCGTGTCGGCCGCGCGGGAGTGAACCGGGTGGCTCCGACTCGACGAGGGGGGGTTCCGACCCGACATGCACATATGCCGCCGCGAACGTCGTTCGGGTATGCGTAAGTCCGGACGGGTGTTCCTCGCCGGCGTCGCGGCGGCGGGCGTCGCGGTCGGACTGTTGCTGTTGGTCGGGGCGCCGACCTCGCTGGTCCCGACCGGCGCGCTCGGCGCGGCGATCCCCGTGGCGCTGACGTACGCCGTGATGACAGCGGCCGACGACGACGCTCAGTAGTCGCCGAGCACGCCGAGCCGCCGCGCTCGGCGTGTCGCCAGCTGGAAGACGAGGTATCCTCCGGCGAGGTAGCCCCCGGCGACCGCGACGAGCAGCGCCAGGTCGGCGGGCGGGAACTCCCACAGTCGGGTCCCGTCGACCATCGCGCGCTGGAGCATCGCGCTGCCGTGCGCCAAGGGGAGGACGCGCGTCCACGGGAGATCGAAGACGGGCGCCGAGATCAGCCCGACGAACCCGAACTGGAGGAGGTTGAGCCAGTTGCCGATCCGCTTGTACAGCACCGTCACGCCGCCCGCGGCGAAGCCGAGCCCGAGGACCGAGACGATCGACAGCCCGGCGACGGCGACCACCGTCACCGGCGCGAGGCTGAGCCGCGTCCCGGTCGCGAGGAGCATCACGGCGAGGATCACCGCGCTCGTGAGGAAGGTGCGCACCACCTTCGCGACCCCCTTCAGCAGGGCGACGGGCGCGAAGCCGAACGGCGTGGTGATGTGGCGTTCGAGGGTCCCCCACTGCACTTCGCTGCCGATGTCGTTCGACACCGAGGAGTACGCGCCCACCGACAGCGTCCACAGGAAGTAGCCGACGACGATCCCCTCGATCGAGTCCGCCAGCGCCTGTCCGGCGAGCAGCTGCCCGCCGAGGAACAGCGCGGCGAAGAAGAACAGCGACACCACGATCCCGCCGATCGCGTTGGCCGGGTACCGCACGAAGATCAGGAACTCCCGATAGAGGACCGCCCGCGCCAAGTGGTAGTAGGTGGCCGGCCGGGGCTCGTCGTCCGGCCGCACTCCGTCGCCGGGTTCGGCCGCGGCCGCGCCGCCCGGATCCTCCGGCGGGCTCGTGTCCGCGCTCATCGCCGGTCACCCCCGGACGGGGCGCCGAGGTCGCTCCCCGTGCGTTCGAGGAACACCTCTTCGAGGTCGGGCTGGACCGTGCGGATGTCCGAGACGGTGACGCCGGCCGCCCGCAGCGCGTCGGTCAGGTCGTACAGCCGGTCGCCGCCGGCCGCGACCGTCACCGCGGGCGGGCGCGCCTCGCGGTCGACGTCGAGGACCTCGAACGCCTCGCGGAGGCCCGCGACCGCCTCGGCGTCGAGGTCCGGGCTGGCCACGCGCACCGCGTCGCTCGCGGCCGCGCCGAGCAGCGCCTCCACGCTGTCGTCCGCCACGATCCGCCCGTTCGACAGCATGACGACGCGGTCGCACACCGCCTCGATCGTCGTCATGTCGTGGCTGCTGACGACGATGGTGAGCCCCTCCTCGACCGCCAGCCGGCGTAACTCGGCCCGGAGCGTCCGCGCGCTCTCCACGTCGAGCCCGAGCGTCGGCTCGTCGAGGAAGACCAGCTCCGCGCCGCCCGCCAGCACGCTCGCCAGCGACACCTTCTGTTTCATGCCGCGCGAGAGGTCCCGAACGGGCGTGTCCGCCTTGTCGGCCAGGTCGAGCCGGTCGAGCAGGCGGTCGTGACGCGCCGCCACGGAGTCGGGGTCGACTCCGCTGATCGTCGCGAAGTACCGGAGGTTCTCCCGGACCGTGAGCCGCCAGTAGTCGTTGCGCGCGCCCTCCAACATCGCGTCCACGTCGGCGTAGGCCGCGCGGCGGCCGTCGCCCACGTCGTTGCCGAACACCCGGACCGACCCCGCGTCGGGGACGACGATGCCCAGCGCGCACTTGATCAGCGTCGTCTTACCCGCGCCGTTCGGTCCGAGCAGCCCGACGACGGAGCCGCGCTCGACCGCGAGACTCACGTCGTCGACCGCCGTCACCGCGTCGTCGCCGTCGCCGAACCGCTTCGTGAGCCGCTCGACCGAGAGGGCGGGCGGGCCGGTCAGCCCGTCCGTCGACGCGTCGTCGTCCGCGCTCCGGGTCTCGTCGCGCTTGCGGGGACCATCGCTCGCGCTCGCCGCGCTCCGTGCCATTGATCCGGGGTACGAGCCGAGCGGGGATATATCCGCGCTCGCGCCCCAACGCGGACATGGACCTCGACCAGTTCGCGGCGGACGCCCCCGACGACGACGCGCCCGGCGACGCCCGCGTCTGCGTCGTCGCGACCCAGCCGGACACCTTCGAGCGCTGTCGCGCCGGCTTCTACCCCGCGCCGCGCTCGTACGACCGCACCCGCGCCGACTTCGCGTACATGGCCTTCTACCGGACCGAACCGGTGTCGGCGGTCACGCACTACGCCCGCGTCACGGCCCGCACCGAGCAGACCCGCGGTGAGCCCGGCCCGATGGACGAGGCCGACTGGAAGGCGCTCATCGACCCGTTTTCGGAGGAGCGCGTGGTCGTCGTCTTCGAGTTCGACGACCTCGTGCCGCTGGAGCGCCCGGTCGAGAACGACCTGAACGGCGTGCGCGGCGCGTGGTACTGCGCGGTCGACGACCTCCGCGAGGCCGGGACGCTGTCGGCGCTGCGCGAGCGGGCGGAGACCTGACCGGCCGGTCGTGATCACCGGCTCTACTGAGATACGCCGCGACGGCCGGGCGGACCCGCGAGACGGCACCTGAGCAGACCGAATTTTATTATCGACGAGACTCAGGGCGTTCACGATGCGGTACGGTGCCCTCCTCGCCCTCTGCGTGGTACTCGCGGGATGCGGCGGGTCGCTCGGACCCGGGTCGGCGCCGGCAGACGACGTCTGCCGCGGGGCCACGGGGGCCGAGACTCCCGAGTCGGTAGCCAGCACTGCGCCTCCCGACGCCTCCCGGGTCGAGGTCCGAGGTGACGGAGACAGGCTCCCGGTGAACGCCACCGTGGTCTGGCTGCGCGTGCTCGACCTCCACGGACTGTCGCCCGCGGAGGTTCCCGCCCCTGTTGTCAGGGTCGCTCCGGCCAGCGAGCAGACCTTCTCGCAGACCGATCTGGACGGGAACATGGACCGCTTCGGCAACCTGATCGGGTTAAACGAGAACCAGAGTCGAGACGTGACGCTGACCAGCCCCGACGGCTACGTCGCTCCCCCGGATTTCACCGACGGTAATTACTCGAGAGTGAACGTGGGGATCGGCGGGGACGACCCCGTCGCTGACGTCGAGGCCACGCTCGCCCACGAGTACGTACACGTCGTCCAGATCGAGACCGATTTCTGTTTGACCGACGAGGAACTGACACAGGTTCAGGCGAACGTCTCACCGGGGATGTTCGCCGCCGTCCGCGAGGGGGCCGCAGAGTACGTCGCCGATGTCTACGCCGAGCGCTACCTGGAGGGGATCGATCTCAGGGCCGAGCGCCGGGCGGCCTACGAGCGGGCCAGACCGAACGCCTGGAAGCTGTCCAGGGCCGGCTACTATTACGGCTATCGCCACGTCGCGGCCCGCGCCGAGTCGCCGCGACAGCTGCCGGCCGTGTACGAGACGCCCCCGGAGACGACGGAGCAGCTCGTTCACGGGCTGCGACCCGACGAAGCGCCGCCGGTTCCCCTGTCAGTCCGAGCCGGAGAGAAGTGGCAATCCCGCGGGACCGTCGGCGAGCTCCGCCTCCAGGTCGCGCTGACGGAGGGGGTGGCAGAATCGCGCGCTGCCGAGGCCGCGGCGGGGTGGGGCAACGACACGCTCCTGCGACGCGGTGACGACTACGTCTGGATCGTGCGGATGGACGACGCCGCGAACGCCTCCGATCTCGAAACGGCGCTGGAGTCCCACGTCGACGGGCTCGCGGCCGCCACCGATCCGATCGGCCGACCGTCGGACATCGCATACCGGGTCGTGCGGGTGGACGAGGAGACGCTGGGGCTCGTCGTCGGTGAGTCAACGACCGTCGAGAGCCTCCGTATTTCGGCTGAGGGCGAGGCGGTAAACGTCTCCACCGAGGCCGCGTAGCCGCCGGCCTCGGCGGCGGTTCGGTTTCGAGCGCGCCCCTCGACCGTGCGTCGCCTCAGTTCGTATCGAGGGTCGGGTCGAAGAGCGTCTCGACCCGGCAGTCGAAGTGTGCGGCGAGTTTGAACGCCAGTTCGAGCGAGGGGTCGTACCGCTCGCGCTCGATCGCGTTGATCGTCTGGCGGGACACGTCGACGGCGTCCGCGAGGTCGGCCTGGCTGAGACCGCGTTCCTCTCGGCGCTCCCTGACGCTGTTTTTCATCTGTATCGTAACCAGCCGTAGGTGAGCGCGAACAGTCCCGACTGGACCGCGATCGCCAGTAGCGCCCCGTCGAACGCCGGCGGCGGCGTGTACACGTCGATCTCCGAGAGGACCACCATCGTCGGCCAGAGCAGGATCATCCCCAAGGTGAAGACGGTCGCAGCGAGGGCTATCGCCCGGCGTTCGAGCGCGCGGTCGCGCTCGTCGAACAGGGGGACTGAGGTCCCCTGCCAGACCGCCAGAAAGCCGGCGAACCCCGCCCAGTACAGCGCGACTCCCACGACGGGGTACCCGACAGACTCGGCGGAGATAAACCCGAGGGTCCCGGCGAGGACGCTACCGGCCATCAGCCGGCGGTACCGGCGGATCCGGGCCTGTCTGGACGAGCCGCTCACGGCAGCAACCTCCGGACGCTCCAGTACAGGCCCTGTGCGGCGTCTCGGAGGGCCCCGGTCGGCGACAGCCCCGCGTCGGGGTCCGCGGCGGGCTCGAACTCGGTCCGGAGAGCGGACGCCGTGACGCGGCACACCGCTCCCGTGTGGACCCGACGACCGTCGGCGTCGCCGACCCGGAGGAGCGTCGCGCCGTCGGTGGCCCCGACGACGCGATAGACGCCGGGGTCGTGATCGCCGTCAGTGGGGCGGTAGTGTGCGCCGACGTCCACGGTCAGCACCCCTGTGACGCCACGGTCCCGTCGTGATCGACCAGCTGTGAGAGGAGGGCCGGCAGCGCGATCCAGCACGCGGCCGAGACGGCGAACGCGACCACGAGGCCGTCGATCGGCCCGACGGCGAGCCGGTCTTCGAAGTGGACGAGAGGGGTGATGGCGACGCCGCCCACGAGCAGCTGGAGGTACCAGGGCAGCGCCTCCAGCGTCGCGTGGTCGCCGAGCCGCCGTTCGATGGCGAATCCGGCCGCGAGTACAGCCACGAACACGGCGATACTCGCGAGGAGTGCGGTGGCCATCAGCGCTCACCCCCGTCAACGGCGGTGGTTCCCTGTCGATGCGTTCGAGAGCGGAGAGCGTCGTTCATTGGTGGTTTCCGGTAAATCGGCGGCGTCGTAAAGCGCGCTTTACAGTAAAGCGTACTTTACACCTCAGTATTAAATGTGTTGGTCAGTCGGAACGAGCCGGAGAAAGAGGTCCTAAGCAGTCGATGGTCTCGACGAAACCGCCGTTCGGAAGGGCGGCACGCGCTCGCCGTTCCGCTCCGCTGACGACACCGCTCCGTGCTCAGCGAGCGGTCCCCGTCTGTCCCTGAGAACGGTGGCGGGGCGAGAACGCCGGACCGCAGTCGCCGTTATCCGCCGTCGGCGCGCACCGAAGGCGTCGCGGCCGCGTCGACGCGCGCGATCCGGTCGTGCGCAGCGGGCGGCGTCGCGGCGTGCTCGGGGTGGAGACACGCGAACAGCGCCTCCAGCGAGTCGACGAGCCGGTGGCTCGGGCGGTTGAACAGCCCGTTGCCGTCGACAGCGTAAGCGCGGTCGCGGCGGACCGCTGCGAGGTCGTCGAAGCCGGGCCGCGCCGCGAGGTCGCCGACCGCGTCGACGGCCCGGTCGCGGTCGAAGCCGCAGGGCGCGATGACGAGGGCCTCGGGGTCGACCTCGCGCACGTCGTCCCACGCCACCGGCTCCGAGGGGCCGTCCGGCTGGAACGACGGGTCGCCGCCCGCGAGTTCGACCATGTCGCGAACCCAGTGGCCCGCGCGGATCGGCGGGTCGGTCCAGTCGAGGACGGCGACTCGGGGGCGGCCCTCGTCGGCGACCGCGCGCTCGGCGCGCTCGCGGACCGCGTCGACGCGATCGCGGAGGTCGCCCCGGAGCGCGCTCGCGGCGTCGGTCGCGTCGACCGCCTCGCCGATCCGCACCACGTCGTCGAGCGCGTCGGCGAAGGAGTGCGGGTCGCACGCGAGCACGTCTGGCGCGGGGTCGAGCCGCTCGGCGGCCGCGCGGACCTCGCTCGCGTCGACCGCGCAGACGTCGCAGGTCGCCTGCGTGACCAGCAGGTCGGGGTCGAGGGCCGCGAGCCGCTCCTCGTCGAGGTCGTAGACCGCGCCGTCGACCGCGCGCATCTGTTCGTCGATGTCGGCGGCCGAGCGGTCCGCGTGGTCGACGACCGTGCTCGTCAGCGTCGGTAACTCGCGGGCGGCGGGCGGGTGGTCGCAGCTGTGAGAGACGCCGACCGGCTCGACACCGAGCGCGAACAGCGTCTCCGTGGCGGAAGGCAGCAGTGAGGCGACGCGCATGCCCGAAAGAACGCGCTCGACGGGCAAAAGCGAGGGGGCCGGCCCGCGCTACTGGGCGGGGAGCCACGCGAGGAGGGGCCGCGAGACGACGTAGCCGGCGTACAGCAGCGTCGCGACCGCCAGGGCGGCTGACGCCGTTGGAACCACCGCGCCGTCGGGGCGTCGAGCGTGTTTAGCAGCGTGACGGCGAGCAGGGTACTCAGGAGGACGAACCGCGCGTCCCGCCGGTCCGTGCCCGGCCGTGGAACGGAGCTGGTGAAATGGTCGGTGGTTTCGCGGCCGACGCGACGCCTACTCCGTGACGGCCTCAGCGGTCGCCGTCGCGTACGCGGCCGCGAGGTCGCCGTTCGGCAGGGCGTCGAGCGCGGCCCCGCAGCCCCACCGGACGCGGTCGCGACGCTCGCCGGCCGGGAGCTTGTTCGTCGCTACCGTCTCGGCCGTGTCGAGGGCGGCCCGCGCAGTCGGCTCGTCGCCCTCGGCCGCCGCGGTCGACGCCGCGACGAGCAGCTGTTCGAGGCTCGCTCGCACGTCGTGAGGGACCTCGTCGGCGTCGGTCACGAGTTTGCTTCCCTGTCGGGTGTCTCGCCGAGCGTCGCGAGCGCGAACTCGGTACTGCTGCCGAGCGGGTCGGTCGCGGTCGGCGTCTCGACCTCGGTGAACCCCGCGGCGCGGAGCTGGTCGAGCGTGCGCTCGCGGCCAGGTGCGGAGAAGAACATCTCGCCGCCCATCCAGCCGCGCCGGACCGTCTCGAAGCGGCCGCCCGGCAGCGTCGTGAGGAGTCGCCCGCCGGGACGGAGGACGCGGGCGAACTCCGCGTACACCTCGGGGTGGCGCTCCCGCTCGACGTGAAACACCGCGTGGTACGCCGTGACCGCGTCGAAGCGGTCGGCCGCGAACGGGAGCGCCGACATCTCGCCGTGGACGAGCCGGGCCTCGGGGACGGTCTCTCGGGCGATGTCGAGCCCCCGGCGAGAGATGTCGATCCCGACGCTGCCCGGCGGGAGGTTCGCGAGCGTGCGCGCGCCGTCGCCGCAGCCGACGTCGAGGACGAGCGGGTCGCCGTCGCCGACCGCGGGGTCACTTGCCAGCGCGTCGAGCAGGTCGTCGATCAGCGCCGCGTCCGAGCCGTCGGGGTCGCGGCGGGCGGCGTACGTCTCGGCGACCTCGTCCCACGCGCGGCGCACCGCGTTGCGGTCCATACCGACGTGACGGGCGCGAGCGGCTTGATTTCGTCGGCGGTCGGGGCACGCTGGCGCCGGCGGTCGAGGCACGCCGGCGCCGCCGCTCGGCGTTCCGGGCGCGCGAAAAGATTGTCGGGGTTCGAGGCGGGGTCGTGCCCGACCGCGTCAGTCGTCGGCCGGGGCGCGCGGCTCCGCCGGGGGCTCGGGCTCCTCCGTCTCACCCGCCGGCTCGTCGACCGCGTCGGCGTCGGGGATCGCGTCGGGTTCCTCGTCCGCCTCCTCGGATCGGTGGCGTGCCCGGACCTCCTCCCAGGTCATCGCCTCGTCGTAATGGTGGCACATGGCAACTATTGACAAGCTCTGTTCGCTCATAAGCGTTACGTCGGTTAAGCGGGGTGAGAGCCCGCAAAGCGCGGTGTCGACGGGACGGACAGATCGGCCCGGGCGCCGAACTGACGGTCGCGGACGCCGGGCCGATCGGCGGGGGCGTCGACCGTAACGCCGGCTCAGTCGTCGGCCGGGGACGGAGTCGTCGCGTCGGCGCCCGCGTCGGGCGCGGGCCCGGCGACCGCCTCGGCGACCTTCTCGATGGGGTGCGGCGGGGCCGCGGCCGCGGCGTCGCGGTCGCCGAGCTGTGACCGGCAGGAGGCCCCGGGGGCGGTCACCGTCTCGCCGTCGCTCTCGTCGACCTGATCGAAGAGGATCCGACCGATCGCCGCCGAGAGGTCGTAGTGTTCGGACTCGTAACCGAACGACCCCGCCATCCCGCAACAGGAGGAGTCGAGCGGGTACACGTCGTAGCCGGCGCGCCGCAGCACGCCGACCGCGTGGTGGTCCTTGTTCGTCGCCTTCTGGTTACAGTGGCCGTGGTAGGTGAGCGACTCCGCGGGCGCGTCGAACGCCAGCCGCTCGTCCACGCGGCCGGCGTCGAGGTACTCCAGGACGCCGCACGCGGCGGCCGACACCGCTCTGACCTCGTCGCCGTCGAGCAGGTCGAGGTACTCGTCCTGAAACATCACCGCGTCCGAGGGCTCGACGAAGACGACCGACTGCCCGTCGCGGACGCGGGGCGCGAGCGCCGCGACGTTGGCCTCGGCGCGCTCGCGGGCCGCGTCGAGGAATCCCGTCGAGAACGCCGCGCGGCCCGAGGGCGCGAGGTCGTCCGGCACCTCGACGCGGACGCCGGCCGCCTCCAGCACCGAAACGGCGGCCTTGCCGGCGGCCGGGTAGCTGTAGTTGGTGTAGGTGTCGGGGAACAGCGCGACCGTGTCGGTCGCGTCGGCGGGGTCGACCGTCGAGCCCCCGCGCGCGTCGAACCACTCCTCGAAGCTCTCGGCGCGGAACGTCGGGAGCTCGCGGTCCGGGGCGATCCCCGCGACCGCGTCCATCACCTTGCGGGCGCCCGGGAGCTTCGTGGCCGCGTTCGAGAGCGGGGCGAGCGCGCTGCCGAGCGCGGAGAGTCGGTCGATGTCGCGAAAGATGCGCTCGCGGAGGCCCGCCCCCTCCCGCTCGTGGTGGTCGTGTTTCACCTCGGCCTTGAGCTTCGCGAGGTCGACCCCCGTGGGGCAGTCGCTCTTACACCCCTTACAGCCGACGCAGAGCCCGAGCACCTCCTCTTGGAACCGGTCGGAGTGGATCTCGTCGTCGTCGAGCTCCCCGCTGATCGCGGCCCGGAGCATGTTCGCCCGGCCGCGGGTCGACTGGACCTCCTCCTCGGAGGCGCGGTAGGTCGGACACATCACGCCGGAGTCGGTCTCTCGGCAGGTGCCGCAGCCGTTACACAGCTCGACGAGGTGCGAGAGCCCGCCCTCGTCGGAGAAGTCCAGCTCGGTCTGCGGCTCGATCGACTCGTAGGCGGGGCCGTACCGGAGGTTCTCGCGCATGTCCGTCTCGGCGGCGGTGTCGGGATAGCCCCGCTCGGCCGCGGTGTCGCCGTCGACGTAGACGACCTTCCCGGGATTCATCCGCCACTCGGGGTCGAACGTCGACTTGAGTTCCTGGAACGCCGCCCACAGCGCTTCGCCGTACATCTTCGGGTTGAACTCCGTGCGCGCGAGCCCGTCGCCGTGTTCGCCCGAGAAGGCGCCGTGGTGTTCCAAGACGAGGTCGGTGACGTCCTCGGAGATGGAGTGCATCTTCTCGACGCCTTCCTCCTCCTTCAGCGAGAGGATGGGCCGGATGTGGAGCGTCCCGCTCCCGGCGTGGGCGAAGTACGCCGCCGAGGTGTCATGATCCGCGAGGACCGACTCGAACTGCCCGACGTACTCCGCGAGCTCTTCGGGCGGGACCGTGGCGTCCTCGATGAACGGGTACGGCTTCGGGTCGCCCCGCATGCTCATCAGGAGCGGGATGGCGGCCTTCCGGAGCTTCCAGAGGTCTTCTTGGGCCTCGGGGGCGTACGCCTCCAGTACGTCGAACGCGTCGCCCTCGGCGACGAAGTGCGCCGTCGTGTCGGCGATCCCGTCCGCGAAGTCGTCGACCAGCTCCGAGTCCCACTCCAGCATGAGCGCCGCGGCCGCGCGCTCCGGGATCGGCTCCGCGTACTGCGCGAACTCCTGTGACCCGGCCGCCAGCGAGAACACCTCGTCGTCCATCAGCTCGACCGCGCTCACGGGGAACTCCAGCGCCTCCGGGACCGCCTTCATCGCGTCGACCAGCGAGTCGAAGGCGTACAGCGCGAGCGCCGTCTCCTCGGGTCGCGTGACGAGCGACACCTCCGCCTCGACGATCGTCCCGAGCGTCCCCTCCGCGCCGACGAACAGCTTCGAGAGGTTGATCACCCGCTCGCCGTCGTCGTTCTCGTAGATCACCTTGTGGAGGTTGTACCCGGAGACGGAGCGCTTGAGGTTCGGGTACTTCTCGTCGATCGCGGCCTCGTTCGCCTCGATGAGCGCGCGGGTCGTCTCGTACAGCGCCGCCTCCCGGTCGTCCCGTTCGACGATCGCCTCGTACTCCGGCGAGTCGAGGACAACCTCGCGGGTCTCGATCAGCGACCCGTCGGCGAGCACGACTGTCAGCTCCTCCGTGTACGCGTCGGTGATCCCGTACCGGACCGAGTGCGCGCCGGTGGAGTTGTTGCCGATGCCGCCGACGACCGTCGCCCGCGCCGAGGAGGCCGGATCCGGCGCGAACTTCAGCCCGTCCTCCGCCAGCCGGTCGTCGAGTCGGTCCTGAACGACCCCGGGCTGGACCACCGCCCTCCGGTCGTCCGGGCGCACCTCGACGATCCCGTCCATGTGCGTCGAGAAGTCGAGGACGACACAGCCCGGACCGACGCTCTGCCCGGCCAGCGAGGAGCCGGCCCCCCGCGGGATGACGGGGACGCCGTGGTCGGCCGCGACCGCCATCGCCGCCCGCACGTCGTCGATCGAGCGGGGGACGACGACGCCGGCGGGCCGGGCCTGATAGACGCTCCCGTCCGTGGCGTACAGCACCTGCGCGTACTCGTCGAACTGGACCTCGCCCGTCACGCGCTCGCGGAGGTCCGCCGCGAGCGCCCGATACGCGGGCACGTCCGGCCGATCGTGGCCGAGCGCGGCCGCCGACGTGTCCGGGGCAGGTGTGTCACCGTCCCTCGTGGGCTCGCTTGCCATGCTAACGACCGGGGGAGAACAGAGAATAAAACCTTTGTTCATGATAGTTTCGGCGGGGAGCGGGGTCCGACGTCGGCCCCGTGTCGTCGCTCCGGGGCGCAGTCGCTCTCGTCGCGTGTTGCCTCGCTGCGTCCGTCCGAGGCGTCCCTTCGCTGTGTCTACCCGAGGCGTCCTCCGGCTTGCCGTCGGGATTTATGCCGTCGCCGCGACAGCACGACGCATGGAGATTCTCCACACGTGTCTCAACGTGGCGGACGCCGACCGCGCCGCGGACTGGTACGTCGAGCAGCTCGGGTTCGAACGCGCTTGGGAGTTCACGACCGCCGACGGCGACACGCGCAACGTGTACGTCGCCGGCGACGGCGGCGTCGAGTTCCAGCTGTCTGACACGGACGGCGCGGCGCCGAGCGCGGACGGCGACCGCTACGACCACGTCGCCGTCGGCGTCGACGACGTGGACGCCGCGTTCGAGACGATCGACCACCACGGCGTCGTGAAGGAGCCGGGCGACCAGCCGGAAGCGGGGGCCCGGACCGCCTTCGTGAAGGACCCGGACGGCCACGTCGTCGAGCTGATCGAGCCTCTGTGAGCGGTCGGGCACCGAAGGCGGCGGTGCGTCCGGACCGGACGACGCGCGTACTTCGGCGGTCACCACCCGTCGTCGTCATCGCCGGGCCACACGTCCACGTCGACGTCGTCGAAGAACGCGGACGGTCCTCGACGACCGCCCAGACCAGCACCGTGATCAGCGCGAGAACGAAGAGGCGGCCGAACCGCCCCGCGTCCTCCGTTCCGAGGGCGTGGCCGAACGGCACCGCGTAGCCCACCCACACCAGCAGCCAGCCCCCTCGCCCGTTCGCCTCCGTCCCGTGGCGCGGAGCGCCACGTACTCGAGCCCGGCGACCGTCACGGGGAGTCCCGGGAGCGAGGAGAGCCGAAAGAGCCAGAACGCCGCGACGAACGTCGGCACCGCGACGACGTGGTGAACGAGCGCTCCCCACCTGCCGTCACCCATACCATTAGCGTGGCTCCGAATCGCAAAAAAAGCGGACGCCAGAACAGGGAGTGCGGCGCGCGACTCCTTACAGGATCCCGGCGGCCTCGGCCGTCTCGACGATGTCTTGGGCCATCTTGTTGGTCGCCTCGTCGACCATCTGGCCGTCGACGCTCACGGCGCCTTTGCCCTCCTCCATCGCCTCGGCGTAGGCGTCGACGATGCGCTTGGCGCGCTCTGCGGTCTCCGGGTCGGGCGCGAACACGTCGTTGCCGATCTCGATCTGCGATGGGTGGATCGCCCACTTGCCGTCGCAGCCGATCATGTTGGCGCGCTCGGCGGACTGCCGGAACCCGTCGGCGTCCTCGATGTCGGCGTACGGGCCGTCGAGACACGGCAGGCCGGCCGACTTCGCCGCCGAGTTACACTCGGAGAGCGCGTGGTGCCAGTAGTGGCCGGGGTACTCTGGGAACTGGCCGATGTCGAGCCCGGGCGTGCCCATCGCCGCGGAGTAGTCTCCCGGCCCAAAGATGATCGAGGAGAGCCGGTCGGAGGCGTGCGCGATATCGTGGACGTTGTGGATCCCCTCGCCGTCCTCGATCTGGGGCTCGAGGCCGATGGCGCCGACCTCCAGCCCGTTGTTCACCTCGACCTGCCGGAGCAGGTTCTCGACGGTGTGAATGTCGCTGGCGGACTTCACCTTGGGGATGATGATGTCGTCGATGGACTCGCCCGCGGCGCCGACGACGGTGATCACGTCGTCGTACCACCACTCCGTGTCGATCCCGTTCATCCGGAAGCTGAGGACCTTGTCGCTCCAGTCCTCCTCGCGGGCCGCCTCGATGAGGGGCTCGCGGGCGTCCGGCTTGGCGTTGGGGGCCACGGAGTCCTCGAGGTCGAGGAACACCTCGTCGGCGTCGCTGTCGGCGGCTGAGTGCATCATCTTCTCGTCGCTCGCCGGGGTCGCGAGCTGCGTCCGGCGAAGGGTAACGTCCGTCATCTGTGTCGAATCTATCACGCTCGTCCATGAAAATAAAGCTACCTTACGCGGGGTATTTTCGCCGGGTCGAAAACGAGTTAACGGCCGCCGAGCCGCGGCCGCTACGGCTTGACCAGCACCTTGATCGCCTCGCGCTCGTCCATCAGCCGGTACCCCTCGGCGACGCCGTCGAGGTCGACCGTCTCGGTGAAGATCGGCGCGGGGTCGAGCGTTCCCTGTAGCACGTCGGCCATCAGCTCCTCGGCGTATGCGCGGACCGGGGCGACTCCGCCCGCGAGCGTGACGTTCTGTCCGAACATCCCGAACACGTCGAGCCCCTCCTCCTCGACGCCGTAGGGGACGCCGACGTACCCGATCGTGCCGCCGGGACGGACGGCGTCGATCGCGGTGTTCATCGCGCTCGCGGCGCCGACGCACTCCATCACGTGGTTCGGCCCGCCGTAGGTGAGCTCTCGGATCCGCTCGACCGCGGCCTCACCGCGCTCGGAGACGGTCTCGGTAGCGCCGAACTCCTCGGCGAGTTCGAGCCGGTCCTCGTGGTGGCCGACGGCGACGATGCGCTCCGCGCCGAGCCGACGCGCCGCGAGGACGCCGCAGAGCCCGACCGCGCCGTCGCCGATGACGGCCACGGTCGACCCCGCCTCGACGCCCGCGCTGACCGCAGCGTGGTGGCCGGTGCCCATCACGTCGGTGAGCGGGAGCAGCGAGCGGAGCGTGTCCTCGTCGTCGGCGTAGCGGTCGGGCACGCGCACGAGCGTCCCGTCGGCGTGGGTCGACCGGACGTACTCGCCCTGTCCGCCGCCGTTGTCGCCGCCCCAGGAGTCGCCGTTCTCGCAGGAGGTGTGGAGCCCCTTCCGGCAGAACTCGCACTCGCCGCAGGAGATCGCGAACGGCGCGAGCACCCGGTCGCCGGGCTCGACCGAGGTGACGGCCTCTCCGACCGCCTCGACGATCCCCATCGGCTCGTGGCCGACTGGGGAGCCGGGGTCGCGCTCGCTGTCGCCGCGGTAGAACCAGAGGTCGGAGCCGCAGACCGCGGTGTGGGTCACGCGGACGATCGCGTCCGTCGGCGCCTCGATCTCGGGCCGGGGTCGCTCTTCCACGCCGATGTCGCCGGGACCGTTGAAGACGGCTGCTCGCATACAGTTCGCTTCCGGCGCGGGCGGCAAAAATGAGAGGGTGACGGAAGTCGCTCGGGCGCGGACCGACCGACCGATCAGCCAGCGGTGCCGTTCGTCGGCGGCTGGCCGGGCCCCGGCTGCGTCGGGCCCGTGGATCCGCCGTCGCCGGGCGGCGTCCGGTCGTTCGTCACGAGGAAGTCCGCGAGGTTACCGATCAGCGCGTCGTTGTCGGCGCGCCTGGCGTTGTCCGGCGACAGGAAGTCGCTGTCGCCGATCATGACGACCTCGTCGTTGCGGACTAACAGCGGCGCGTCCGTGGGCGCGCGCGTCGTCGAGAGCTCGCTGCCCTCGATCGGGCGCAGCACGTCGGCGCCGCCGGCCGGCGTCCCGACGGGCGTCGCCGACGGGAACACCGCGCGGTCGACGCCCTCGGTCAGCGACGCGTCGCCGGTCGCCTCGGCGTACACGCGCTGGTAGTTCAGGTCGTTCTCTTCCATGTTGTACACGTACCCACTCTCGGTCGTGACGTCGAGCGTCGCGTCGAGAGACGCCGCGCCCGGCTGCGAGTACGCCGCGTCGGGCTCGGTGGCGAGCACGACGTGACCGCCGGACTCGACGAACGACTCGATCGCGTCGAGCTCGTCCGGCTCGTAGTCGGTCCGGAACGTCACGAACGCGTCGGCCTCGGCGAGCCGCTCGCCGAGCTGGGTCGTCTCCTCGGCGCCGGGCCGCGCGGGCCGTCGCTGCTGGTCCGGATCGGGGACGTACACGCCCACCTCGTGACCGTTCTCGATGAGCGCATTCGCGAGCGGCCGGATGTCCCGGTCGGCGACGCCGCCGCCGCCGAGCCCGATGAGGCTGAAGGGGAGCACCGGACGGGCGGTGGCCGGTTCGACGCCGGGGTCGACGAGGACGGTCTGGGAGCCGGCCGAGGCGTCCATCTCGACCGTCGCCTGCCCGGGCGTGTCGTTCGCGATCAGGTCTGGGTTCTGGTAGTGGTCGTTCTGGATCGCCGGGGCGGGCGCGGCGCCGTCGGCGGTCACGTAGCCGGCGACCGCGGCGCCGCCGGTGACCGCCGCGAGGGTCACGACGAACGCGGCCGCGAGGGGGGCGACGCGGGTCACGCGCCAACACCTCCGCTGAGCCGCGCCGTCTCGTTCCCCGGCGTCCCGCGCTCGGTCGAAGCCGCGCCGCCGGTCCGCACGTCGGTCTCGGAGAACCGCTCGATCGTGTCGACGTGCGGGACGGCGGGCGTGTACACGTACGTCGAGGGCATCGGCTTCACGTCGGCGTACCCGGGGTCGTTCGCGTGGATCGCGACGATCCCGGTGTCGGTCCGGACGAGGAAGGGGATGCCGAACTCCTGTCCGGTCTCGCGGGTGTCGACCGTGTACTCGCCGAGTTCCTCCTCGGTCGCAGCCGCGTGAATCGCCTCGTTGAGCGAGCCGATCTCATCGGCGAAGCCGTTCTGAACGGCCTCGGTACCGAGGTAGGTGTCGGCCTTCGCGACCTCCTCGCGGGGCATCTCGAACTCGTCGCTACGCTCGGCCATCATCGCGTTGATGAACGTGTCCGCGAGCGTCTGTTGTTCGGCCCACGCCTGCGTCGGGTTGCTTCCGGCCTTGTCGGGGCCGCTCGGTCCGAGCGCGGTCGACGACGCTCGGGGCGCGGGAGCGTTCAGGCCGATGCTGCCGACCGTCGAGGTCGGGAGCACGTAGATCTCGTCCGCGGGCGCCATCGCGTAGTAGCCGCCCGAGGCGCTGATCGACTGGACGCTCGCGATGACGGTCATGTCATCGCTCGTCCGCTGGACCGCCTTGTACATCCGCTCGGAGGCGACGGGCGCGCCGCCGGGCGTGTCCAGCTTGAGGACGACCGCGCCGACGGACTCGTTGGCGCGGATGTCCGCTAGTTCGCTCTCAACGTCGTCGGCGAGGGCCGTGTTGACGGGCCCCTCTATCTCGACGACGGCGACGGTATCACTCGGTTCGTTTGTCGCCGCGTACACGCTCGGAGCGAGCACGGCGCCGACCAGAGCCGCGGCCAGCACGACGACAGCCACCTGCTGTCGCGACGTGAGGGCCGTGGAGGGCTTGTCTGCTGACATCGCCGTCTTATACGATCGGCAACTGTATGATAAAAACAACGACTCCGGGACGACGACGCCGCGAGCGACGGGGGCGAGACGGGTGGGCAAACCCGTCGCGAGGCCGGGAAGCGATCGCGCCCGTCGCCTACGGCTCCAAGACGACTCGGAACCGCGCCTCGTTGTCGGCCATCCGGTCGTACGCCGCGGCGACATCGTCGAGCGCGAACGTCTCGATCTCCGGCGCGATGTCGCGCAGGGCGCTGAACTCCAGCGTGTCCTGCGAGTCGCGGGCGTGCCCCGAGCCCCACCCCTCGACGGCGCCCCGCGTCCCGACCAGCTGCTGGGCGTCGACCGACACCGGCTCGCCGGGGATCCCGGCGACGATCACCGAACCGTCGATCCCGAGCCCACCCACGACCGACTCGATGGCGTCGCTCGCGGGGGCAGTCGTGAGGACGACGCTCGCGCCGCCCAGCTCCGAGAGCCGCGCGGCCGGGTCCGACTCCGCGGCGTTCACGAAGTGGTCGGCCCCGAGGTCCCTCGCGAGCGCCTCCTTCTCGGGGGTACGCGAGATCGCGACCGTCTCGTAGCCGGCGGCGTGCGCGTACTGGACCGCGAGGTGACCGAGCCCGCCGACGCCGACGACGGCGACGAGGTCGCCGGCGCGGGCGTCGGAGTTACGCAGGGCGTTGTAGGTGGTGATCCCGGCGCAAAGCAGCGGGGCGGCGTCGACAGCGTCGAGGCCGTCCGGGATCGCCGCCAGCGCCTCGGCGGGGACGGTGGCGTACTCGGCGTAGCCGCCGTCGAACGTGAGCCCGGTGATCTCGGCATTCTCGCACTGAAGGAACTGCCCGCGGCGACACGGCTCGCAGGTGAAACAGTGGCCGCCGTGCCACCCCGCGCCGACGCGCTCGCCCGGCTCCCACGCGTCGACATCGGCGCCGACCGCGTCGACGCGCCCGGCGATCTCGTGGCCGGGGACGCGCGGGTAGTCCACGCCGGGATAGCCGCCCTCGACGACGAACTCGTCGCTGCGGCAGATCCCGCACGCCTCGACGGCGACCCGGACCTCGCCGGGGTCCGGTTCCGGCACGTCGCGCTCCACGAGTTCGAACTCGGCTCCGGGCTCCGGCACGACCGCGGCACGCATGGTGTCCGTCATCGGAACACGCTCCGGTCGAGACGATCAAGAAGCTGACGCCGGCGGCGATACGACCGCTCGGCGGCGGGGGGCGTCAGCCCTCAGATCCCGCCGGCGGCCATCGCGAACAGCGCGGCTGCGATGACCGCGAACAGGCCGCCCACGCCCGCCTTGATCGTCCCGGTGTCCAGCGCGGTCGAGACGTACGGGGCGATCTGCCCGCCGAGCGTCGTCGCCGGGACCGTCCAGACGACCATGTTCCACGGCGTCGTCGCCAGGTCCATCGTGTGGCCGCCGACCAGTCCGCCGCCGAACACGTGGACGACGGACGCCAAGACGGCAGTCGTCGCGACGACGATGTGGTTGGTGCCGATCGCCACGCGGACCGGGACCTGCGTCCGGAGCATCGAGATGATCCCGAGCTCGCCGATCCCGAAGCCGGCGAGCCCCTGGAACACCCCGCCGACGCTGTAGTTGAGGAACCGTTCGAGGTAGCCGCCGCGGGAGTAGGTGTAGTCGTCGCCGTCGCGGTCGACCCGGGTGACGGTGCCGGACTCGTCGGTGTCGACGCCTGCCGGCCCGAGCTTGTTGTCGTCGTCGGGGAGATCCGGTGACGAGCCGCCGTCGGTCGCGACCTCCTCGTCACCCCCGCTCTCGGTGGGGTCGCCGTGGGCCAAGTTGGCCTTGAACAGCAGGTACGAGGCCGCCAGAAGCGCGACCCCCAACAGCGCGTGGAACACCGGTTCGGGGATCACGAACGAGAGGAGCGCCCCGCCGACGACGAACGGGACGCTGCCCAACACGAGCGAGAGCGAGAGCCGGCGGTCGACGAGCCCGTACTGGATGAACGCGAGCGACGAACTCGACAGCCCGAACGACTCGCTGATGAGGCCGATCTTCACCAGCGTCGTCGGCTCCAGCGGGTAGGCGACCAGCGGGAAGGCGAAGATGAGGAACGGCACGAACAGCGCCGACCCGCTGATCCCGACGGTGTTGACGATCGTGGCGCCGGCGGTGAAGACCGCGAACAGCCACCAGTACTCGGTCCAGTAGCCGACGCCGGCGTCGGCGGGCGTCGGCGCGAAGGCGTACACGCCCCCGACGAACGCGAGGGGAGCGAGGAAGACGAAGACGTGCTGATAGCGCAGAAAGGCGCGCTGAACGTCGCTCGACAGTGACGTGCTCATTGAGGCGTGGAACGCGGGTTACGGGGAGACGAATAAATGCGTTTTCACACGTCACGATAGTGATGATCGATCGTCACCGTCGTGGAGCGGGTCGGAGCGGGTACCACACCTTCGATATCCGACCGGACGAGCGCACGTTTTCGCGGCGTGAAATGAATGGACAGTGACAGAAAAGAAACGATTAAACGGACCCGTAGATCACCCGCGGATCGAACGATGACACGGGATCTCGGGACCGCGGCGCGCGGCGTCTCGGGGACGGCGACGCGCCCGCCGGGCGCGATAGACGCGATAAGCGGAGAGACGACGACTGCGGACCGGCGGAGCCGGAGGACGGGGCGGTGAGCGACGGAGCGACCCTCCGGATCGTCGACGAGCCCGACGAGGGGTCGAGCGGTGCGGTCCCCGCGCCGGTGCCGCCGGACGACCCCGAGGCGTGGTACGCCCCGGACGTCCGGGCGCAGTACGAGGCCGCCCCCGGCGTGGTGGCGACCGTCCGCGAGCGCGACGGCGGGCGGTTCGGCTACGACGCCCGCGAACCGCCGCTGTCGGTCGGGGACGAGCGCGCGCTCGACCGCGTCCGGGACCGCTTCTCCGCGGTGCGGCACCGTCGCCCGCTCACCCGGGTCGGGGTCGTCGAGCGCGCCGAGGCCGGGTTCGAGCCGAAGTACGCGGAGGCGATCGACCGGTTGGTGGACGCGAGCGCCGCCGCGCGTCGACGGATCGACTACCACGCGCTGCGGGAGTTCCGGCTGCTCGGCGCGCTCACGCCGATCGCCTTGGACGACCGGATCGAGGTGGCCGACGTGGGCGACGACCGCGAGCTTGTCGTCCACACCGAGACGTTCGCGCCGCTGGAGACGGGGATCGACGCCGACGCCGACTACGTCGAACGCGTGGCGGCCGAGCGGCTCGCGCAGTACACCGTCGAGTTCGCCGGGCTCGCGGTCGAGGTGGTCCTCTACCGCGAGCGGCTGCTCGGCTCGGACGCGTTCGAGACGAAGTACGCCGTGCTAGAGCCGGACCTTCTGCCCGGCGACGAGGAGCTCATCGAGGAGTGTAAGTCGCGGATCTGGGAGACGACCGTCAGCGACGTGATCGAGGATCGGGAGTCGTTCGTCGCCGCCCGCGCCCGCCGCTTCCTCTCGCGGCGGCTGACCGCGCGCAACACCCGGGCGTGGCTCGACGCCGCCGCGTACCGGGCGAGGTCGGCGCTCGCGGACCGGGGGCTCGTCGCGCCGCCCGTCGACTCGCGGTTCGCCCGCGACCGGCTCGACGACCTCGCGTACTACGTGCTGCGCGACTTCGTCGGCGAGGGGATCCTCACGGTCCCGATCCGCGACCCGCACCTCGAAGACGTGGAGGCGAACCGGGTCGGAGAGCGCGTGAAGGTCGTCCCGCGCGCGTCCGTCCTCTCCGGCGCGGCGGACGAGACGGGCCGTTCCGCCGCCGCGAGCCGGGGTGACGGCGAGGCCCCGGCGGTCGGCTCTCGGATCCCGACGAACCTCGCGTTCGAGGACGAGACGACGTTCGTCGACGTCGTCACGGGGATCGCCGCCCGCGACGGGACGGAGCTCAACGCCTCGACGCCCTCAGCGAAGGTGAACCTCGAACTCGACGGCGTGCCGCAGACGATCCGGTGTGCGGTGGCGCTCCCGGTCATCTCTGAGTGCGGCCCGCACGTCTCGATCCGGAAGCAGCGCGCAGACGCGCTCGCCCCGGTCGACCTGATCGAGCGCGGGACCCTGTCGGTTGACCTCGTGACGCTGCTGTGGCTGCTGTACGAACACCGCGGGGTCGTCCTCTTCGCCGGACCGACGGGGGTCGGCAAGACGACGCTGCTCAACGCTCACGCGCCGTTCATCCCGTTCGACGCCCGACCGGTCTCCGTCGACGAGGGCTCCCGCGAGGTTCGGCTCCCCCACGAGACGGGCGTCTCGCTCACCACGCGCGACCACGAGGACGCCTACAAGTCGGTGGGAATGGCCGAGCTGATGACCGAGGCCAACTACCTCAACCCGGACGTCGAGATCATCGCCGAGATCAACACCCCGGAGAGCTTCGAGACCTTCGCCGAGAGCCTGAACACCGGCCACGGCGTGATCGGGACGACGCACGCGGAGGACGTCGAGGCGCTGGCGAACCGCCTGCGAGAGCGCGACCTGCCCGCGCGCCTGCTGCGCGAGGTCGACCTCGTCGTCTTCCCGCGGCGGGTCGACGGCGAGCGGTACGTCTCGCGGGCGATCGAGCCGCTCTCCGAGGCCGCGTACGACGGCCTCGGCCCGGAGGCGACGCGGAGCCCGACCGGCGACCCGAAGCGCGGCGGTGCGGGCGTCGTCGAGGCGGGCGGGGAGTCCGTCCGGTACAACACGGTCGCGTGGCGCGACGGCGACGGGACGTTCCGGTTCCCCGGCGCGCCGGGCGGCGACGCGGACGGGGCGGCGTCGAGCGCGACCGCGGCGGGCGAAGCTCCGGGCGGCGGTCGGGACAGCGACCCGCTGTTCCGCGCCTTCGACCGGATCGCAAGCCGGACCGACCGTGACCGCGAGGCAGTCGCCGCCGAGTTCGCGTCGAAGCGTCGGTACGTGGAGTTCCTCGTGCGAGACGGCGTCGACGACCCGGACGAACTGTTCGAGTTCCTCGCCGACCTGCGTACCGACGAGGCCGCGACCGTCGAGCGCGCCGCGCGGATGATGGACCGCGACGACGGGGGCGAGAGCCGAGACGAGTCAGCGGCACGGAGGCGGCCGTGAGCCGGCGTCGCGCGACCGAAACGGTCGGCTCCGAGGCGAACGGCGCGAGCGCGGCCGGGACGTGCGCGGGCCAGTCGGACGCGGCGCACGCGCACAGAGCGGACGCGGCGCACGCGGACCGAGCGGACGCGGCGAGTGTAGACGCGACAGGCGAGACGGGCGCGGACGACCCCGTCGCGGCGGGCGGGCGGTTCGCGGTCGTCGGCCGGGTCTGCTACGCGCTGTTCGCGCGCCACGCGAGCGACCGGCGGCACGACGCCGACCGGAAGCGGTACCGCGGCACCGCGCTCGACACCGGGTTCGAGACGTACCTCTCGGGGGCGTACGGGCTCTCGTGGATCGTCGCGGCCGCCGCCTTCCTGCCCGCGCTGGTCGTCGCGGCGGGCGCGGCGCCCGCGGTCGCGGCCGCGGTCGAGGCGCGGTTCGGCGCGGCGTTGCTCGCAGCAGGGTCGACGGCGACGCCGGCCCCGACGCCGGACTCGGTCGGCCCGCTCCGCACGGACCGGGCCGCGCTGCTCGTCGCTACCGGTGTCGCGCTCCTCGCCAAGCGCGCGACGGTCGCGGTGGCCGGACTCCACCTGCGGTGGGTGGTCGCGACGCGGCGGACGGACATCGAGCGCACCCTCCCGGGGGCGGTGCGCTACCTCGAACTGCTCTCCTCGGGGAGCGACGAGCCGCGGGCCATGCTCCGGAAGGCGGCCGACGGCGACGCGTACGGCGGCACCGCGACCTCGTTCCGGAAGGCGCTCAACGCCGCCCGGCTCGCGGGGAGCCTCGACGAGGGGCTCCGGCGCGTGGCGCGGGACACCCCGTCGCGGGAGCTGCTCGCGCCGTTCCTCCTCAAGTTCCGGAAACACGCTGCCACCGGCGACGAGGCGCTCTCCGAGTTCCTCGCGACCGAGCGCCGGATGCTCTCGCACCGGCAGGACCGCGCCCGGAAGCGAGCCCGGCGGTTCCTCGAACTGCTCACGGAGCTGTTCGTCGCCGTGTTGGTGTTGCCGGCGCTTCTCGTCATCGGCGCGACCGCGCTGTCGGTCGTGATCCCCGAGCTGCTCCCGCCGGTCTCGACGCCGGTCGGCGTGGTCCCGACCCGGGCGGTCGTCCTCTACGGCGCGGTCGCGTTCCTCGTCGCGTTCGGCCTCGCGGCGGCGGTCGCGGTGGGTACGCTCCGCCCGCCGAGCCAGCGGGCGAGCTACGAGGCGCCGGCGAGCCCGCGGGCGGTCCTCGCGACCGCCGGGCGCAACCCCGCGAGCACGGCCGTCGTCGCCGCGGGGCCGGCGGTCGCCCTCGCGCTCTGGCTCGCGGTCGCGGGCTACACGCTGGTCAACGTCGCCCTCGTCGGCTACGCCGCCTTCGCGGTGCCCGTCGGGCTCGTCGCGGCGCGCCGCACGCGGATCGACGACGCGAAGGACCGCGAACTCGCCGACTTCGTCCACGCCGTCTCGGGCCACGTCGCGCAGGGGCGCCCCCTCGAGGCCGCGGTGGCGGCGGTCGCGCGCGACGCCGACCTCGGCGTCCTCGACGACGACGTGGCCGACCTCGCGTTCGCGCTGCGGTCGACGACCGCGCCCGCCGACTCGGCCCGTTCGGAGCCCGGAGCCGGCTCACCGGAGGAGCCGACCGCGGTCGACCTCCGCGGGGCCGCCATCGAGCGGTTCGTCGACCGCGTCGACACGCCGCTCGCCGCGCGGACGCTCGGGCTCGTCACGGGGGCGTTAAACGCCGGCAGCGACGCCGACGCCATCTTCGAGACGCTCCGCATCGAGGTCGGGCGGCTGTACAGCGAGCAGCGCGCGCTCCGCTCGTCGATGCAGCCGTACATCGCCGTCGGCTGGGCCGCGGCGGTCCTCGTCGCCGGCGTCGTCGCGGTCGTCAACACGCAGGTCGTCGACGCCGCGCGGCTCGCGGAGTTCGCGGCCGCGTCCGAGGCCGTGACGGAGCCGGAGGGGGTATACCCCGAGTTGGAGCGGTTCCGACTGTACGTCGTCACGCAGGCGACCATGCTGGCGTCCGGGTGGTTCGCCGGGACCGCCGCGCGAGGGCGGTACGCCGCGCTGCTCCACTCGGGCGCGCTGGTGGCGTGCTGTTACGTGGTGTTCACCGTGGGTGGGTTGGTGTGAGGCCGGAGCGATACCGGTGTGGACGCCGCGCCGACACGAGGCTTTTCAGCCGTGCCCGCGTAGGACCGCTCCCATGGACGAGAAGACCGCCGAACTCCGCGACCTGTTCGTCGACGCCACCGGCTCGGAGACGGTCACCGAACGCCAGGAGGCGGAGCGGGGGACCCTCGTCAATCGCGACGACGCCAGCGAGGGGGTCCGCGACCTCGTCGCCGCGATGCGGGAGCGGTACGGCTTCTCGACGCCGCTCGGCGACGCCGCCTACGCGCTGGTCGCCCGCGGCCGGTTCGCAGACGAGAGCGACGCGGCGGTCGCGGCGGCGATCCGCGACGAACTCGGCGATCGCGAGGACGGCGACGCCAAGGTCGATCCGGACGATATCGACACCGAGACCGTCCGGAAGGCGCGTCTCGACCTCCACCTCGTCCGCGAGTCGGACCGTAAGGTCGGGACCGACGACGGCGCCGACCCGCCGTTCGCGTACGCCGACCTGAAGCGGCTCACCGCCGCCGGGAACTCGATCGTCGAGTGCGCCGAGGAACTGGACGCCGCGCCGGACACGGTCGCCCGGTACGCCGCCGTCGCGCGCACCGACATCGCCTCCACGCGGGCGAACGACCGCTTCCGCGACGCGTTCCGCGACCTCCTTACCGACGCCGATATCGAGGGATCGCTCGCGAGCGACGCCCGCGAGGACGGCCTCCGCGAGGCGACCGAAGACATCGAGACGGACGTATCCTTATAAATAGTCGACGACTGAGCGGCGGCGAACACCTCCAAAGCCCCAGCCGCTCGCTTATAAATGGATGCTGACGGATCCGTAACGAACACCTCCAAAGCCCCAGCCGCGAGGACTCGCGCGGCTCGCTGCGGTCCTCAGTCAGTCGCTGGCGCTCCTTCCTTGCGGTCCTTGCGTCGCCGTGCTTCGTCCTCGCGGCTGCCCCTTTGAGTCCCGCCCCGCACAGCACCGCAGCCTCACACCTCCCCAGCCTCGTCGCTGGCACCCTTCGCTTCGCTCCGGGGCCAGCGACTCCCTCGCGCGTGCTCCTCGCGCCCGGTGGGCGCTCGGAGGCACGCGCCGTCGTTCATTTATAAGCGAAGCCGCGGCCAGCGGCTCGCGTGACCCTCGTCCCGTTCAGCGACTTGGCCCGCGCGGCGTACTGTCCCCGCCAACTCTACTACGTTCGGCGCGACGACGAGCGGAGCGTCCCCCCGAAGGCGCGCGAGCGCATCGGACTGGCGTTCCGGTACGACGAACTCGTCGACGCGCCCGATCGGGCGCTCCGGCAGCTTCCGCTTCACCGATCGCCCGCGGCCTACCGCCGGAATCTGGACCGGCTCCGAGAGCGCGAGGAGTACGGCTCCCTCGTCGACCCCGCGAGCGAGCGCGGGTTCCTCTCGGGCAAGGACTGCCACGGCACCGTTCACAAGGTGCTGGAACCGAGCGGAGGGGCGGAGGACCCGGACGAGACGGAACAGTCTCCCCCGCCGATTCCGACGCTGGTCTCGTCGGGCGAGCCGCCGGAGAACGGCGTGTGGGAGCCGCAGGCGGTCCGTGCGGTCGGGATCGCGAAGGCGCTGGCGTGGGAGCGAGAGCGCGAGCTACCGCGCGCGCTGGTCGAGTACCCGGCCGTCGGGGTCGTCCGCGAGGTCCGGCTCACGCTCCGGAAGAAGGCGGCGTACCGCGAGGCGCTCCGCGCGGCGCGGTCGATCGACGGGCCCCCGCCGCGCGTCGACGACGGCCGCTGTTCGACCTGCGACTACGCCGCCGAGTGCGGCACGCGGCGGCGGTCGCTCCGGTCGCTGCTGGGCTGAGGCGGCGCGGGCGGTGGTCACCGAGCGCCGCAAACGATCCTCACGGCGAAAACGACGTGCCGCACTCGGTACAGGTGAACCGGAACCGGCCCTCGTCGGTGAGTTCGGTGTCGTGGACCCGTTCTTCGCCGCAGTCACGGCACTCGACGATCGACTCGATCCGGTCCCAGTCGTGGCGCGCGCCCGGCGCGCCGATCGCCCACGCGATCACCTCCTCGTCGGCGTCCTCGGGGACGAATCCGGACTGGAACTCGCCGGGCGCGAAGCGGATCGCCTCGTCGGGGCCGACCTCGACGCCCTCGCGCTCGCGCCCGACCTCGAACGTGGCGGTGCCCGAGCGCACGTAGAATATCTCCTCCTGGTCGCCGTGAGTGTGGAGGCCGCCGGAAAAGGCGTCGCCGGGCGCGAGTTCGAAGTAGTTCATCGCGACGTGGTCGGCGCCGAGCGCGCGCGAGACCGGCTTTCGGATGTCGTGAACGCCCATCGGGTTCGTGACGACGTCGACGTCGTCGATCGCGGCTCGCTCCATGGGCGTCGCTCTCGGGGGCGGGTCGTAATCCTGTCGCCGGCCGCGTGTGAAACCGCCGGCGTGTGACGCTCTCGCCGACCCGCGCCGAGGATCCCTCGGCGATACCCCGGGTCACGGCGAGGATCGCTCGGCCAAACCTGACGCGACCCGGCAGTTTATACGTGTGTACATTGTTCGCACGGGTACGAATGACGCGAGACACTCGCGATCGTTCGGAGGATAGAGGAAGTCGCCTCGCGGCGGCTGGCCGCGAAATTCTCCGACGATAACGACTCCGGGGCACGACCGCCCCGCGGCGGCACCGACCCCGAGACCACCGCAGAGCCGACGGACTCCCTTTTGACCCGAACACCACTCACCGACCTCGACGAGGTACAGCTACTCGACACCACCCTGCGCGACGGCGAACAGATGCCGGGCGTCTCGATGACCCCCAGCGAGAAGGTCGACGTGGCCCGCGAGCTCGACGCCGCGGGCGTCCACCTGATCGAGGCCGGCTCGGCGTGTACCTCGGCGGGCGAGCGCGAGGCGATCAGCCGCGTCGCCGACGAGGGAGTCGACGCGACCGTGACGAGCTTCGCCCGCGGGGTGCGGGCCGACGTGGACCACGCGCTCGACTGCGGCGTCGACGGGGTGAACCTCGTCGTCCCCGCCTCCGACAAGCACGTCGAGACGAAGGTGGGGTCGACCCGCGACGAGGTCGTCGAGACGACCGTCGAACTCGTCGAGTACGCGACGGATCACGGTCTGTGGGTCGAGGTCCTCGGCGAGGACGGCTCGCGCGCCGACCTCGACTACCTCGAACGCCTGCTCGGCGCCGGGCTCGACGCCGGCGCGGACCGGATCTGCTACTGCGACACGGTCGGCGCGGCCGACCCCGAACGGACCGCCCGCGTCGTCTCGCGGCTCGCTGACCTCGGCCCGACGAGCCTCCACACCCACGACGACCTCGGGTTCGGACTGACGAACGTCCACGCGGGGCTGAAGGCCGGCGCCGACACCGTCCACGGCACCGTCCTCGGGGTCGGCGAGCGCGCCGGCAACGTCGCGCTCGAGGAGGTCGCCATCGCGCTCGGGGAGTCGTACGACGTCGACACGGTCGAGCTATCTCGGCTCTATCGGCTCTGCCGGGCCGTTTCAGAGGCGACCGGCGTCGCGCTCCCCCCGAACAAGGCCGTCTGCGGCGCGAACGCCTTCGCCCACGAGTCGGGGATCCACACGGACGGCACGTTGAAGGACGGGACGATGTACGAGCCGTACCCGCCCGAGACCGTCGGCCGGGAGCGCCGGCTCGTCCTCGGGAAGCACGCCGGGCGCGCGGGGGTGAAGGCGGCGCTCGCCGAGCACGACGTGGCGGTCGACGACGGCGAGCTGCGCGAGGTCGTCGCCCGCGTCAAGGAGCTCGGCGAGCGCGGCAAGCGGGTCACCGACGCCGACCTGCTCGCGATCGCCGACGACGTGCGCGGGCGCGAACGCGAGCGCCACGTGGAGCTCGTCGACCTCTCGGCGACCTCCGGCGGGAACCTCCCGACCGCCTCGGTGCGGCTCCGAGTCGGCGAGGACGAGCGCGTCGCCTCCGGCACCGGCGCGGGTCCCGTCGACGCCGGCCTCGAAGCGGTCCGCGCGGCGCTCGCGGGCGACGACGGCGGGCGCGGCGGGGACGCGGGCGCCGAGGCGGACGTCGCCTTCGAGCTCGACTCCTACCACGTCGACGCGATCACGGGCGGCACCGACGCGGTCGTCACGGTTGAGGTCGACCTCTCGCGGGGCGACCGCTCCGTGAGCGTCTCGGCGTCGGACGCGGACATCACCCGCGCGAGCGTCGTCGGGATGGTCGACGGGCTCGACCGGCTGCTCGCGGCGGAGGCGGACGCGGCGGGCGCCGACCCGAGCGCCGTCGCCGACGACTGAGCGCGCCGGCGTCTGACGAGGTTTTTATTCGAGGGCGGTCGATCGTCGGGTGTGAGCGTCGTCGTCGCGATCAAACCCTCGGCCCGCAAGCGGAACGCGAAGGTGGGACGGCTCGTCTTCGAGGACGGTCCCAGCCACACCTTCGAGAGCCGCGCGGCCGCCGAGCGCTGGGCGGACGACCTGTCGGCCGGCGACGGCCACGTCTGGGTCGCGAGCGCGCACCCCCGCGACGACGGCGACGCCGACTGTTACCTCGTCTCGCGGGCGACGAACGCGAAACTGGAGGCCGCCTACGACAAGCGCCGCCGCCGGCTCAGGGGCGACGCGGGGTCGGAGCAGGAGTCGCTCGGCGGCGAGCCGTAAGAGCGGGTTTGGAGGCGACCGCGGCGGCTACGACGATTTTTCGCCCGGCGTGGGGTCCGATTCGGCGCCCGATTGCGGGTCGGGGTCGGCGTCCGGGCCGGACCCGCGCGCGTCCATCATGTCCGCGGCGCGGGTCGCCCAACCCGAGTAGCGGAAGCCGGCGATGACGACGAGCGCCATCCACGCGTAGGCCGCGGACACGCCGACGTACGCGCCCGTGGGGCCGAGCCCGACGGTGCGTCCGAGCAGCCACGAGAGCCCGAGGAAGAACCCGAACATCGCCGAGACGCGCGCGACGAGCGGGATCCGGGTCTCGCTCGCGCCCTGGAGCGACCCGGAGAGCGCGGAGAAGCAGGCGAGGGCCGCGCCGGCGAGCCCGTACACCCGCGCGAAGTCGACCGCGGACGCGACCGTCGCCGCGTCGTCGGTGAAGATCGGCACGATCCGCGGCGCGCCGATCACGAGCCCGAGCCCGATCGTTCCGACCGTGAGCACGCCGAGCCCGGCGACGGCCCAGCCGTCGAACCGCGCGCCCGCCGGGTCGCCCTCGCCGAGCGCCTGGCCGACGAGGACCGACGCCGCGACGTTGTAGCCGCGCGAGAGCGGGCCGGT
This sequence comes from Halorubrum sp. CGM4_25_10-8A, assembly GCF_005435025.1. NCBI lineage: Archaea > Methanobacteriati > Methanobacteriota > Halobacteria > Halobacteriales > Haloferacaceae > Halorubrum > Halorubrum sp. CGM4_25_10-8A. The sequence goes on along the minus strand of NZ_SGTX01000002.1, from coordinate 233,182 downwards.
CACCTGCTGGTAGACCCGGCGACCGATCTGGAAGCCGGCGTTGACCGACTCGCCGAAGCCGAGGAGGAGCGCGTTGAACGGGAACTCGGCGATCTCCGAGCCGAACCCCTCCAGCACGCGCGGGGCGCTCACCACGAGGAGCTGCTTCGCGATGGTGAGGTCGCGCGGCCACGCGAAGTCGGCGTCGGTCCACGACCCCCAGATGGCGAAACAGAGCAGCCCGGCGGTGAGTACGTTCGCGGTCGCGGTCGCGAGACCGACGCCGAACACCTCCAGCCGCGGGAAGCCGAACAGGCCGAGACCGAGGACGACGGAACCGGCGATGTTGACGGAGTTGGCGGCGATGTTGACGTACATCGGCGTGCGGGTGTCGCCGGTGCCCTGGAGCGCGCGGGCGCCGACGAGGGCGACGTGGCGCGCGGGGGCGGTCGCGAACACGATCGCGAGGTACGTCGACCCGAGGTCGACGACCGCGGGCGAGGTCCCCTCGCCGACCAGACGGCCGAACACGTCGATCGCGAGCTCGCCGAAGAGGACCCCGAAGAGGACGAACGGAATCCCGGCGAGCGCGCCGAGTACGATCGCCTGCGTCACCGCCTCGTCGCGGTTCTCAGCGGCGCCCGCGCCGGTGTCCTGCGAGGAGAGCGCGATGGCGCCGCCGCCGAGGCCGAGCCCGATCCGCAGCGGGAACCGGGCGTACAGGTCGGCGAGGCCGATCGCGACGACGGCGGCCGGGGAGAACAGCGCGGTGACCAGGATGTCGGTCGTCCGCATCGCGGTGCGGAACGTCTGCTCGGCCATCACGGGCCACGCGAGCGAGAACACGCGCTTCCAGACGCGCCGCAGCCGCGGGAGGTCCATGCGTCGGTCCCGACGAGCGCCCGCGGTTTCTACGTATCGGAGCCGGCCGAGTCGGCCGGTGCGTGCGGGAGCGTCACCGTGAACCGCGCTCCCCCGAGCGACGACTCGCCGGTGTCGAGGGACCCGTCGTACGCGTCCGCGAGCGTCGCGACCAGCCGCAGGCCGCTGACGCCGCCGTCGCTCGCCCCGCCGACCGCCTCGTCGGTCAGGAACGACCCGTCCCGTACCTCCGGGGGAAGCCCCGGACCGTCGTCCTCGACGACCAGCGCGACCCCGTCGTCGCCCCCGAGGCGCGCCGCCTCGTCGCCGTCGGCGCGGACGGCGACGCGGACGGTGACGCCCGGACCGCTGTGTTCGACCGCGTTCTCGACGAGGTTATGGACGATCGACCGCACGCCGTCGTTGGCGGCGACGGGGGCCGCGTCCGGGAGGTCGGTCTCGATCGCCGCCGATTCCCCGTCGGCGACCCCCGCCAGCACGTCTCGGGTCGTGTCCGCGAGATCGACGCGGCTGGAGTCCGCGTCGCCGAGGATCGCGTCCGCGACCGCGCTCGTCGCCTCGATGCGTTCGAGCCCCTCGCTCGCCTTCGCCGCAACGGTCTCGGCGTGACCGGAGCCGTCGGGGTCGTCGAGCAGGTCGGCGTAGCCGCGGATCGTCGAGAGGTCGTTTCGGAGGTCGTGCCGCAGGAGGTGGTTGACGAAGGAGACGGCGCGGACCGCGTCCCGCGCCCGGCGCGCCTCCGCCGACTGCCGGACCGCGTAGTACCCCGCGATCGCGCCGCCGAGGCTCCCGACGCCGGCGGCGACGAGCATCGGGAAGGCCGGCTCGACGAGCGGACGGCCCTCGAAGGCGCGCACGGCGAGCGTCGCGGCGAAGGCGGCGACGGCGAGGACGGTTCCGGTGGCGGTCCACCGCGCGACGCGCTGCTCCTCGGCGGGCGAGAGGTCCCGGCGAGCGATCCGGCGGCCGGCGACGAGGACCGCGACCGCGATCCCGCCGTCGAGCGCGAACGCCAGCAGCGGCCCGGCGGAGCTCCCGATGGCGCCGATCTCGGCGCCGTGGTGGACCGCGGCGGCGACGAGGAGGCCGGCTCCGATCAGGGAGACGGCGCGGTGGCCGCGCAGCGTAGACATTACGAATCCGACCGCGGAAGCGAGTAAAACGGTTGTGGATTCGTCGGGAGGCCGGCCGCAGCGCGGCGAGAGAGACGCCGCGGGGAGCCGTCCGAACGTTGAAAGCCGCGAGCGACCCACGGCACCCATGGACGTCTTCGTGTACGGGACGCTGACCGAACCGGAGCGGGTCGCCGAGGTCGTCGACTCGTTCGTCTTCGTCGGCTCCGCGACGCTCGACGGCCTCCGGCTCGTGGAGGGGCGGTACCCGACGCTCGCGCCGGGCGGCGAGACGGGGGGCCGACTCCTCCGGACGGAGGCCGTCGACGCGCTCGACGCCTACGAGGACGTCGGGGGCGGACTGTACGTCCGCGAGACCGTCCCGCTCGACGCGCCGGCCGACTACCCCGACGCCGCCGCGGTGTACGTCGGCGACCCCGAGCGCCTCGACGCGGACGCGACGTGGCCCGGATCCGGCCCGTTCCACAACCGAGTGCGCTCCGTCCTCGACGCCCGCGACGTGCGGGTGCGACTGACCCCCCGAGATACCGTCTGACGGGCGGATGACGGCGCCGCTGTCGTGCGGTTTCACTTTCGCTCTGGTAGCCCCACCTTTTTGTATTTCCGTCGCATCGTTTCACTCGCACGTCACACGCGTGCATTCCCCCTTTCACCGACCGCGAGCCGTCGGCTCGGCGTGCCGGGCCGCCCGGCGGCAGGCAGTCGGCACACGGCGACCGCGGCGGGTGCCGTCGACCGTCCCGTGGACGGTCGCCCCCGACCGGAACCGATTAGCGGGCGGCGCGGCGACGGGGTGGCATGCTCAGTCTTGCCGACATCCGCGAGGCGCGCGAGCGGGTCTCGGGCGTCGCCCGCCACACGCCGCTTGAGCGGTCGCGCTCGTTCTCCGAGATGAGCGGCGCGGACCTCCACCTGAAACTGGAGAACTTCCAGCGGACCGGCGCGTTCAAGATTCGCGGCGCGATGAACCGGATACAGACGCTCTCGGAGGCGGAGCGCGAGGCCGGCGTCGTCACCGCGAGCGCCGGGAACCACGCGCAGGGCGTCGCGCTGGCGGCGAGTCGCGCTGGCGTCGACGCCACCGTCGTGATGCCGAAGTTCGCGCCCGTCTCGAAGGTGAAGGCCACCCGCGGGTACGGCGCGAGCGTTCGCCTGGAGGGCGTCGACTACGACGAAGCGCAGGCGTACGCGCACCGGCTGGAGCGCGAGGAGGACCGGACCTACGTCCACGCGTTCGACGACCCCGTGGTGATGGCCGGACAGGGGACCCTCGGCTTGGAGATCGTCGACGACTGCCCCGACCTCGACACGGTCGTCGTCCCGATCGGCGGCGGCGGCCTGATCTCGGGCGTCTCGGTGGCGATCAAAGAGCAGCTGCCGGACGTGCGCGTCGTGGGGGTCCAGGCGGAGGGTGCGGCGTCGGCCGCGAAGTCGCTCGAGGCGGGCGAGGTCACGGAGATCGACAGCGTCGACACGATCGCCGACGGGATCGCGACGCGGTCAGTCGGCGAGGAGACCCTCGAGGTCATGGCCGAGTACGTCGACGAGGTCGTCACCGTCGACGACCGCGAGATCGCCTTGGCCCTCACGCTGCTCTTGGAGCGCGCGAAGACGCTCGTGGAGGGCGCGGGCGCGGTCGCGCTCGCCGCCGTCCTCTCGGAGGCGTTCGAGTACGACGACGGCGAGACGGTCGTCGCCGCGCTCTGCGGCGGTAACATCGACCTCAACCGCCTCGGCACCGTGGTCCGGCGCGGGCTCGTCCAGATGGGCCGGTACCTCAAGATCACGATCGACCTGAAGGACCGACCCGGCGAACTGGAGCGCGTCTCCAGCATCGTCGCGCGCACCGGCGCGAACGTGTACGCGGTCCACCACGACCGAACCTCGCGGGACGTGGCCGTCAACGCCGCCGAACTCGAACTCGAATTAGAGACCGACGACGCCGAACACGCCGCCGACATCGTCGACGCACTCGAAGCGGAAGGGTACGACGTGGAGATTCTGTCCTGAATCGGTCGGCGATGGCGACCATTTACAAATAGAACTACGGTGGCGCGTGCCTCCGAGCGCCCGGAGGGCGCGAGGAGCGCGCGCGAGGGAGTCAGTCGCCCGGAGCAACGCGGAGGGCGACTGACGAGGCTGGGGAGGTGTGAGGTGCGGTTGCTGTGCGGGGTGGGATTCAAATGGGCAGCCGAGAGACGGGCACAGGCCACGCAAGCACCGAAAGGAGCGAGCAGCGCGAGCGACTGAGGAACACAGCGAGCGTGCGCCCGCCTCTCGGCTGGGGCTTTGGATGCGGCCACCGCCGGTCGATTGTCAGTTGTTCATAAGCGAGCAACTGGGAGTTCGGCTACGATAGCTCGCCCGATTCACTCCGACGAGTCCGTCGAGTTGCTCCCAGAATCGGGAGCCGAAACGCTGCCGCTCACGCTCGTCGACCCGCCGAGGAGCGAGGAGTCCGAGTCGCCGCGCAGCGTCGTGACCGTCTCGCCGTCCTGTTTCACGATCAGGGTCCACGGGTCGTCGGCCGCGGGAATCCGCACTGTGCCGTTGTAGCGGACGACGCCGGAACACGACCGCGGCGCCGCGTCCGTCTCCTCGGTCGGAACGTCGAGCACGTAGGCGGAGTCGTTCACCCGCTCGAACGTCGGGCCGCCGATCGCGTGCGAGGGTCCCGGCAGCGAGACGTTTCTGGAGTACGTGATCTCCGTGTTCTCGGCGCCGGCGACCACCGACGTCGAGCTGTTCGCCGAGAAGTCGTCGGGACAGCGGACCTCGTCGGTATCGAAGTGGAGCAGCGCCGGCGGATCGCTCGCCCCGCCGAGGAGGCCGCCGGGCCCTCCCGACACGGGGCCGGCGAGGGCGACGGCGCTACCGGTCACGAACAACGCGAGCGCAGCGGCGACGACGACCAGACCGCGTCTGTTCATCACGTGTCCAACGACGGGAGAGGCGGAAATAGTACCGCGTATAACTCAAAGAGGGGTTTGCGTCACCGATCGCGTCACGGGTGTGGACGGAGCCGTCGAGACGGCGAATCGAACGCGTCGGAACCGACGGACCGCGCTTCAGTCGTCCGCGGCCGCGGCGTCGAGCTCGCCTTCGTACAGCTCGCCGGCGCGCTCGCGCTCGGAGAGGTACTCGTCGGCGTCGAGCGCGGCCTTCACGCCCATCCCGCCGGCGGTGGCCGCCTGCTGGTAGTGGAAGTCGACCACGTCGCCCGCGCCGAAGAGCCCCTCGACGCCGGTCCGGGTCTGGCCGCCGCCGCGGCCGCCCTCGGTGAGCAGGTAGCCGTCGTCGTCGGTCTCGATACCGGTGCCTTCGAGGAAGTCGGTGTTCGGCGTGTGACCGATGGCGTAGAAGACGGCCCCCACGTCGAAGTCGTACTCGTCGACCGCGTCGGCGGTCGCGGGGTCGTCGAGCTTCTCCTTCGGGTGGCCGTCGGGGTGTTCGACGAGGGTCACGCGGTCGATGCCGTCCTCGGGGGTGCCGTGGATCTCGGTGAGCTCGGTGTTGAGGAGGAGCTCGATCTCGCCGTCTTCGACGGCGTCCATCGTGCGCTCGATCCACACGTCCTCGGCGCGGAACTCCTCGCGGCGGTGCGCGATGTACACCGTGTCCGCGAACTTCGTCAGGAAGTTCGCCTCCTCCATCGCGGCGTCGCCGCCGCCGACGACGAGCATGTCCTCGTCGCGGAAGAACGCGCCGTCGCAGGTCGCGCAGGTGGAGAGGCCGTAACCCATCAGCTCCTCCTCGCCGGGGACGCCGAGCGTCCGCGCGCTGGCGCCCGACGCCGCAATGACGGCGTCGGCGGTGTACACGTCGCCGTCGGTGAGCGCGACGTGGAAGTGGCCCGCCGGCTCCTTCGAGACGTCCTCGATGACGCCGTTTCGGGTCTCGGCGCCGAACTTCTGCGCCTGCTCTTTCATGTCGTTGATCAGCCCCGGCCCGGAGATCCCCTCGGGGAAGCCGGGGTAGTTCTCCACGTCGGTCGTCAGCGTGAGCTGGCCGCCCGGCTCGTCGCCCTCGACGAGCAGCGGGTCGTTGTTCGAGCGCGCGGCGTATATGGCCGCGGAGAGACCCGAGATACCGGTGCCGGCGATGATGAGTCGGCGGTGTTCGACGATGTCGTCGGTCATTACCTACAGTTGGCCGCCGCGTCCTATGTACGTTGCGACCGTTGCGCGATTCCCGCACGACCGCCCCGCCGATGCTGCCGCGGACTTGCCCGCCGGACCACCACCGACCCGCTCGACGAACTGCTGCGGACCCGCTCGACGAACTGCCGCGGACCCGTTCGACGAACTGCCGCGGACCCGCTCACCGCACCGCGACGAACACGCTCCGGTCGTCGCCGGGGCCGTACCCCGAGGACACGTCAACGTCGTCGAACCCGGCATCTGCGAGCGCGTCGCCGATCCGTTCGTCGGCGAACGGCGTCATCCGGCGCCGGTCGGTGAACGGGTCGCCGTCGGGGGTGAACGTCACCGCGCGCCAGTCGAGCCGGCCGTCGTCGGTCGCGACGTGGTGCGCGACGCGGACGTACCGGAGTTCCCCATTTGTGTTGTGGCCAACGTCGAGACCCGGGGAGTTCCCGTCGGACGGCAGCGGGGAATTATCGAAGACGAGGACGCCGCCGGGCCGGAGTCGGTCCCGGAGCGCGGCGAGCGCGGGGTCGAGGTCGCCGGGCCCGAGGTGGTTCACGACGCCGCGGATGGCGACGGCGGCGTCGAACGGTTCGGTGTCGTGTAGGTCCGGCTCCGGGAGCCCGGTCCGGTAGATCGAGACGGCGTCGGCGGGGCACTTCTCCCGCGCGACCGCGAGCATCCCCTCGTGGACGTCGATCGCGGTCACGTCGACTCCGCGGGCCGCGAACCGGCGCGTGTGCTCGCCGGTTCCGCAGCCGACCTCCAGCAGACGCTCGGGGTCGACGCCGCGGTCGGCGAGCGCGTCGAACACGAAGCCGGCGTCGCGGTCGTAGTCCCACTCCGACTGGATCGCGTCGTACAGCCGCGGGCGCTCGTCGTAGAGGCCGTCGGACATGGCGGGAACAGGCGCTATCTCGGCGCCCGGTGATGAGTGTCTTACGCCGCCTCGCGACCGGTTCGCACGACGGCGCCTCAGTCCGTCGGGAACTCCGGCGGAAGCCCGGTCGGCTGCGCCGGCGCGTCGTCGAGGGCCTCGAAGAAGCGCCCGGCGACGAACTCCTCGACGACCTCGGGCAGCGACTCCGACTCGTCGACCGCGGAGAGGATGCCGAGCGGGACCTGCGCGCCAGCCATCGAGGCGTGGCCCCCGGCCGACCCCGCGGGATCGAGCGCGTCGCGCAGCAACTCGCCGGCGTCGACCTCGGCGCCGCGGGCGCGGGCAGAGCCGTAGATCACGCCGTCGGTGTAGCCGTAGACGAACGTCACTGTCACGTCCTCCAGGTCGAGAAGCCGATCGGCCGCCTGCGCGAGCGCGTCGCGGTCGGTTATCTCGCCGACGCAGGAGGCCGCGACCGACCCGCGCACGTCGCGGTTCTCGATGGCGGCCGCGAGGACGCGGAGCGTCTCCGGGCTCACGCTCGGGCTCTCGACGCGTTCGAGCGTCGACTCGTCGGCGTGCGCGAGCAGCGCGGCGGCCGCCTCGAAGTCGTCGGTCGCGGTCGCGCGGGTGAAGTCCTTCGTGTCGATCCGGATGCCGTACAGCAGCGACGTGGCGAGTTCCCGGTCCGGCGCGATCCCGTACCGCGAGAGGTACTCGGCGATGAGCGTGCTCGTCGCACCGACGTCGGGCCGGATGTCGACGAACGATCCCGCGACCGGCCCCCGCGGCGGGTGGTGGTCGACGACCACGTCGACCGGGTGGCCCTCGGGGAGGCTGTCGTTGATCCCGGCGCGGGAGTGGTCGACCAGGGCGACGCCGCCGTACTCGTCGAGGTCCACCCCGTCGAACGACCGGAGCCCGATGTCGAGGAGGTTCACCAGCGCGCGGTTCTCCTGATGGGAGATGTCGCCGCCGTAGCAGGCGTCGGCGTCGACGCCGATCGACTCCGCGATCCGCGCCAGCCCGAGCGCGCTGGCGATGGCGTCCGGGTCGGGGTTGTCGTGCGCGACGACCAACAGGGGCCCCGAGAACCCCCGGAGCGTCGCGAGCAGCCGGGCCGGCTTCTCGCCGTCGTCGGCATTGGCGCGCGAGAGGGCCGCCCCGGGGGAGGCGCCGCGACCGTCGGCGAGTCCGATCGCCTCGGAGACCCGATCGACGACCGCCTCGACGGGGTCGACCACGCGGTCGGCGACCGCCTCGACCGCCGCCCGCTGCTCCTCGGTCGGCGCCGTACCGAGGTGCGCGACGATCATCGCGTCCGGGTACCTGTCCCGAGCGGCGCGCGCGGCGGCGACGTTGCGCTCGGGGTCGTCGCTCGCGACCAGCACGACCGCCGCCGAGTCCGGATACGTCGCGGGGTCGGAGGGGTCGGCCTCGACGGTGGCGACGTTGCGGTCGCGCAGTGTCGACACCCAGCCGGTGTCGTCCGTGATCGCCACCAGGTCGTCGCGGTCGCCGCGCTCCTCGCGGGCGCGCTCGACGAGCGCGTTCCCGACCGCGCTACAGCCGAGCAGCAGGCGCCGGGTCATACCGGCGCGAGGGGATCGCGAGGCAAAACGCTGCCGTCGGCGCGGCGCGGGGCCGCTCCCGGGCCGAGCGGGAGCCGATGCCGAGTCACTCCGGGTCCTCCCCGTCGCGGAGCGCGCCGTTCGCCGCCGCGGCGACGTCGACCGCCGCGCGGTTCTCGGCCACGTCGTGGACCCGGACGATGTCGGCGCCGCGGTCGGCCGCGAGCGCGGTGCCGGCGACCGTCGCGTGCTCGCGGTCGTCGGCGTCGCGCCCGACCGCGCCGTACAGCGACTTGTGGGAGTGGCCGACGAGGACCGGGCAGCCGAGCGCCGCGAACTCGCCGCAGCGCGCGAGCAGCTCGAAGTCCTCCGCGGGCGACTTCCCGAAGCCGATCCCGGGGTCGACGATGACGCGGTCGCGGTCGATGCCCGCCGTGTCGGCCAGCGCGAGGCGCTCGCGCAGCGCGTCGACGACCTCGCCGACCACGTCGTCGTACTCGGGGTCGGCGTCCGGGTCGACCGGTGCGTCGAGGCTGTGCATCACGATCACCGGGCAGTCGGCGTCGGCGACGACCGACCGCATCGCCGGGTCCTCTAGCCCCGTCACGTCGTTGATGATGTCCGCGCCCGCGTCCAGCGCCGCCCGCGCGACCGCCGGCTTGCGCGTGTCGACCGAGACGAGCACGTCCCCGGACCCGACCGCAGGCACCGACTGGATCGCCTCGATCGTCGGGACGACGCGCTCGATCTCCTCGTCCGCCGGGACCGGGTCGGCGCCCGGACGGGTCGACTCGCCGCCGACGTCGACGATGTCGACCCCGGCGTCGACCATCCGCTCGACGCCCGCGACCGCGTCGTCGAGGTCGGCGTGGCGCCCCCCGTCGTGGAAGGAGTCCGGCGTGACGTTGAGCACGCCCATCACGGCGGTCCGGTCGCTCCACGGGAACTCCGGGGCGGACTCGTCGTCCGCGGACGCCGACCTACCGTCCGGCGCGTCGATCCCGACCGACGCGGCGATGTCGGTCGCCACGCCGCCGAGCCCGCCGCCGTCGCTCGCGGCGAGCCGGTCGACGAGCGCGCGGAGCTCGGCGACCGTTCCCGCGACGGTGACGGGGACGTGCTCGCCGCCGGCCCCCCGGTCCTCGTTCGCGCCGAGCCCCCCGAGTGCTGCGTCGCCGCCGACGATCCGCGCCGCGGCCGCGACGCGCTCGGCCCGATCGCCTCGTAGCCGGAGCGTGAGGGTGCGGTGGTCGACGCCGTCCCGGTGCGCCGCGATCCCGTCTGGTTGAACGCCGGCCGTGTCGAGCGCGTGGGCCGCGCCGTCGACGCCGCGGACCGTCCGCTCGCGGACCGTTCGCATCCGCGCCGCCCGGGCCTCGGCGACGGCGAACAGCGAGCCGACGAGCAGCACGCAGTCGCCCGCCTCGGCGCGGTCGACCGCCGCCGCGAGCGCGTCCGCCACGTCGTCGCCGGCGGTCACGCGGTCGACGCCGGCGGAGCGCAGCGCCGCCGCGAGGACCGCGGGGTCCTCGGCGCGGTCGATGGCGGGCCGGCAGGTGACCGCCGTCGCCGCGTCCGGGAGCGCCGCAGCCGTCTCGGCGTGGTCCTTGTCGTGCATCGCCGCGTACACAAGGTGGAGGTCGTCGTAGTCGTACTCGGCGAGCGTCGCGGCGAGCGTGCGGGCGGCCGCGGGGTTGTGCGCGCCGTCGAGGACGGTCAGCGGCGCGGTGTCGACCACCTCGAACCGGCCGGGCCACGTCGCCCGCGCGAGGCCGTCGCGCACGTCGCGGTCGTCGAGGTCGGTTCGCAACGCTGCCGCGGTCCGGTCCGCGAGCGCGACGGCGACGGCCGCGTTCGTCGCCTGATGGCGCCCGACGAGCGGGATTCGGTAGGTGCCCTCGCGCTCGCCGGCGAGCGCGACCTCGGCGTCGGTGGCGCTGACGCGACCCTCGTAGCTCGCCGCGAACGCCGGCGGGTCGTCGGGTTCGGCGTCGCTATCGGTGGGGTCGGCGCCCTCGTCGCGCTCGTCGGGTTCAGCGTCCTCGTCGCTATCGTCGGCTTCGGCGTCCTCGTCGCTATCGTCGGCTTCGGTGTCCTCGTCGCTATCATCGGGATCGGCCGCCTCCGACGCGCCGTCTCCGACCACTCGCGTCACCGGCGCGCCCGCCTCGCCGGCGACCTCGCGGACCACGTCGAGCGCCTCGCCCTCACAGGCGGTGACGAGCGGCGCGTCGGGGTGGGCGATCCGGGCCTTCGTCCGGGCGATCTCGGCGATCGTGTCGCCCAGCACGTCGGTGTGTTCGAGCGAGACGTTCGTCACGGCGGTCGCGACGGGGTCGACCGCGCTGGTCGCGTCGTACTCGCCGCCGAGGCCGACCTCCAGGACGGCCACGTCCACGTCGCGCCGCGCGAACTCGCGGACGGCCATCGCCGTGACGACCTCGAAGAAGGTGAGCGGCTCGCCGGCGGCCGCCCGGTCGATCAGCCACGGGCGCACCGCCTCGACGAAGTCGGCGATCGCTGACTCGGTCATCTGCCGGCCGTCGACGCGGACCCGCTCGGCGAGCGCGGAGAGGTGCGGCGAGGTGTACAGCCCCACCGACAGCCCCGCCTCCCGGAGGACCGACTCGGTCAGCCGCGCCGCGCTGCCCTTCCCGTTCGAGCCGGCGATCTGGACGAACGGAACGTCCGCCTGCGGGTCCCCGAGGTGCGCGAGCAGCGCCTCCACCCGATCCGTGCCGGGCTTGACCGAGAAGCGGCGGAGGTCGAAGAGGAACGCCGCCGCCTCGTGGTAGTGCATGTCCCGTGAGTCGGCGGCGCGTCGCTTAGACGTAACGGACCTGACCGGGAGGGCGGGCGCGGTGACCACGACCGCGCCGGAGGGGCCGACACCCCTGCGTCGACCGAAAAGTAACCCTTACGCGCGCGGCGGCCGCAGTCGATCGCATGGATGAGACAGCGACCGCCGACGCCGCCGCGGGAACGGCCGCCGACGGGGCCGCGGCCGACCCCGTCGTCGCCGGCGGGGGGGTCCGGAAGGAGTACGGCGAGGTCGTCGCGCTCGACGGGGTCGACCTCGACGTCGCGGCCGGCGAGGTGTTCGGGCTCATCGGACCGAACGGCGCCGGGAAGACGACGCTGGTGCGCGCGCTCACGGGGACCACCGAGGCCGAGGGCGACCTGCGCGTCTTCGGCGAGGCGCCGGCGGCGGTCGACCCGGCCCGGATCGGGCTGCTGCCGCAGTCGTTCGACCCGCCCGCGTGGCTCACGGCTCGGGAGCTGGTCGACTACTACGGCGGGCTGTACGACGCGGCCCGCGACACCGAGTCCGTCCTCGATGACGTGGGGATGGCGGACGACGCCGACGCCTGGTACGAGACGCTCTCCGGGGGCCAGCAGCGGCGCACCTGCGTCGCGACCGCCGTCGTCAACGACCCCGACCTCCTCTTCCTCGACGAGCCGACGACGGGGATCGACCCGGCCGGCCGCCGGGCGATCCACCGCCTGATCGAGCGGCTCGCGGCCGGCGGGACGACCGTCTTCCTCACGAGCCACGCGATGGACGAAGTCGAGCGGCTCGCCGACCGGGTCGCGCTGCTCCGCGACGGGCGGGTCGTCGCGAGCGGAGCCCCCGACCGACTGGTCGCCGAGCACGGCGGCGCGCCCCGCCTCGACGCCGACACCGCGACGGCGACGGGCGAGGAGACCGTCGAGCGCGTCGCGGCCGGCGTCCGCGAGCGCCTCGGGGACGACCCGACCGTCGAGGCGACCGACGGCGGGCTCCGGGTGCGCGGCGTCCGCCCGGAGGCGATCGGGGACGCGGTCGACGCGCTCGACGCGGCCGGCGTCGCGTTCGACTCGCTCTCGTGGTCCGAGCCGTCGCTGGAGGACGTGTACCTGCGGCTCACCGGCGAGGAGTACGCGCGGCGGGGCGGCGCGGCGGAGGCGACCGAGGCCGTCACCGACGGAGGGGAGCGATGAGCCGCCTCGGGCGGGTCCGGACGGAGGCGGTCGCGGCGGCGCGCTCGTTCACGCGCCGCCGGACGGCGGTGTTCTTCACCTTCTTCTTCCCGGTCATCCTCGTCGTCATCTTCGGCGCGCTGGTGCGGACCCAGCCGACCGGCGGCGGCCTCTTCGCCGAGCCCGCGGGCTACTACATCCCCGGCTACCTCGCGGTCGTCGTCCTGTTCACGCCGCTGTCGCGCGTCGGGTCCGAGATCGCGCGCCACCGCGACGGCGGGCGGTTCGAGAAGCTCGCGACGACGCCCCTCTCCCGCGCCGAGTGGCTGCTCGCGCACACGCTCGTCAACGTCGGGATCATCGGCGCCGCGAGCCTGCTCATCCTCGGGCTCGTGCTGGCGGTGACCGACGCGACGCTCATCCTCTCGCCCGCGCTGGCCGTCCTGCCGGTCTTCGTCGCGGTCGCGGTCGCGCTGTTCTGCGGGCTCGGAGCCGTCCTCGGCGCGCTCGCCGACTCGCAGGACGGCGTGATCGCCGCGAGCAACACGGTCGCGCTCCCGCTCCTCTTCCTCTCCGAGACGTTCGTCACCCCGTCGCTGCTGCCGGCGTGGTTCCGGCCCGCGGTCGCGGCCTCGCCGCTGACGTACTTCGCGCGGGGGACCCGGGCGATCACCTTCGAGGGCGGCGCGTGGACCGGCGACCTGCTGGTGTTGACCGCGCTCGCGGCCGTCTTCCTCGCGGTCGGCGCGTACGCGGTCCCGCGCACCGAGTGAGGGCTCGCCTCCGAAGCGGCGTCGGCGCCGCGGTTCGGAACCGTTCATTTATGTTCACAGCCCGCGCATCCGTGAACCGAGAGGAAGGCCGTTGACCACCGTTCACTTCACCTGTCCGGACTGCGACCAGACTATCGAGGTCAACGACGCGATGCGAAAGACGATCCTCGACACCGGCTGCCCGGTGTGTACCGCGGCCGCGGCCGAGGAGCACTTCGCCGTGACCTGTGAGTAGCCGCCACTGGGCCCCTGCGATCGACACTCGTTGACACATCGCGTCCGCTTGCTGTGCCTTTTTGCGTCGACCGCGACAACCGTTCGGCGATGACGCCCGAACTCGACGAGATCGACCTGGGAACCGTGCCGCTCGGCCGAACCGGCCTGCGGACGAGCGAGCTCCAGTTCGGCACGTGGCGGTTCGGCCGCGTGACCGAGGCGGGGAACGTGGAGATCGACGAGGAGCGCGCCCACGAGCTGCTCGACGCCTACGAGGCGGCCGGCGGGCGGTACATCGACACCGCCGACGTGTACGGCGGCGGCGACTGCGAGCGCTGGATCGGCGACTGGCTCGCCGAGCGGGACCGGGAGCGCTACACGATCGCGTCGAAGGTGTACTGGCAGATCCGCGACGGCGACCCGAACAGCCGCGGGACGAACCGCAAGAACGTCCGCCACCGCGTCGGCGCCCTCCTCGACCGGCTCGACACCGACTACATCGATGTCCTCTACATCCACCGCTGGGACGACGAGACGCCGGCCCGCGAGCTGATGAAGACGCTCAACGGGCTCGTCGAGTCCGGCAAGGTCCACTACCTCGGCGCCTCCACGCTCCGCCCGAACGCCTGGAAGGTCGCCCGCGCCAACGCGATCGCCCGCAGCGAGGGGTGGGAGCCGTTCACGGTGCTCCAGCCGCGGTACAACCTCGTCGACCGCGAGATCGAGGGGGACTACCTCGAGTTCGCGCGCCAGCAGAATCTCGCCGTCTCCCCGTGGAGCCCGCTCGGGCAGGGCTTCCTGACGGGGAAGTACGACCGCGACGCGGACCTCCCCGACGACTCGAAGGCCGCCGAGTCGAGCCGCTTCCAGGAGGCGTACCTCACCGAGGAGAACTTCGACGTCCACGACGAGCTGGACGCGGTCGCCGACGAGGTCGGCGCGTCGCCCGCGCAGACCGCGCTCGCGTGGCTCGCGCACCGCGACGGCGTCACCGCGCCCATCGTCGGCGCCCGGACGGTCGACCAGCTGCGCGAGAACCTCGCGGCGGCGACGATCGACCTGTCGGACGAGCAGGTCGACCGGCTGACCGCGGCCAAGCCGGGGCCGTACGACGCGCTGTAGAAGGGAACGGGGGCTACCGCTCCGCGCAGTAGTCGACGAAGTTCCGCAGGATCGTCAGCCCCGTCTCGCCGCTCTTCTCGGGGTGGAACTGCGTGCCGAACACGTTGCCGGCCTCGTTGGCGACGACCGCCGGGAAGTCGACCCCGTAGTCGGCGGTGGCGACGACCGCGTCGGCGTCGTCCGGCTCGGCGTAGTAGGAGTGGACGAAGTAGGCGTACTCGCCGTCGACTCCCTCGACCAGCGGATGCTCCCGCTCGACTTCCAGCTCGTTCCAGCCCATGTGCGGCACCTTCCGGTCCACCTCGAAGCGCACGTTGGTACCGGAGATCAGGTCGAGTCCGGTCACCTCGCCCTCGCCCTCGTGGTCGGCCTCCTCGCTCGTCGTCAGGAGCATCTGCATCCCGAGACAGATCCCGAAGAGGGGGCGACCGGCCTCGGCGTGGTCGGTCAACGCCTCGCGCAGCGGGCCGGCGTTCTCCATCCCCTCGCGGAACGCGCCGACGCCCGGGAGAACGACGCCGTCGGCCGCGGCGAACGCCTCGGGATCGTCGGTGATCTCGACGGTCGCGCCCGCGCGCTCCAACCCCCGGGTCGCCGACCGGAGGTTCCCGAGCCCGTAGTCCACGAGCGCGACGGACACGTCGCGGTCCGGTGGAGATTCGTCCATGGTTCCGGTTCGCGACCGCGGTGGAAGTCAGTTTCCATCCGTGAGGCGTTGCATAGCGGTACGTAGCCGTACGTATATTTGAACAGCAACACTTTTGATAGAACAGTAAAACCCACACACGTACTCCTCATGGAGCGACGACGCCAATTCCTCAAGATCGCGGGTGCGGCAAGCATCGTTGGACTGGCCGGCTGTAGCGGCGGCGGCGACGGGTCGGACGGCTCCGACGGCATGAACGGCTCTGACGGGTCGAACGGCTCCGACGGGTCGGACAGCGAACCGGAGATGACGTTCGGCGGCGACGGCACGATCGACTTCGGCATCTCGCCGTCCGTCCCGCAGGAGGACCTCAACGTACAGTACTCCCCGCTCGAAGAGCACATCGGGAGCTACCTCCGGGAGAACTACGATGTCCCCAGCGACCTCAGCGTTGAGGGGACCATCGGAAGCAACTACAGCGCCATCATCCAGTCTCTCGGCCAAGGGACGCTGGACATCGCCGAGACCGGGCCGTTCGCGGCCGCCCTCGGCGTGAAGACCGGCAACGCGGAGGTCATCCTCCAGCGGTACGGCTACGGCGGCTGGACGTACAAGAGCATCATCGCGACGCCGAACGACAGCGACATCACCGAGCTGTCCGACCTCTCCGGGAAGACGGTCGCGTTCTCCGACCGGCTCTCCACCAGCGGCGCGCTGTACCCGCTGTACAGCATGTCGAGCCAGGGGGACCTCGACGTCGGCGAGCTCCCCGAGGGCAACGGCTCGCAGGCCGAGTTCGACGCCCGCTTCGCCGGCGGCCACGTCGGCTCGTACACCCTCCTCGAACAGGGCCAGGTCGACGCGGCCGCGATGGGCGGCTTCGTCCGCGACACGAAGACCGGCCCCACGCCGGACGAGTGGCAGGAGGTCGCGACTACCCTCCACGAGGACGAGGGGCTCCCGCGCGCACCGATCGTGGTCTCGCCCGAGCTCGACGACGACGTGAAAAGCGCCATCCAGGAGGCGTTCCTGGAGGGCCCGGACAGCATCTACTACGGCGCGGACAGCGAGGACGGCACCGAAGACGACCTCTGGTTCAGCCGCGTCCGCGGGGCGACCCAGGACGACTACCAGTCCGTCATCGACGTCGCCGACGAGCTCGGCGTCGGAACCGACATCTTCAATCAGTAGATCCCTCACAGTCCCCCAACTTCGGATCGTTTTTCACACGATCGGTCTGTTTTTGAACAAACTCACACCTCATGCCAACGATCGAATTCGAAAACGTCAGTAAAATATACGACGAGGACACCGTCGCCCTCGACGACGTGTCGTTCACCATCGACGAGGGGGAGTTCGTCATTCTGCTCGGTCCCTCCGGTGCCGGCAAGTCGACGATGTTGCGGGTGTTGAACGGGCTCACGGAACCCACCGAGGGGTCCGTTCGCATCGGCGGCGAAGAGCTTCAAGGGAACCGCAGCGGGGTCGGGATGGTGTTCCAGGAACACTACCTCATCGAGAGCAAGACCGCGTTCGGCAACGCGCTATCCGGGGCGCTCTCGCGGAACGGGCTCCTCCGGAGCGCCCTCGGGATGCACGACGACGCGGACAAGCGGACCGCCCTGGAGGCACTCCAGACCGTCGGCCTCCTCGACGAGGCCGGGCAGCGCGCCGAGTCGATGAGCGGGGGACAGAAACAGCGCGTCGGGATCGCCCGCGCGCTCGTCCAGAACCCCGAGATCGTCCTCGCCGACGAGCCGGTCGCCAGCCTCGACCCGAAGGCGGCCCGCGACGTGATGCGCTACCTCAAGAAGGCGGCGACCGAGCAGGACCTCACCACGATCACCAGCCTCCACCAGGTGAACATCGCGCGAGAGTTCGGGGACCGGTTCCTCGGGATCCGCGGCGGCGAGGTGATCTTCGACGGCGACGCCGACGACCTCACCATGGACGAGATGGACCGGATCTACTACGGCGAAGCCCAAGGCGGCAAGACGGTTCCGACCGGAACGAGCGGCGACGAACTCGGCGGGAGCGACGCCGACGTCGACGCCGCCGCCGACGGGGGTGAGCGGGCGTGAGCTCGCCAGACTCGGCGATCGACGATCAGTTCCGCGCGCTCGAACGGCTCCGCCGACTCAAATACCTCCTGTGGGCCGGGCTGCTCGCGGCCGTTCTCGGCGTCACCTACTGGGGTCTCGGCTTCATCGGGTTCCAGCCCAACGTCGTCGCCGGGCGGCTTCCGGGGATGTACGAGTTCATCTCGACCGGCTTCTTCCCGCCGGACTTCCAGAACTTCACGATCTACACCAAAGACCAGGGGATCAGCGGGCTACAAGCGATCCCCGCGAGCTTCGGCGACGGCGGCGCCCACATCATCGAGAGCTTCCAGTCGTCGCGGCAGTCGCTGGTGAAGGCGAGCCTCGTGACGCTCCTGCTCGGCATCATGGGCACCGTGTTCGCCTTCCCGTTCGCGCTCGTCCTCGGGGTCCTCGGGAGCGAGCGCGTCACGCCGTTCCCGTTCAACTTCATCTTCCGGGGCACCCTCAGCGGGATCCGCGCCATCCCCGCCATCGTCTGGATTTTCCTGTACATCCCCATCGGCCCACCGGGACAGGTGACGGCGGTGCTCGCGATCGCGACCGACAGCATCGGGAACCTCGGCCGCCTGTTCACCGACGACCTCGAAGAGATCGAGGAGGGGCCGATCGAGGCGATCCGGTCGACCGGTGCGTCGGGCACCCAGACCGTGAGCTTCGGGATGTTGAGTCAGGTCTCCCGCTCCTTCATCGCGTGGACGCTGTACATCTTAGAGATCAACACCCGGATCGCGATCTCGCTCGGCGTCGTCGGCGCTGGCGGGCTCGGACTGATGATCCGGAACAGTCAGGACCTCTTCGAGTTCCAGCAGACCGCCGCGGGGCTGGTGATGGTGTTCATCGTCGTCCTCGGCATCGAACTCATCTCCTCGCGCATCCGCGCCCGGCTCCGGCCGGGCGAGCACGAGGGGAAGGGGCTCATCGAAGCGATCCGCGGCCTGTTCGACCCGAAGAAGTGGCTCGGCGTCGGCGACCGCCGCGACTGAGCCGACTCAGAACTCGCCGAGCCGCGACTGGCCGTCGCCGCCGTTTTCTCCCCGGTCGCTGACGCCGCTCAGTTCGGCCGCCCGGCCGATCGTCTCGAAGAAGCCGTCGCGCTGACTCCGGTCGTACAGCGTCGCTGCGGGGTGGACGGATAACAGTACGCGCCGCGACACGCCGGCGAGCCGCGCGTCGACCACGTCGCCGGACTCGCCGGTGATCGCGACCGAGCGGTCGAGGAGGTGTTCGCTCGGCACCTTCCCGAGCGTCACGATCAGCTCCGGGTCGAGTCGGTCGATCTCGCTTTCGAGGTACCCGCGGCAGTTCGCCAGCTCCTCGGTCGTCGGGTCGCGGTTGTCCGGCGGTCGGCAGCGCACGCAGTTCGTGATCCGCACGTCGGCGCGGGCGAGCCCCGCGTCGCGCAGCGCCTCGTCGAGCACGTCGCCGGACCGCCCCACGAACGGCTCGCCCTCCTCGTCCTCGGTCGCGCCCGGCCCCTCGCCGACGAACAGCAGGTCCGCGTTCGTCGGGCCGACGCCGTCGACGATCCGGCTCCGCGACTCCACCAGCGCCGGGCACCGCTCGCAGGATGGCACTCGGAGGTCCTCGTCGAGCGCGGAGCCGTCGCCGCCGTGTTCGCTCATGCCCACGGCTCCGGGCGCGGTCGTCTAAGTAGCGTCGGTCGAACGGGCCGCACGCCGAGCCCCGCCTACTCGGCCGTCGCCGCCTCACGGTGCGCGCTCGCGGCGAGCGCCGCGATCCGGAGGGGCTCACAGCGCCGGAAGCCGTCGCGAGTGAGTCCCCGGATCGCCGCGGCGGCGCGCTCCGGTTCGATACCGACCGCGCGGACGAATCGGGGCCGATCCGAGTCCGGGTCGCCGACCGGAACGCGGGGCGGAAGCGACCGGTACGCGGCGAGCCGGTCGGCGAGGGCCTCGCCGTCGAACGCGTCCCGGAGCGCCGGTTCGAGCCCGGGGCTCGCCTCGTAGCTCACGGCGTAGACCGGGCGGTCGAGCGTCTCGGCGAGTTCGTCGAGGTCGAGGAGGTTGAACCACGCGGGCGCGACCCCCGCACAGACCACGTGGCGGACGTCCTCGCGGGCGAGCGTGCGCCAGCAGTCGATCACCGCGTCGGTCGCGTCGGTGCCGCCGACGGTACACCGCGCGAACGCGAAGCCGTCGGGGGTCCCGTCGGCGCGAACGACGACGCCGGCCCCGTGGCTCGCGTCGCGGGCGTCAGAGAAAGCGACGCCGAGCGCGCGGCTCGGCGTGGTCACTCACGCGTCCTCGGACTTTATCTCCTGGAGCCGGTCGAGAAGCTCGTCGTTCGAGGCGCCGGGTTCGTAGTCCACGGACCCTTGGTGGGTCTCCTGGGCAGCCCGGACGCCGTCGTCGTCGTCGAAGTCCGCGTCCAGGTCCTGATTCTCCTGTTCGGACTCGTCGTAGCTGCCGAAGCCCATTTGTGTGTGACACCAACAGGGGGTGAGTGATAAATCCACGGCCGTCAGCGGACCCGAGGGGCTCGCTGGGGTGCGACTGTACGCTTTTGTCGCTCCGCGAGCGAGTGGAGGCATGGAGCCGATCACCGTCACCGCGGACGCGGAGGAGTTCACCTGTAACGCGTACCTCGTCGTCGGGGACGAGACGACGCTCGTCGACGCGGGAACGATGCCCGGCGTCGAGGACGCCGTCGCCGACGCCCTCGCCGACGCCGGCGTCGACGGCCTCGACCGCGTCGTGATCACGCACCAGCACCGCGACCACGTGGGCGAGCTCGGCGCGGTGGTCGAGCGCTTCGACGCGGAAGTGCTCGCGTACGCCGATCACCCGCTCCGGGACGCCGCGCTCGGGGACGGCGACGAGGTGGTGGTCGGCGACGAGTCCTGCGAGGTCGTCTACACCCCCGGACACGCCGACGACCACGTCTCGCTCGTCGGCGCGGAGCGGCTCTACTCGGGCGACGTGGTGGTGTACAACGACGGCGCCTTCGACGACGGCTCGTTCGGCCGGACCGACATGGCCGGCCAGTCGCGCGAGCGCCTGATCGAGAGTCTCCGCGAGATCCTCGACCGGCTGCCCGACTCCACGAGGGCGATGTTCCCCGGCCACGGCGACGTCTACCGCGCCGTCGACGGCCCGGACACCCTCCGCGAGGTGATCGAGCGCGCGACGGAGCGCGCCGAGCGCCGCGAGCCGAAATACCCCGACGGGTGAGCGGGAGCCGGGTTTAAAACAGAGTGACGGCGAGACCGACCACCGACTTCGGCGCGCGCCTCCGAGCGGCCGCCTTCGGCGGCCGCGAGGAGCGCGTGCGAGGGACGCGGTGAGAGAGGGGTGACCGAAGGGAGCCCCGAGCGAACCGCGAGGCTGGGGCGGAGCGAGGCACACGCGCGGCTGGCGGTCAGGAGGAGAGTCCGCGAGAAGGGCCGTGAACGACCCGGAAACGGCCGGGTTACGCCGCGCGGCGCTCGGTCGCCTTCGGGCGGAGCTTGGTGTAGCCGCACTTGCGGCAGCGCTCGGCCTCGGAGGCGTTGCGGGCGTTACAGCGCATACAGATCTGTCGGTCGAGCATGCGACGTTCGGCGGCGTCGAAACTGGCCATACGGCTACTGTGCGGGCGGTGCTGTAAAAGGTTGCGAGACGCCGCGACGGTCGCGGGAGGAGAGGCTAGTCGGCGAAAGTCCTGGTCAGGCGCCCGCTTCCGAGAGGGCGGCCTCGATGTCCTCGCGCTGCGTGACGCCGACGAAGCGGTCGACGACGCCGTCGTCGTTCTCGACGATGAGCGTCGGGAGCGAGCGGACCTGGTACTGGTTCGCGACGTCCTGCTCCTCGTCGACGTCGACCTTCTGGAGCTCGAACGCGTCGCCGAGGTCTTCCTGGATCTCCTCCAGGATGGGGTCTTGGGTCTTACACGGGCCGCACCACTCGGCGTGGAAATCCAGCAGTCGAACGGTCATAGTCGCGGTCAACTACCGCCGGGCCGCGCATAAGGGTTTCCCACTTGTGCGTGCGCGCGCTCGGCGGCGGCTCGACCGGGCGACGGCGCGACGGTGGCGCGAACACGGTCCGAACGACGAACGAAACGTTTAGGACGCGTCGCCGTCCAGAAGCGGATATGAGTGGTTCCAACTCCGGCGGGCTGATGTCCAGTGCGGGACTGGTCCGCTACTTCGAGAACGAGGACCGGAACGCCATCGCGATCGACCCCAAGACGGTCCTCGCGTTCTGCGTCCTCTTCGGCGTGTTCGTCCAGATCCTCTCGCTGACGGTCGCGTAACGCCCCCGCCGTTCCCGTTCTGCCGACGCACCGATCCCGAGTCGACCGGTCGCGTAGCGCGCCCTTTTTCCACGCGCCCGCCCCACCGATACGTATGAAAGCAGGCGTCATCGCCGTCCAGGGCGACGTGGCCGAACACGCCGCCGCCGTCCGCAACGCCGCGGCCGCCCACGACGAGTCCGCGGAGGTCGTCGAGATCCGAGAGTCGGGGGTCGTGCCCGACTGCGACGTCCTCCTGATGCCGGGCGGGGAGTCGACGACCATCTCGCGGCTGATCCACCGCGAGGGGATCGCCGCGGAGATACGGGACCACGTCGCGGCCGGGAAGCCGATCCTCGCCACCTGCGCCGGACTGATCGTCTGCTCGACCGACGCGAAGGACGACCGGGTCGAGCCGCTGGGGCTGGTCGACGTCTCCGTCGACCGCAACGCGTTCGGCCGGCAGAAGGACTCCTTCGAGGCGAAGGTCCCGGTGACCGGCCTCGACGACCCCTTCCACGCCGTGTTCATCCGCGCGCCGGCCATCGACGACGTGGGCGACGGCGTCGAGACGCTCGCGACCGTCGACGGGCGCCCGGTCGCGGTGCGCGACGGGCCGGTCGTGGCCACCGCGTTCCACCCGGAGCTCACCGACGACCCGCGGATCCACGACCTCGCCTTCTTCCCCGAGCGGGAGGTGGTCGCGTGAGCGATCCGGCCGAGGGCGAATCGAGCGCGGACGAGCCGCCCGAGGCCGTCCTCGACGAGCTGTTCGCCACCATCGAGTCGCGCAAGGAGGAGCTCCCGGAGGGGTCGTACACCGCGTCCCTGTTCACCCACGAAAAGGGAGAGAACGCGGTCTTAGAGAAGGTCGGCGAGGAGACGACGGAGGCCATCCTCGCGGCGAAGGACGACGACCGCGAGGAGCTCACCGCGGAGAGCGCCGACCTCGTCTACCACCTGCTCGTGTTGTTCGCGATGAAGGACCTCGACGTCGACGACTTACGCGCTGAGCTCCGCGAGCGGTTCTGAGTCCCCGCGGAGGTCGACGCCTACCGCTCCCGTTCGAGTTCGCGGTCGATCTCGTCGACCTCCTCGGTCTCCAACTCCTCGCCGATGCGCCGCTCGAACTCCGCCTCGCTGATCTGTCCCTCGACGTACTGCTTCCGGAGGCGGTCCTGACGGCTGCTCCCGGCGTCGACCGAGGTCGACGAGGCGGACTCCGAGCCGATCGAGTCGAGCGACGGCGAGCCGCCCTCGCCGAGCAGCCACGAGCCGGCCTTGTAGGCGACGTAAACGAGCCCCGCCAGCACCGCGAGCGAGACGACCCCGGAGACGATCGTCCAGACGAGGCTCACGAGCGCGGAGACCACGCTGACGACGATACCGACCCCGATCAACACCGCGATCGCGATCGCCGCGTAGTAGAGGGCCTGCTTCCCGTCCATACCCCGGAATCGGGCTGCCGGCCGCAAATACCTTCTCCCGGAGACGGCGTCGCGCGGTTCGGTCCGTGCCCCCGGACTTTTGTCCGTGGCGCCGAACGTCAGACGGTGAGACCGCCGTGTGCGACGCCGCCCCGCCTAGATCCGACGCGCGGACGGAAGCGACCCGCAGAGCGATGCTTCGGCGGAGCGGGGCGCTCGCGGTCGGTGCGGTCGCGGCGACGGGGTCGGCCGCCCTCGCCGGTTGCGCCGGGCGCGGGAGCGGCGATGCCGGCGGAAACGACGGCTACGCCGCGGGGGCCGACGCGGCCGCCGGTAGGGGGGACCCTCCGCTCGTCGCGCACCGCGGCTTCGCGGCCGAACACCCGGAGAACACGGTCGCGGCTATCGAGGCGGCGACGGCCGTCGTCGACCGGGTCGAGCTCGACGTGCGCCGCTGCGGCACGGGCGAGCTCGTCGCCTTCCACGACGCGACGCTGGGGCGGGTGACGGACGCGACCGGTCGCGTCGGCCGGACCCCGGCGGGGCGGCTCGCCGAGCTCTCCGTCGAGGGGTCGGGGGAACCGGTGCCGACGCTCGCCGCGGCGCTCGACGCCGTGCCGTCGGACGCGTGGGTCCTGCTCGACCTGAAGGAGCGCGGCGTGGCGGCCGACGCGGTCGCGGCCGGCGCGGAACGCGACCACGGGCTCGCCGTCGCCGCCGACGACCCCGCGGCCATCGAGGCCGCGAACGCGGCCGACCCGACGGTCCCGACCGTCTACGGGGCCCGGGAGTCGGTCCCGGCGCGGCCGCTCAGGCCGCTGATCCCGGGGAGCCGAGCGGGGGTCGGACTGCCGAGGTGGGCGTATCCGCCGCAGGACGTGGCGGGGATCGTCGAGACGGCGACGGCACTGGGCTGTGCGGCGGTGTCGCCGCGGTACGAGCTGTGCCTCCGGACGGATATCGTCTCGCGGGCCGCGACCGCCGGGCTGCGGGTGCTGCCGTGGACGGTCGCCTCGGCCCGGGAGTACGGCGCGGTGGCGTCGGTCGACGGCGTCGGCGCCGTCGTCTCGGACGTCTCGCTGGGACGCCGGGAGCCGTGACAACCGAGACGAACGAGCGGCTCGCGGGCGGCAGAAGTGTTATTCGTGCGGCTCACGTCGCCCGAGGAAATGGATCGGGACGCCGACGCCGGCGACGGTGCGAGGGGGAGCGGGCCGGACGAAGCGCCCGGCGGGGCGCCCGCGAGCCGCGTCGACCGCCGGACCGTCCTCGGCGCGCTCGCGGGCGCCGGGAGCGCCGCGGTCGCGGGCTGTTCCGGCCCTGAGCCGGACGACGCGTCGACGACCGATCTCGACGCGGACCGGCTCGACGAACTCGCGGCGCGGTTCGCGCCGACGCTGTACTTCGACAGCGCCGAGCCGTGGTACCCGACCGACCCGCGACCGTACGCGAGCGAGGCAGACGGCGAGACGGTCGTCGACGGCTTCGCCGCGTTCGACGGCTACCACGAGCGGTACGACGAGGCGGGCGAGCCGCCGAACCCGACCGTCTTCTACAACGGGATGCGCTACGAGGACTCCCCGCTGGCGGTCGTCCAGTTCTGGCTCTATTCCGCGTTCGACCAGTTCACCGCGAACTTCCACTGGCACGACTGGGAGGTGCTCCACGTCTTCGTCGACCTCGACTCGGGCGACCCGCAGCTGTACGTCGCCAGCTCGCACTCGCGGAGCGTGCCCAACAACGAGTTCCTCGACCCCGACCCCGAGGTCGTCCCGCGGATCCTCCCCGAACTCGGCTCGCACTCCAGCACGCTCTCGATCAACGAGATCCCGGACGGCTTCCGGCGCGTCGGCGAGGAGGGCCTGCTCGCCGACATCACCAACACGACGATCGACACGGTCGAGGACCTGCTCGGGATTCCGATCGCCTACGGTCTGCCCCGCGACGAGGGGGCCCGACTGCCGTTCGTCGTCCCCGAGTACGAAGGGGAGCCGATCTACGACCACCCTGACCTCCCGTCGGTCTCGGAGTCCTCGCTGGTCGACGGCGCGCTGACGGTCCGGTCGCTCGACGCGCTGCGTTCGCCGCCGACCGACCTGCCGCTCCGGGAGACGGGGATCGCCTTCCGACACGGCGAGCGCCCCGACGACGGCGACGACGCCGCGCTCGCCGCCGAGGCCGCCGAGTCCGTCGTCGAGTACGAGCTGGTGGAGAGCGCCGAGCTGGAGGACATCGACGCGTTCACCGGCCCGCAGCTCAGCTTCGAGTTCGCCGTGCCCGAGGCCGTCGAGGACGCGGTCGCGAGCCACATCACGACCACCGGCGTCCCGTGGGAGCAGCCGCGCTACGAGAACCCCGCGCTCGACGTCACTGCGGGGAACCACCGGTCCGAGATGGCGGACCGGTACGACGCGATCGCCGACGACCCGTCGTTCGGCGACGAGGCCGCCGGGGGGCTCGACGCCGTCGTCGCGCGCGTCACGCAGGCGACCGAGAGCGACGAGGCGCCCGACGGCGAGGGGTTGACCACGACCGAGTCGAGCGTCGAGTCGTTCGCGCTGATCGAGAGCGACCCGGAAGCGGTGCCGACGTTCGCCGGCGGCGTCGCGGTCGCGAACGGCGTCCCCGAGGGCGATCACCGCTTCACGGTCAACGGCGCCGGGCGGGCGCCCCACAGCGAGCGGCTGACCGTCGCGGCCGACGAGGCCGTGACGACCGCCGGCGTCGACGGCGAGATTCCGCTCGTCGCCCGCGAGAACGCGCGGAAGGTCGAGCTGTCGGACGCGGAGAGCGAGGTCGACCTGACCCGGACCGCGATCGAGGACGACTTCGCCGGGCGGATCTACGACTCCGCGATCGAGGGGAGCGACGCCGCCTACGTCCACGCCGGCGGCGCGTACACGACGGAGGTCCGCGACGCCGACGACGAGGTCGGCGCGTACCGCGTCAACCCGGACCGGCCGGGGGCGGGAGACGACGGCGACGAGGGGGACGATCCGGACGCCGGCGACGACGCGATCCGGATCGAGCGCCCGGAGACCGGGGCGGCCCCGCTCGCGGGCTACGTCGCCGACGTGGCCGAGGAGACGCGCGCGGCGGTCGCGGCCGCGGCGGCCGAGAGCGACGGCGGGGACGGAGACGGCGGCGCGGGCGGCGGGAGCGGCGGCGGAAACGACAGCGGCGGGAGCGGCGGCGGTTCAGGGGGCCCGTCGAACGCGGTCAACGGGCTCGAACGCGCCCTCGCGGCCGCGGTCGACGCCGCGGAGCGGGCCGAGGAGCGCGCCCGCGAGGGCGACGCCGAAGGGACGGAGCGTCAACTGGCGAACGTGCTCGACCGGATCGCCCGGATCGAGGAGCGGCTCGCGGCCGCGCGGGAGGGGCTCCCGCCCGGGCTCGCGAACGCGACCGGAAAGCGGGTCGAGCAGGCGACGAAGCGGGTCGAGCAGGCGAGGAACGCCGAGAAGCTGTAGGCCGCCAGCGCGCGGGCGCGCGCATCGACCGCGTCGCCCCGTGTCACGGCGCACCACTGGATGGAAAGCTATACGACGCAGAACCGACCACGAGTATATAAGCAGATGTCTCAGGAGAGATACGACCACGCGACGGTCGAAGAACGGTGGCAGGAGGCGTGGGACGACGCCGACGTGTACCACGTCCCGGACGAGGCCTCGGACCCGACGTACGTCCTCGGGATGTACCCGTACCCGTCCGGGAAGCTCCACATGGGTCACGTCCGCAACTACACGATCACGGACGCGTACGCCCGGTACCGGCGGATGCGCGGCGACGACGTGCTCCACCCGATGGGGTGGGACGCGTTCGGACTGCCCGCCGAGAACGCCGCCAAGGAGCGTGACACCAACCCCCGCGACTGGACGTTCGACTGCATCGACACGATGAAGGGGCAGATGAAGTCGATGGGGTTCGGCTACGACTGGGACCGCGAGGTCACCACGTGTACCCCCGACTACTACCGGTGGAACCAGTGGCTGTTCCGCCGCTTCCACGAGGCCGGCCTCGTCGAGCGCCGCGACGCGGAGGTGAACTGGTGTCCCTCCTGCGAGACCGTCCTCGCCGACGAGCAGGTCGAGGGCGACGCGGAGCTATGCTGGCGCTGCGACACCCCCGTCGAGACCCGCGAGCTCGACCAGTGGTTCCTGAAGATAACCGAGTACGCCGACGAGCTGCTGGACGCCATCGACGACCTAGAGGGGTGGCCGAACTCGGTCCGGCAGATGCAGCGCAACTGGATCGGCCGACAGCACGGCAGCGAGGTCGACTTCTCGATCGACGGGTACGGGGACGTGACGGCGTTCACGACCCGGATCGACACGATATACGGTGCGACCTTCTTCGCGATCGCCCCCGATCACCCGATCGCCGAGGAGCTGGCCGAGGAGGACGACGAGATCCACGAGTTCGTCCACCACGAGGCCGACCCCGACGGCGACGAGCCGAACGGGGTCGAGACCGGACTGACCGCGACCAATCCCGCCACCGGCGAGGAGATCCCGGTGTACGTCGCCGACTTCGTCCTCTCGGACGTGGGGACGGGCGCGCTGATGGCCGTGCCCGCCCACGACGAGCGCGACCACGCGTTCGCGACGGAGAAGGGCGTCGAGATCCGACCCGTGATCGCGCCGGAGTCCGACGACCCCGACGGCGAAGCGGTCCCGGACGCACCGGACGTGGAGGAGGCCGCATTCACGGAGGACGGCGTCCTAATCGGCTCCGGCAAGTACACCGGACTGGACAGCGAGACCGCGCGCGAGCGGATCACGGACGATATCAGGAGCGCCGAGCCGGCCACGCAGTACCAGCTGCGCGACTGGGGCATCTCCCGGCAGCGCTACTGGGGGACGCCGATCCCGATGGTCCACTGCGACGACTGCGGCGCGGTCCCGGTGCCCGACGAGGACCTGCCCGTCGAGCTGCCCGAGTTCATCAACACCACCGGGAACCCGCTCGACGCCGCCGACGAGTGGCAGGAGACGACCTGTCCGGAGTGCGGCGGGCCGGCGACCCGCGAGACCGACACGATGGACACGTTCGTCGACTCCTCGTGGTACTTCCTGCGGTACGTCTCGCCGGACCTGGCGGACGCCCCGTTCGACCTCGGCCGCGCGAACGACTGGATGCCGGTCGACCAGTACGTGGGCGGCATCGAACACGCCGTGATGCACCTGCTGTACTCGCGGTTCTTCACCAAGGTGTTGGCCGACGAGGAGGACCTCGACCACCGCGAGCCGTTCACCAACCTGCTGGCACAGGGGATGGTCCAGCTGGAGGGCGAGAAGATGTCCAAGTCGAAGGGGAACGTCGTCTCGCCGCAGCGGATCGTCGACGAGTACGGCGCCGACACCGCGCGGCTGTTCATGATGGAGGCCGCCCAGCCCGAGCGCGACTTCGACTGGTCCGAGGAGGGCGTCCGGTCCACCCACCGATTCCTGACCCGCCTCAGCGACCTCGTCGAGGCGCACGCCGCGGGCGACGTGGCGACGGCCGACCCCGACGCCGACCGCGATGAAATCGACGACTACGTCGCCGACGAGACCGACGCCGCGGTCGCCATCGCCGGCGCGGAGTACGACGACCTGACGTTCAACGTGGCGCTGCGGGAGGCGCAGGACCTCGTGGGGACGCTCCGGAGCTACCGCGAGCACGCCGACCCGCACCCCGCCGTCTTCGAGCGCGGCGTCGACGTCGCGGTCCGCCTGCTCGCCCCCGTCGCGCCCCACCTCGCCGAGGAGCTGTGGGAGTCGCTCGGCCGCGACGGGTTCGTCGCGGAGGCCGACTGGCCGACCGCGAGCGTCGACCGCGAGACGGTCGAACGCCGGCGCCGGCTGGTCGAGAACACCCGCGAGGACGTGCGCGACATCGTCGAGGTCGCCGGGATCGACGACCCCGAGCGGATCGACGTGGTCGTCGCGCCCGACTGGAAGTACGACGCGCTGGAGATCGCGATCGACAGCGACGCCGACAACCTGATCTCCGAGCTGATGGCCGAGAGCCACATCCGCGAGCGGGGCGACGACGCCGCCTCGTACGGGCAGGACCTCCAGGCGAACCGCGAGGCGCTCCGTGAGACGCTCGACGGCGACGCCGAACACGACGCCCTGCGAGCGGCCGCGTGGCTGATCGAGCGCGAGTTCGACGCCCCGGTCCGCGTCGAGCGCGCCGCGGACGCCGAGGAGGCCGTCGTCAGCAAGGCGGAGCCGGGCCGACCCGCGATCGACATCGTCGAGTAGGTCACCCGACCGTTTCGCGGCCCTCGCCGGACCCCGGAAACGCTTAGTCGCCGGCGCGGCGCCCTCGTGTATGGACGACCCGTACGCCCCCGCGCGCGACGCCCTCGCGGGCGAGGGACTCGGCGCCGACGACGGAGAGGACGCCGACCCCGCGGTGCTCGCCGCGCGACTCGACGAGGACGATCCGCTCGCGTCGTTCGCGGACCGCTACTGGGTCCCTGACGGTGTTCTCTATATGGACGGGAACTCGCTCGGCCCCGCGAGCGACGCCGCCCTCGCGAGCCTCGACCGCGTGGTCGACGAGTGGCGCGAGCTGCTCATCTCCGGGTGGACCGACGCCGACCCGCCGTGGTTCGATGTCGGCGAACGACTCGGCGACGCGCTCGCGCCGCTGGTGGGCGCGGAGCCGAGCGAGGTGGTCGTCGGCAACTCGATCACGGTGAACATCCACACCCTGATCGGCACGTTCCTCGACGAGCTGCTGGCCGGGAACGGGCCCGAACGCGAGGACGTCGCGGCCGCGGACGGAGAGTGGGCGCCGGACGGCGACCCGGACGCCGACCCCGCGGTCCTCGTCAACGAGCTCGACTTCCCCTCCGACCACTACGCGCTCCGGGCGCAGCTCCGGCAGCGGGGGATCGACCCGGACGAGAAGCTCCGGGTCGTTCCGAGCCGCGACGGGCGGACGATCGATCCCCGGGACATCGAGGCGGCGCTGGCGGCGCACGACGACGTGGGGATCGTGTTCATGCCGACCGCGCTGTACCGCTCGGGCCAGCTGTTCGACGTCGAGCGGATCGCGACGGCGGCCCACGAGGCGGGCGCGTACGCCGGCTTCGACGCCGCCCACTCCGCGGGCGCCGTCCCCCACGCGTTCGGCGACGCCGGCGTCGACTTCGCGGTGTGGTGTACGTACAAGTACCTCAACGCCGGACCGGGGTCGATCGGCGCGCTGTTCGTCGCCGAGCGCCACCACGGGCTCGACCCCGCGCTGGCCGGGTGGTGGGGCCACGAGAAGGCGACGCAGTTCGAGATGAACATGACCTTCACCGCGGCCGACTCCGCCGGCGCGTGGCAGATCGGCACGCCGCCGCTGCTTTCGGCCGCGCCGCTTGAAGGGTCGGTTGAACTCCTGCGCGAGGCCGGGATCGACCGCCTGCGGGCGAAGTCGCTCGCGCTCACCGACTTCCTCATCGCCCTCGTCGACGACCGGCTCCCGGGGGTCTCGGTGGGAACGCCCCGCGAACACGCCGCGCGCGGCGGTCACGTCGCCCTCGAACACCCCGATGCCGAGCGGCTGAGCGAGGCGCTCAACGACCGGGGCGCGGTCGTCGACTTCCGACCGCCGAACGTGGTGCGGGTCTGCCCCGCGGCCCCCTACACCTCCTTTGCCGACGTGCTGGAGGTCGTCGACGAGATCGAGGCGATCCTCGACTCGGGGGCCCACGAGGCGTACGCGACGGGCGAGGGCGGCGTAACGTAGCGGGCGCGGCGCCGTGAGGGGCCGCGAGCGGGGTCGACGGGCGGTCTGTTCCCCGCGTTGACATCCGCAGTATTATTACTCTCAGTAACGTAAAGAGAAAAGAGCGAGATCATGGGAAGAGGTTCATCTACGAACGGTGCCGATCGGTTCGGATCGGACGGCGATGAGGTGACGAGCGTTTACGAGGCGATGTTTCAGGAGGCTGACGACGCGATCTTTCTCGTTGACGTGGCGCGGACGGACGGCGAGTACGAGTTCACGTTCAGGCAGAACAACACCGCACACCAGCGACAGACCGGGCTGACCGAGGACGCGATGTTCGGGAAGACGCCGCGGGAACTCCTCGGAGAGCAACAGGGGGCCGCGGTCGAGGCGAACTATCGGCTCTGCGTCGAGCGGGGGACGACGATCGAGTACGAGGAGCGGCTCGAGTTCCCGGGCGGGGCGACCGACTGGCAGACGAAGCTTACCCCGGTCGTCGACGACGGAACGGTGACGCAGATCGTCGGCGTCGCCCGCGACGTCACGCGACAGAAGGAGCGGGAGCGGGAACACCGGCGCACGCACCGGCGGTTCCAGACCGTCTTGGAGACGATGTCCGCGGCGGTGTTCCTGAAGGACACCGAGGGGCGGTACCTGCTGATGAACCAGGCGTGCCGCAACGTGTTCGCCGTCGACGAGGACCCCGTCGGGATGACCGACGAGGAACTCTTCCCGGAGGCCGTCGCGGCGCAGGCCCGCGCTGACGACCGCCGGGTCGTTGAAGACGGCGAACGGATCGAAGTCGAGGAGACGGTGCCGACGCCCGCCGGAGAGAGCGTTCGGCTGACGCGGAAGTCCCCCGTGTACGACGAGGAGGGGGAGATACGCGGTGTGTGCGGTGTGTCGACCGACATCACCGAACAACGGGAGCGAGAGCGAGCGCTCCAACAGATCAAAGACCGCCTCGAACTCGCGGTCGAGGGCGCACAGATCGGCGTCTGGGACTGGGACATGGCCACCGACGAGGTCGAGTTCAACGACCGGTGGGCCCGGATGTTGGGCCACGCGCCCGACGAGATCGAACCGCACCTCGACGCGTGGGAGCGGCGCGTTCACCCCGACGACCTCGGGCCCGTCGAAGACGCCCTGTCGAGCCACATGGCCGGCGAGACGGAGCTCTACGACACGGAACACCGGATGCGCACCGCGGCGGGGGACTGGAAGTGGATCCGGGACGTCGGGAAGGTCGTCGAGCGCGACGACGACGGGAAGCCGGTCCGCGCGGTCGGGGTCCGCCTCGACATCGACGACCAAAAGCGCCGGGAGGCGGAACTGGAACGCACGCGATCGGTCATCGAGCGCACCCAAGAGAGCGCGTCGATCGGCTGGTGGGAGGCCGATCTGGTCGAGGACTCGCTCACGTGGAGCGACGAGGTGTACCGGATCCACGAGGTTCCGCCCGACGACACGAGCCGCCTAGAGGACAGGCTCAGCTTCTACCACCCGGACGACCGCGACGCCATCGAGGCGGCGTTCGACCGCCTGACCGAGGCGGGCGAGTCGTACGACCTCGAACTCCGCATCGTGACGGAGACCGATCGGACCAAGTGGGTGCGGGCGATCGGCGATCCGCAGTACGACGACGCGGGGAACGTCGTCGGGGCGCTGGGGCTGTTCCAGGACGTCACGGAGCGGAAGGAGTACGAGCGGGCCATCGAGGCGACGCGCGAGGAGCTCCGGCGGATCATCGACCTCGTGCCCGACCTGGTGTTCGTGAAGAACCGGGAGGGCGAGTACCTGCTGGCCAACGAAGCGACCGCGGCGGCGTACGGGAAGACGCCGGAGGAGGTAGAGGGCAAGTCCGAGGCGGAGATCATCCCCAGCGCCGAGGACTCCGAGGCGTTCAGGCAGGACGACCTCGCCGTGATCGAGTCGGGCGAGCCGAGGACGATAGACGAGGAGACGCTGACCACGGCGGACGGGGAGACGCGCATCCTCCAGACGACGAAGATACCCTACGAGGTTGCCGAGACGGGCGAAGACGCCGTCCTTGGATACGCCCGCGACGTGACCGAGCTCAAGCAGTACGAGCGGACGCTCGAAGAGCAGCGGGACAACCTCACGCTGCTCAATCAGGTCGTCCGCCACGACATCAGAAACCAGCTGATGGTGGTCGAGTCGTACACCGCACTCCTCGAGGACGCGCTCGTCGACGACCAGAGCCGGACCTACGCGCGGACGGTCATCGAGGCGGCGAAGCAGGCGGCGGACATCACGGAGACCGCCAGGGACGTCACCGACGTGCTGCTACAGGCCGGCTCCGACCTGACGCCGATGAACCTCCGAGCCGAGCTCAACGGACAGATCGAACAGGTCCGGTCGGAGCAGGACCGGGCGACGGTTACCGTGAGCGAGTCGATCCCGGACGTGACGGTGGCGGCGGACGACCTGCTGGAGGCGGTGTTCCGGAACCTGCTGACGAACGCGGTCGTCCACAACGACAAGGAGAGGGCCGAGATCACGGTCTCGACGCGCGTCTCGGACGACTCGGTGCGCGTGTCGATCGCGGACAACGGCCCCGGGATCGACGACGACCACAAGGAGGACATCTTCCAGGAGGGCGCGAAGGGGCTCGAGAGCGGCGGGACGGGGATCGGTCTGTACCTCGTCGAGACGCTCGTCGACAAGTACGGCGGCGACGTGTGGGTCGAGGACAACGAGCCGACGGGGAGCGTGTTCGCCGTCGAACTGCCCCTCGCGAACTGATCGGCGCGCGCGAGGCGGGCGCCGTGCGTCGCCGTCGCCGCGCGTCTCCATCCAGCGCGTCGCCGTCCCGCGCGTCTCCATTCAGCGCGTCGCCGTCCCGCGCGTCGCCGCCGCCTCACGTCGACCGTGCGCGTCGCGCGGGGCGACGGGCTTAATCGCCCGAGCGCCCAAGGTCCGACGATCAGACAATGGCGGAATCGTCGGGCATGGACGCGTTCGCGCACCTCGGGAGCGATATCCGCGAGGCGCTCTCCGACCGGGGCTTTTCCACGCCGACGGAGCCCCAGCGCGAGGCGATCCCGCCGCTCGCCGACGGGCGGAACGCCCTCGTCCTCGCGCCGACGGGGACCGGGAAGACGGAGACGGCGATGCTCCCCGTCTTCGACGCGATCGTCGCGGCCCGCGACGCGCCCGGCGACCCGCCGCGGGAGGGTATCTCCGCGCTGTACATCACCCCGCTGCGCGCGCTCAACCGCGACATGATGGACCGGCTTGAGTGGTGGGGCGACCGCCTCGGCGTCGAGGTCGCGGTGCGCCACGGCGACACCACGCAGTACGAGCGGTCGAAGCAGGCCGACGACCCGCCCGACGTGCTCATCACGACCCCGGAGAGCCTCCAGGCGATCCTCACCGGCTCGAAGATGCGGGTCGCCCTGGAGGACGTGGCGCACGTCGTCATCGACGAGGTCCACGAGCTCGCCGCGGCGAAGCGGGGCGCCCAGCTCACGGTCGGCCTCGAGCGCCTCCGCCGCGTCGCGGGGCCGTTCCAGCGCGTCGGCCTCTCCGCGACGGTCGGTGACCCCGAGGAGGTCGGGCGCTTCCTCGTCGGCACCGGCAAGCGCGACCCCGACCGCCCCGGCGACCGCGCGTTCGAGACGGTCGAGGTCGCGGCCGGGACGCGGACCGACGTGCGCGTCCTCGATCCGGCGATCACGGACCGCGATACCACGCTCGCCGGCGAGCTCGCGGTCGACGAGACGACCGCGAGCCACGTCCGGACGATCCGCGAGATCGTCGCCGAGAACGAGTCGACGCTGATCTTCGTCAACACGCGCCAGACCGCGGAGGCGCTCGGCTCGCGGTTCAAGACGCTCGCCGAGAACGAGCGGGAGGCCGCCGAACGCGACGGGCGGGACGACGCCGCCGACCCCACGGAGATCGAGCTCCACCACGGATCGCTCTCGAAGGAGGTCCGGGTCGACGTGGAAGACCGGTTCAAGTCGGGCGGTCTGGACGGGCTCGTCTGCACCTCCTCGATGGAGCTCGGGATCGACGTGGGGCGCGTCGACCACGTGGTCCAGTACGGGAGCCCCCGCGAGGTGGCCCGGCTGCTCCAGCGCGTCGGCCGCGCGGGCCACCGCCGCGACCTCGTCTCGGAGGGGACCGTCGTGACGCAGGGAGGCGACGACACGCTCGAAGCGATGGCCATCGCGCGGCGCGCCGGCGAGGAGCTCGTCGAGCCCGCGAACATCCACCACGGAAGCCTCGACACGGTCGCCAACCAGATCGTCGGGCTCGTGATGGACGAGGGTGAGGTCCACGCCCGGGAGGCGTACCAGACGATCACGAACGCCTACCCGTTCGCCGACCTCTCGGAGCCCGAGTTCCAGGAGGTCGTCCGCGAGCTCGACGGGAACCGCCTGCTGTGGCTCGACGAGGAGACGGACACTCTCGAAAAGTCGGGCGGCACCTGGCAGTACTTCTACGCGAACCTCTCGATGATCCCCGACGAGTCCACCTACGAGGTGTACGACATGTCCTCGCGGCGGGGTATCGGCACCCTCGACGAGCAGTTCGTCGTCAACTTCGCCGGGCCGGGCGAGACGTTCGTCCAGCGCGGCGAGATGTGGCGGATCACCGAGGTCGACGAGGAGGAGGAGCGCGTGAACGTCACGCCGATCCCCGACCCGACCGGCGAGGTCCCCTCGTGGGTGGGCCAGGAGATCCCCGTCCCGAAGCCAGTCGCCGAGGAGGTCGGTCGGATCCGAGGCGAGGCCGCGGCCGCCCTAGCGGCCGGCTCCACGCCGACGGCGGTCGCCGCCGACCTCGCCGAGTGCTACCCGACCGACGAGGAGACGGTCGCGGCCGCGCTGAAGGCGGTCGTCGACCACGTCGACGCCGGCCACCCCGTCCCGACCGACGAGCGGATCGTGATCGAGGGGAGCGCCCGCACCGTCGCGGTCAACGCCGCCTTCGGCCACGAGGTCAACGAGACGCTCGCGCGGTTGCTCGCTGCGCTCGTCGGCCAGCGCGCCGGCTCGTCCGTCGGGATGGACGTCGACCCGTACCGGATCGAGTTCGAGGTGCCGAACGGCGTCAGTCCCGGAATCTTCCGCGAGGTGCTGGAGACGACGGACCCCGACCGGCTGGAGGCGTACCTCGAACTCGCCGTGAAGAAGTCGGACGCGCTGAAGTTCACGCTCGCGCAGGTCGCGGCGAAGTTCGGCGCCGTCAAGCGGTACAAGGAGGGACGCGGCCGATTCGGCGGCGACCGCCTGCTCGCGGCCCTCGAAGACACTCCCGTCTACGACGAGGCGCTCCGTGAGGTGTTCCACGCCGACCTCGCGGTGCCGGAGACCGCGGACCTGCTCGCGGCGCTCCAGCCGGACGACGGGGGACGGGACGGCCCGCTCGACCTCTCTATCGCCCGCGAGCGCACCCCGCTCGGCACCGCGGGTCGCTCCGCCGGCACGGAGTTCCTCGTCCCCGACAACGCCGACGCCGACGTGATCGAGACGGTCAAAGAGCGCATCCGGGACGACCGAGTGATCCTCTTTTGTCTCCACTGTACGGACTGGAAGCA
The DNA here is from genome assembly GCF_005435025.1 of Halorubrum sp. CGM4_25_10-8A. Taxonomy (NCBI): domain Archaea; kingdom Methanobacteriati; phylum Methanobacteriota; class Halobacteria; order Halobacteriales; family Haloferacaceae; genus Halorubrum; species Halorubrum sp. CGM4_25_10-8A. Next base: position 196,831 of record NZ_SGTX01000002.1, on the reverse strand, counting down.
CACGACGAAGGTCCGGCGCGTCCGCGACCAGCCCGAGTGCCCCGAGTGCGGGTCCACCCGGGTCGCGGCACTCAACCCGTGGGACGACGAGACGGTCGCCGCGGTGCGCGCGGCCGAGAAGGACGACGAGCAGGAGCGCCGCACCGAGCGGGCGCACCGCGCCGCGAGCCTCGTCCAGACGCACGGGAAGCGGGCGGTGATAGCCCTCGCGGCGCGCGGCGTCGGGCCCCACAACGCCGCGCGGATTATCAATAAGCTCCGCGAGGATGAGGACGAGTTCTACCGCGACGTGCTCCGCCAGGAGCGCGAGTACGCGCGCACGCAGTCGTTCTGGGACTGACCAACGGCGGCCCGGACCGCCCCGAACCGCTCCCCCGTCCGGACTCCCGTTTTTAAGTTGCGGACGACCGAACCGACCGTATGGACCTCTCCGCCGCCGTCACGGCAACGACTGCGACCCTCCGTCGACGCCCCGCCGACGTCCTCCCCTTTTACCTCCTCGGCACCGCGGTGCCGGCGATCGCTCGGCTCGGCCCGTTCGCGGCGCTCGCGGGGATCTACCTCCACCTCGAACTGAACGGCCGCCTCGCCGCGGCCCGCGACTCGCTCGCCGGGGTCGAGCCGCCGCCGGAGACGCAGGACCCCGAGGCGCTTCAGGCGTGGGCCGAGGGGTTGGGCCCCGCGTTCAAGCCGCTGCTCACGCCGACCGTCGTGGTCCTCTTCGCCGGGGGCGTCCTCCTCGCGGTCGCCCTCTCGGTCCTCGCGTACGCCGTCGTCTCGGCCGGCCAGCTCTCGGCGGTCGCCGCGAGCCTCCGCGACGACCGCGGGCTCGTCGCCGGGATCGCGGGCGCCCGATCCCGGTGGCTCACGTTCCTCGGGCTGTACGTCGCCGAACTCATCCTGTGGATCGGCGTGGTCGCGCTCGGATTGATCGCGGTCGGCGCGGCGTTCCTCGCGAACCCGTTCCTCGGGGCGGCGGTGGCGATCGGCGCCCTGCTCGCCGGCTTCGTTGCCCTCGCGCTCGTTCGGATCCTCTTCGCGTTCGCGCCCGCGGCCGTCGTCGTCGACGACGCCGGCGTCGTCGGCGGGGTCGAGGGCGCCGGCAGCTTCGTTCGCTCGAACCCCGTCGACGCCGCCGCGTACCTCGTGGTCGCGATCGGCGCGCTGGTCGCCGTCGCGTCGGTCGCCTCCGGGATCGCGTTCGTCGGCGGGGGCCCCGTCGTCGCGCTCGCCAGCGCCGTCGTCGTCGCGCCCGCGCTCGACCTGCTGAAAACGGTTCTCTACGGCGACTACCGCGGGACGGTCGACCCCCTCTCGCCGACGGAGGCCGGCCTCCGGGCCCAGCTCGGCGGCGGCCTCCGACGCGGGTGGCGGGAGCTGCGCGGGTTCGTCCGGTCGACGCCGGGCTCCCACGCGCTCGCGCTCGGAGTGGCCGTCGGGTTCGGCGCGCTCGGGTGGGTCGCCGCCGCGCCGTTCGCGGAGATGGCCCCGACCTCGATCGAGGGTCGGATCGCCGGACAGATCCCGCCCGTAGCGGCGCTGACGTACTTCGGGAACAACTGGGGGGTCGCGATCGCGACCGCCTTCTCGGGCGTCGGGCTTGCCCTCCCCGCGCTCTCGTCGCTCGCGTTCAACGGCCTCGCGCTCGGCGCCACCGCGGCCTTGGAGGAGAACCTCTCCGCGCTCGTCGCGTTCGTGGTCCCGCACGGGATCTTCGAGATCCCCGCGCTCGTCGTCTCCGGCGCGCTCGGCGTCCGCCTCGGCGCGGTCTCGTGGCGGACGTTTCGCGGCCGCGCGAGCCGCGAGCGGTTCGCCGACGCCTTGGAGACAGCGTTCTGGGTGACCGTCGGGATCGGGATTCTGATCACCGTCGCCGCCGTTATCGAGGGGTTCGTCAGTCCGTACTACTGGCGGCCGTTTCTCTAGCTCGCGACCGAGCGGCGACCCGTCTGCGGGCGTCCGGCCGCAGAGGCGCCGGCCCGCCCGCAGCCTTATTACCGCGCGGGCGAAGCGTCGGTATGCGACCGCTCGTCGCCGTCATCCTCGTCGGCGTCCCGCTCATGTGGCTCGTCGGCTTCGCCGCCTACGCGTACGTCGACGCGCCCAAGTACGGAATGGACCCGCGCAAGTGGGCACTCATCTCGTTCGTCGTCCCGCTGTTCGGCTTCTTCGCGTACGTCTTCGAGCGGGGAGAGCGCGACTACGACCCGGACACCGACCCGTACGCCGGCGGGAGCGACGAGCGGACCGGCGGCTTCGCCGTCCACGAGTCGCGGCAGGGCGAAGAGCGGCTCGGCCCGGCGGGGACGGAGGCGGACGACGGTGACGACGCGGACGACGAGTGGAACGACCCGGACAGCGTCGACCTCTGACGGGACGATCGGGACAGGCCCCGGTCAGTACCGAGACGGCGGTGAGTGAGACGGTACGTAATCACCGATGAGGCTGGGGAGGTGTGCGGTGCCGTACTGGGCGGGGCGGGAGTCAAAAGGGCAGCCGCGGGGCTTTAGCGGGTTTCGCTGCCGATGTACTCGCCACGATTTAGTTACGGTCGGCGTCACCGTTCGACAGAAGCGACCAATCGTACCAGTACTAAATCGCGTCGCGGAGCGCCGTTCGCCGACGGTCGAGGTCGAACGCGGCGTCAGGTGCGTCGAGCCGGTCGAAGAACGCGAACGCATCGGCGCCGGCGCGCTCGGCGTGGCCGATCAGCGCCTCGATCGCCGCACGGTTGAGCGCGAACGACTCCAGCTTGCCACAGCAGAGCGCCAGCGCGACGCCCGCCTCGCCGGAGGGGAAGGCAGGATCGATAACCGACAGGTCCGGGTCGACGGGCGCGTCGCCCGCGACCCCCGCCTCCGCGGCCGGGACGACCCGCAGGCACCGAGTACAGATCGCGACCGCGTCGGCCGGCGCGTACTCGCGGATCGAGGGCGGCACGGCGAACCCGACGGCGTCGGCGTCGCAGTGAGGACAGGGCACGACCGGAGATAGGCGGCGCTCAAGACTTAAACGCGGCCGTCTTCGGTGCGGCGAGAGCGGCGAGGGAAAACGGACAGAGCGATCAACAGAAAGAACGGCCGACGCGCGGTGGACGGTCAGTCGGCGGGCTCGGGTTCCTCGGTCTCCGCGGCCGCGGCCTCCGCGGCCGCCTCGGCCTCCTCGGCAGCCTCCTCTTCCTCCTTCTTCGCTTTGATCTTCTTCATGCGGAATATCTCCTCGCGCTCCTGCTCTTCGAGCTTCTGCTCGATGTACTCCTGATTCTCGTAGAGGCTCGGGAGCAGGGTGAACTCCAGGGCGTTCACGCGGCGCTTCGTGGTCTCGATCTCCGTGAGCATCTTCTTCATCGCCGTCTCCACCTCGGCGGCGAGGATGATCGACTCGAGCAGCTCCTCGTAGGCGTCGGCCGCCTCGTCGATCCGCGCCGAGGAGCCGAGCAGGCCGTACCCGCGCTCGTCGAGGCTCTTCTGTACCTTCGAGGACTCGATCTGCGGGACCACGACGCCCATGATGTTCTTCGACTGGGTCGTGATCTCCGGGTGCTCTTTCAGCGCCGCGGCCGCGCCGCGGACCGCCACGTCGCCCTCCATCGCCCGGGCCATGTCGATCTTCCGCTGGGCCGTCTCGTAGTTCTCGGAGACCTCCGACCGGACGTCCTGCGCCTGGTCGAGGATGTCCATGAACTCCATGATGAGCCCGTCGCGCTTCTGTTCGAGCGTGTCGTGACCGCGCTCGGAGAGCTCGATGCGGTCCTCGATCGCCATCAGGTTCTTGCGCGTCGGTTTGACGTCCTTGGCCATCTTGGGGGTAGGTTCCGCTCCGAGGCGGTTAATTCTTTTCAGACGCGCCGGATCGGCCGGGGAGCCGCCGCGGATCGGCCCCGAGCGCGGTCACCGCGGCGCGATCGCTGGCGAGGGGTATCGACCGCGGGTAAAAGGTGAGTCGAGGCGGATCAGTCGGCCGCTTCGACGACCTTGCGCTCGGAGTCGTCCTCGCGGTAGTGCTCCTCGATGAACTCCTCGTCGATCCGGTTGAGGGCGTCCTTCGGCAGCATCGAGAGGAGGTCCCAGCCGATCGAGAGCGTCTCGTCGATGTCGCGGTTCGTCTCGAAGCCCTGGTCGATGAACTCGGACTCGAACGCGTCCGCGAAGTCGAGGTACTTGTTGTCGAGCTCCGACAGCGCCTCGCGACCGACGATGTTCACGAGGTCGCGGAGGTCCTCACCTTCCGCGTACGCCGCGAACATCTGGTCTTTCACGTCGGCGTGGTCGGCGCGGGTGAGCCCCTCGCCGATCCCGTCGTCCATCAGCCGCGACAGGCTGGGGAGGACGTTGATCGGCGGCTGGAGGCCCTGGCTGTTGAGGTCGGGGTCGACGTAGATCTGCCCCTCCGTGATGTACCCGGTCAGGTCCGGGATCGGGTGAGTGTCGTCGTCGCCCGGCATCGTGAGGATCGGGATCTGCGTGACCGAGCCCTCGCGGCCCTTGATCCGGCCCGCGCGCTCGTACAGCTGCGCCAGGTCGGTGTACATGTACCCGGGGTACCCGCGGCGGCCGGGCACCTCCTCGCGGGCCGCCCCGATCTCGCGGAGCGCCTCGCAGTAGTTGGTCATGTCCGTCAGGATGACGAGGACGTGGTAGTCCTTCTCGAAGGCGAGGTACTCGGCCGTGGTGAGCACCATGCGCGGGGTGACCGTCCGCTCGACGGCGGGGTCGTCCGCGAGGTTCATGAAGACGACGGAGCGCTCCAGCGCACCGGTGCGCTCGAAGTCCTCCATGAACTCGTTCGCCTCCTCCTGGGTGATCCCCATCGCGCCGAAGATGACGGCGAACTCGGAGCCCTCCTCGTCGTCGCCGCCTTCCTCCTCCTCCGGCACGCTAGCCTGCCGGGCGATCTGCATCGCCAGCTCGCTGTGCGGCTGGCCGGAGCTGGAGAAGATCGGGAGCTTCTGCCCGCGGACGAGCGTGTTCATCCCGTCGATGGCGGAGACGCCCGTCTCGATGAACTCCTCGGGGTACTCCCGGGAGTACGGGTTGATCGCCGCGCCGACGATGTCCTGTCGCTCCTCGGGGACGATCTCCGGGCCGTCGTCGATCGGGCGGCCGGAGCCGTCGAGCACCCGCCCGAGGAGGTCCTCGGTGACGGGCATCTTCATCGTCTCGCCAAGGAAGCGGACGGACGCGTCTCTGTCGATACCGCTCGTCCCCTCGAAGACCTGGATCGCGACCACGTCCTCCGAGGATTCGAGCACCTGTCCGCGCAGCGTCTCGCCCTGTGCCGTCTCGATCTCGACGATCTCGTCGTAGCCGATCGCCTCGTCGACCTCGGCGTACACGAGGGGGCCGCTGATCTCGGTGATGGTTTGATACTCTTTCATGATCAGTAGAGGCTCCGGAGCTCCTCGGTGATCTCCGACTTGAGATCCTCGACGTACTCCTCGTAGTCCTCTTGGACGCCGATACGGTTAATCCGCGGGGCCGACTCGATGTCGATGATCTCCTCGACCGGGACGCCGGCGTCGAGCGCGTCGAACGCCTCGTCGTTGAACGTCTGGATCGTCGTCAGCATCAGGTACGTCTTCTCCGGCGGACAGAACGTGTCGACCGGGTGGAACGCGTTCTGCTGGAGGTACGCCTCGCGCAGGTAGCGCGCGACCTCCAGCGTCAGCTGCTGGTCGTCAGGCAGGGCGTCCTTCCCGACGAGCTGGACGATCTCCTGGAGCTCCGTCTCTTCGTCGAGCACGTCGACCGCCCACTGGCGGCGCTCCGCCCAGTCGTCGGCGACCTCGTCCTCGAACCAGGGGTCGAGCTGGTCTTTGTACAGCGAGTAGGACTCGTTCCAGTTGATCGACGGGAAGTGGCGCCGCTCCGCCAAGTCCGCGTCGAGCGCCCAGAACGTCTTCACGATCCGCAGCGTGTTCTGGGTGACCGGCTCGGAGAAGTCGCCGCCGGGCGGCGACACCGCGCCGATCGCCGAGACGGAGCCCTCCGTCCCGTTGATGTTCTCGAAGTAGCCGGCGCGCTCGTAGAACTGCGCGAGCCGGGCGGCGAGGTACGCGGGGTACCCCTCCTCGCCGGGCATCTCCTCCAGCCGGGAAGAGATCTCGCGCATCGCTTCCGCCCACCGCGAGGTGGAGTCGGCCATCAGCGCCACGTCGTACCCCATGTCGCGGTAGTACTCGGCGATCGTGATCCCGGTGTAGATACAGGACTCACGCGCCGCGACCGGCATGTTCGAGGTGTTCGCGATGAGCGAGGTGCGGGCCATCAGCGGGTTGCCGTTGGCCGGGTCCTCGAGCTCGGGGAAGTCCTCGATGACCTCGGTCATCTCGTTGCCGCGCTCGCCGCAGCCGACGTAGACGATGATGTCCGCGTCGGCGTACTTCGCGAGCTGGTGCTGCGTGACCGTCTTCCCGGAGCCGAACGGGCCGGGGATCGCGGCCGTCCCGCCCTTCGCGATGGGGAAGAGTCCGTCGAGGATGCGCTGCCCGGACACCAGCGGCGTCCGGGGCGTCTTCTTGTCGTTGGCGGGGCGCGCCTCGCGCACCGGCCACTCCTGGTGCATCGAGACCTCCTCGCCGTTGTCGAGCTCGACGACCGTCTCGGTGACGTCGAAGGATCCGGACTCGGCGGCGACGACCTCGCCGCCCTCGTAGTCCGGCGGCACCATGACCTTGTGGTCGATGGTGACCGTCTCCTCGACGACGCCGACGATGTCGCCGGGCTCGACGACGTCGCCCGCCTCGACCTCGGGCTCGAACTCCCACTCCTCCTCGAGGTCGATGCCGGGCGCGTCGACCCCGCGGTCGAGGTACGGACTGCCCATCTTGCCCTCCAGCACGTCCAGGGGGCGCTGAACGCCGTCGTAGATGGCGTCCAGCATCCCCGGGCCGAGGTCGACCGACAGCGGCTCGCCCGTGTTCTCGACGGGTTCGCCGGGGCCGACGCCGGAGGTCTCCTCGTACACCTGAACCGTCGTGAGGTCGCCCTCGATCTCGATCACTTCCCCCATGAGCCCTTCGTCGCCGACGTAGACGACGTCGTTCATGCGGGCGTTGAGATCGCGGGCTGTCACGACCGGACCGCTCACGCTCTGGATGACGCCGCTGTCTTCGACGGCGTCGGTTGTGTCTGCTTTGCTCATATTAGTCGTCTTCCTCCATCAGGTCGATGCCGATGGCGCGTTTGATCTGGTCGCGCAGCCCGCCGCTCCCGGCGCCGGAGCCGCCGAGCGTCACGAGGACCGGTTCGATGCTGCCCTCGACCGCCTCGCGGGTCCCCCGCGAGAGGTGGTCGAGGTCGTCGTCGTGCATCACGATGATGCCGACGCCCTCGTCGTCGAGCGTCCGCTCGACGGCGTCGTCGAGCTTCTCGTCCTTCTCGTCGTCCGGCACGTTCTCGAACGCCCGAACGCCGGCGAGGCGGAATCCGGTCGTGAACTCCGGGCTGCCGACGACCGCTATCTCCTGGCTCATGTTATCACCAGCTCCGATTCGATCTCGTCGGCCGAGAGGCCGGCCTCCTTGCCGCGGGCGATCGCCCGGATGTTCTCCGTCTCGCGCTCCTTCGCGAGGATGTACGAGATGACCGGGGTGACCGACACCGGGTGGATCGTGCCGAGCCGGTCGCCGTACGCCAGCAGCGCGCCGTCGATCGCGTGTTCGAACGCGATGAGGCTGTCCGCCTCCTCGAGCTCGCGCAGCGCGGGCCCGAGCTCCTCGCCGTACTGGCTGTCGCCGATGTACTCGACCAGTTCGTCGAGGTTCTGCGCCAGCCGCGCGAGCGACGAGCGGGTGAACAGGTCGCCCCCCTCGATGAAGTACGCGGCGGGGTCGATGTCGGCGCCCGAGCGGGCGAGCCGGAGCGCGTTCGTCGCGTTCCGGAAGTCGACCTCCGCCACCAGGAACGACTCGTACTGCCGGGTCGGCTCGTCGCCGCCGAGCCCGGAGAGGAGCCGCTCGTAGAACGCGCGGTCGACCGCGTTCTCTAAGGGCACCAGCACGTCCGTCTCCTCGAACTCGGCGTACGCCTCCCGCAGCGGCTCCCCGTAGATCGTGTCTTCGAGGACCTCGATCACGCCGTCGATCGAGTCCGCCTCAAGCAGGCGACGGATCCGGCGGTCGTCGAACTCGCCGGCGCGGATCAGGTCGACCTCGACGGCCGACTGCTCCGCGTCGGTGTAGACGCCGCGGATGACCGTCTTCACGTTCCAGGCGTCGAACTTCCGGAGGTACCGGGCGATCAGGTCGTACAGCGACCCCTCGCTCCAGTCGAGGATGGCGTCGAACTGCTCGGCGAGGTTCCGGTTCAGCGCGTACTCGATCAGGTCCACGCCGCCGTGGCGGCTACCGAGCGCGTTGATCTCCTCGCCGTAGCTCGACTCCTCCATGAACCGGGCGATCTCGGCCGGGCCCATCCGGGTGAGCTTGCGGTACTCCTCGTCCCCGTAGAGGCTGCCGCGGCGGGCACGAACCCGCGCGACGACGTACTCGGGGTTCGGGCTGCCGGCGGCGCTCATTGGTCGAACAGCCGCTCCGAGATGTTCTTCAACTCGTCGTCCCAGACTGCCTCCAGGACCGAGTCGAACGTGTTGTTCACGCGAACGCGGGAGGTGTCGCTCTCCGCGACGACGCCGCCGAGGCAGTCGACCTCGCCGTCGACCTCGGCGTTGCGGTCCGCGACGAGGTCTTCGAGCAGGTCGACGTCCTCGGCGCGGGTGTAGACGGCGACGGCCTCGTCGTCGTCGAACTCCGCGAGGCTCGCGTCGAGTAAGGCCTCGGTGAGCTCGCGGCGATCGTCGCCGTCGAGGGCGGCGATGGCCGCTTCGACGTCGTCGTGGACGTCCTCCAAGACGTCACGTCGAGCGCCGAGCCGCTCCTGTTTGGCCTCGAGCTTCGCCGAGGAGAGCGTCTGTTCGCGCTCCTGGTCGATCTGGTCTTCGACCTCGGCGAGCCGCTCCTCGCGGATGCGCTCCGCGTCGGCCTCCGCCTCGGCGACGATCTCGTCGGCCTCCGCCTCGGCCTGTTCGCGGATCTCCTCCGCACGCGCGCGGGCCTCATCTTCGACGTCCTCAACGACGGTTTCCAAACTCATTGGTGTGGAAGGAAGTACCGCTTAGACGATGAAGACGACGACAAGTGCGAGGATGACGATCGTCTCGGGAAGGACGGTCAGGATGAGCCCGTTGACGAAGAGGTCGTCGTCCTCGGCCATCGCCCCGACGGCGGCCGACCCGATACCGCGCTCCGCGTAGCCCGCGCCCAGCGCCGCGAGCCCGACGGCCAGCGCCGCCGCGGCGTTGGGGTCAGTCAGCGTTCCACCAGTCGACAGTACGAGGTTCCCGAGTTCGTTGGTAGCTTCAAGCATTGGTAGTAGTTGCGGTTGCTCGTCTCCGAACGGTTGCTATTTGCCCCCAGAGGAGTCATAAAGCTTCCCAAAACGACCGGACAGAAGACGGAAGAACGGAGGCGAGAGCGGACGCTATCGCGTCGAAACCCGACGGAACCGTCGCGTTTCAACCGGCTGCGAAGCGGCGAGACCGGCGGACGACGGACGGTCGGGTCGACCGTCAGTCGTCGCGGGTGTACTTCCGGTCGCGGCCGAACGGGAGGTACGCCCGCCCGCCGCCCTCGTAGAAGTTCCCGAAGAACTCCACGTACTCGAGGCGGACCGCCTGGATGCCGGCGGACGTGACGCCGAGCAGCAGGACGACGAGGTGGCCGACGAGCGCCACGACGATGCCGCCCACGAGGGCGACGATGCCCACGAGACCGATCGAGGCGGGGTCAAACGCGGTGGTGATCCCCGCGAAGACCAGCTCCTCGCTCGGCGTCTCCTGGACGTGATGGAGGTGCTCCGCGGAGAAGATGAAGTGGAAGCTCCCCTCGCCCCCCTTGTCGATGTACGCACCGAACGCGAGCAGGTTGACCGCGAGCGCCATCCCGCCCTTCGCGAGCAGGACGGCCATGATCCGGGCGTACGAGATGACGTTGACGATGGGCGAGAGGAACTCCGCGAGCTCCGGCGGCTCGCCGATCCCGAGCAGGACGAGCCCAAGACCCGCGGCGACGGCGCCGGCGATACCGACGACGACCGGGAAGCCGCTGAACGAGACCGTGCCGAACGTGAGGAGCGACACCGACTCGAACAGGAAGTCGGGCTTCGGGCCGGGGACGTGCTGGCTGAAGATCCAGATCCACGCGCCGTTGAGGATCAGTAGCCACGAGCCGGCCTCGTAGAGCGCGTGCTTCACGTCGTGCTGCTGGAGCGTGCTCACGAACGAGAGCACGTGGCCGATGTTGAGGTGAACGATACCGAACACCACGCTGACGACAAGGAACGAGAGCCCCCAGTCGAGGTCGGCCGGCGAGAGCCCCTTCCCGGCGACGGGCCAGTGGACATCGCCCGGCAGCAGCTGGTAGGCGTGGTAGCCGAACAGGTCGATGCCGAAGTAGATCCCGAACAGTATCGTGAAGCCGCCCGCCCACATCGCGACGGAGCCGAGTTCGCGGAACGCGCCGTCGAACCGGGAGTACATGAAGAACCCGATGGCGGCGTACAGGACGCCGTACCCCACGTCGCCGATCATGAACCCGAACATCGCCGGGAACGTGAGGAACACGAGCAGCGTCGGGTCGAACTCGGAGTACTTCGGCCGCCCGAACGCCTGGACGAGCAGTTCGAAGGGGCCGGCCGCGCTCCCGTTATCCTGGACGACCGGCGGGTCGTCGGTGCCGTGCGCCGCGTGGCCGCCGTCGGTAGCGACCGCCGCTTCCGTTTCGGCGGACGCGCTGCCGTCGTCGGCCGACGGCGACTCGGTGCCGCCACTCCTGTCGACCGGCTCGGAGTGGTGGTCGCCGTCGGGGGTGAACGAGGCGCGTTCGAGCTCCTCGACCTCGACGTGGTCGCCGACCGCGTCGACGACCGCCGCCTCGAAGTCCGGGTACGACTCGGTCGGCACCCACCCCTCCGCGACGAACGCGTTCTCGGTGGTCGCGAACGAGAGCGGCGCCTCCTTCTTTTCGGCCTCGATCGTGAGCTTCTCCTCGGCGCGCAGCAGGAAGCCCGCGGCCTCCTCCTTCACCGAGTCGAGCTCGGCTTCGACGCCGTCGAGCTCGTCGCGGAGGTCGGCCTGCTCGGCCTCCAGCTCCGCGACGTACTCCTCCGGGCTCGCGTCGGCGTCCGGCACGTCGAGCAGCGCGATGTCGACGCCGACGAGCGCGTCCTGAACGACGCCCTCCGCGTCGCCGTCGGTCGGCCTCGCGACGATGGCGAGCACGTCGCCGCCGACGAACACGTCGAAGGCGTCGACCGTCTCGGCGTCCCCGAGCGCCGCCTCGACGGCGGCGGGTTTCGCCTCGCCGACGACGACCTCGACCGAGTCGTAGCCGCGCAGGTAGTCCAGGTCGATCCCGAGCTCCGCGAACGGCTCCATCCGGTCGATCTCCTCCTGTCGGTCGCGGATCGCGCCCTGTAGTTCGTCGCGCCGGTCGTTGAGCTCGTTGACGCGGTCGCGGACGCGGTCGAGCTCGGCTTCGAGCTCGTCGTCGTCAAGCGACCGCGCGACCTCGGCGTCGTCCTCGTCGACGTCGAGGATGCTCTCCAGCGACCGAACCGTCACGAGCCGCTCGTTGACGGTCTCGGCCCCGTCGAGCGACGTTCCGGGGTCGAACCCCTCGTACCGGTCGTCGTAGTCGGTGACGTGCAGGGAGTGGTGGGCGTACGCCGCCTCGATGACGTCGTCGATGACGCGCTTCGAGCCCGTCACCGACACCCGGCTCATCTGCTCAGGCCTGAGCATCCACCGCCTCCTCGGCCTGCTCGTGAACCGCCGCCTCGAACCGCTCGACGGCGTAGTCGACGGCCGATTCCACGCGGTCGCGGGCCTCGCGTTCGAGCTCGTCGCGGTCGGCACGCCCCGACTCGAGGATCTCCTCGCGCCGCTCCTCGATCTCCGCTCGGGCCGTGTCGAGCCGCTCTTGGGCCTCGGACTCCGCCTCCTCCTCGGCCTCGGCGCGGATCTCGTCCGCGCGCTCTCGAGCCTCGGCGAGGCGCTCTTCGGCGTCGGACTCCGCTTCCGCGACGATCTCGTCCGCCTCCCGTTCGGCCTGCTTGATGGATTCGAGCACCTCTGGTCTCGCCATGCTACTAATCGCCTGAAACTCTAGAAGCGACGTATAAGGTGTTTGCGAAAGCCCGCGGGGGTGCGACCGGATTCCGAGGCGATTCGGCGGTACTTCGAGCCGAACGCGTCGGCCGCAGTCGCGCGCCGCCGCCTACATTTAAGTAGCAGTCGCCGGACCGTCACCGTATGGCAACGGTGTATGCGGTCGCGTCGGCGAAGGGTGGCGTCGGGAAGACCACCACGACCGCCGCGCTGGCGACGGTGCTGGCGGACTCGGGCGCCGACGTCGTCGCGATCGACGCCGACCTCGGCATGGCGAACCTCGCGGACGCTGTCGGGGTGACGCCCGGCGAGATCACGATTCACGATGTACTCGCCGGCGACGCGGACCCGGCGGCGGCGGTCCGGGAGGGGCCGTCCGGGCTGCGGGTCGTGCCGGGGGCGGCCGACCTCGACGCGTACGCGGCCGCGGACCCCTCCAGGCTCCGCGGGGTCGTCGAGGCGTTCGACGGCGCCGACTACGTGTTCGTCGATGCGGGCGCGGGACTGTCGCACGACTCCACGCTCCCGCTCGCGATCGCCGACGAGACGCTGCTCGTCTCGACGCCGGAGCGGAGCGCCCTCGGCGACACCGAGAAGACGCGGCAGTTGACGGAGCGACTCGGCGGGACGGTCGCGGGCGCCGCGATCACCCGCGTGACGGCCGACGCCGACGAGGTCGTCACGGCGCTGCTCGACGCTTCCGTCCTCGGACGGATCCCCGAAGACGAGGCCGTGGCCCGGGCCGCGGCGGCGGGCCGGTCCCTGCCGGAGGCCGCGCCCGACGCGCCGGCGACGCGGGCCTACCGCGACCTGACCCGAGCGCTGACCGGCGCCGAGGTGGAGGGGGCGGGACTCGACGGGTCCGCGGCCGACGCCGCGAGCGGAGCCGGGGCGGACGACGCGGAGGGCGACGGCGAGCCGACCGCGACGGACGACGACGCCGTGATCGTCGACGACGGACCGGCGGCGGACGACGCGGACGACGGCGGCCCGAGCGAGGTGAGCGAGCGGGACGCTGCCGGGGAAACGGATGGGGACGCGGCCGCCGAGGCCGAGGCGGACCAAGACGAGGGCACGGATCCCGAGTCGGACGAAGACATCATCGTCGCGGACCCCGACGCGAGCGGCGTGGCCGAGCCGGGCGACGGCGACGACATCATCGTCGCGAGCGAGAGCGAACCGCCGGACGGCGACGCGGACGAAAAGGTGAGCGACGACGCGGAGGGAGACGTGGGCGACGATACGGAGGAAGGCGGTGACGACGGCGCGGACGGAGACGTGGGCGACGATACCGGCGGGGAAACACGCGACGCCCGCGGCGACCCGAAAGAGCCCGTCGAGAACGACGAGCCGACTCGCGAGGCCGTCGGCGATGCGGCGAGCGACGACGAGGCCGGCGGAACCGACGCCGGTGACGAGTCCATGGCTGGAGGGAGGGCGGCCGCCGAGCTCGAGGCCACCGGCCCCGAGGCCGAGACGGAGGAGGAGCCGGACGCGATTCCCGACGCGGACGAGACGGCACGCGAGGCGGCCACCGAGCGCGGAGAGGCGGACGGCGAGGGGACCACGAGCGCCGACCCGGCGGCGGACGACATCGACGGTGAACTCGCGGGGAGCATCCCGTTCCGCGACGACGACACCGGGACGATGAACACCGTGCTATCGGACGAGGACGAGCCGGACGGCGACGCCGGCAGAGAGGCGACAGACGACGCCGACGCGTCGTCCGCTGACGAGGAGGAGGAAGAGGGCGACGGCGGATTTTTCAGTCGGCTACTCGGTCGCTGAGCGGAGCGCGGCGGCTCGTCAGGCCTCCGAGGGAGCGCGGGCCCGGTCGCGGATCAGCTCGCGGATCTGCTCGGGGTCGGTGACGTCGGCGAGTTCCTCGCAGGAGACCAAGGCGGTGCCGTCGACCGATTCGCGCTTCTCCTTCTCCTCGGTGAAGTACACCGATCGGGTCCGGGCGACCTCGCCGATGGAGGACATGATCCGGGCGCGCTTCTCGGCCGCGGCCGTGAACGCGGAGTGGCCGGTGAGCACGCGCGTCTCGGGGCTGTCCTCGTCCTCGGAGACGGCCTTGAACGGGGCGCGGGCGGTCGGGTGGACCGTGAACCCGGCGCTCGTCAGCACGTGGAGGACGTGCTCGTCGTCCGGGTCGGCCTCGGGGGCCGACGGCGTCGGCTCCGAGTCGCGGACCTCGTCCGCGCCGTCGAGCACGTCGACCGGGCTGGAGAACGGCTGGTCGAACAGCTCCTCCAGCTGGATCGCCACCTCGATGGAGGCGTTCATCCCGTCCTCGTACTTCGAGACGGTGCGCCGGGAGACGCCCAGCTCGTTCGCGAGCCGGCCGAGCGACCAGCCGCGCTCCTCGCGCTCGTCGGCGAGGAGGTCGCCGTCGAGGCTGACGTACAGCCCGCCCGGGGCGGCATAGATGAGCGGCGGCATCCCCTCGACGAAGAGGTCGTAGGCGGTGTCCGGGTTGATCACCGGGACGCCGTGTCGGAAGTAGACGACGCCGGGCTTCAGTTCCTCGTCGCGGGTACGGATCCCGATCACCATCGGCGTCCCCCTGAGGTACTCGCCGAGCCGGCGCATCTCCGCGCCGGTCTCCGCGTCGAGCGCGTCGACGTTGCCGAGGATCTTCAGGAGGAGGAGGTCCTCGTTACGGCGGGCCGCCACGTCGAAGCTCTTGGGCCGGACCGCACACCGGTCGCTGACGAGGAACCCTGCGTCCTCCAGCATCGCGGTGACGTTCCCGATGAGCGCAGTCCGGGACATAGCCGGAACAAGCGTCTCGCCGTATATATGCGTTGTGTCGCCCGTTCGCCGGCGAACCCACCGCCCGCGGGCGATTTCTTCCTCCCGCGGCGGGAAACGGTTATATACCCGAGCGGTCGCTGTATCGCCTCAGCCGGCCCGGAGCAGCCTCGACCGGCCTCGAAAGGGGCTTGCCTCGGCGACGCGAACGTCGCGACATGCCGATCGTCGCCGTCGACGACACCGACTCCCGCGAGCGCGGGATGTGTACGACCTACGTGGCGACGCGGATCGCGGAGCGCCTCGCTGACGCCGGGGCTCGGGTCCGGCGCCGGCTGCTCGTCCGCCTCAATCCGGCCGTGAAACACAAGACGCGCGGGAACGCCGCGGTCGCGCTCCACGTCACCGGGACGGACGCGGAGTCGGCCGCGTCGGTCGCGGCGGAGGCGGTCGAAGCGTTCGCCGCGGCCGCGGACCCGCGTACCTCGCCCGGCGTAGTGGTCGCGGACCTCGACGTCGCCGGCGACCCCTTCGATCCGACCGGAACGCCGATCCCCGACGCGGTGGCCGCGTTCGCGCGGCGCGCGCTCCGCGAGCGGCTCTCGGTCGCCGAGGCCGTCGGGCTGGCCGACGAACACGGGTTCCGACACGTCGCGGTCGGGTCGGCGGGCGGCGCGGGCGAATCGGACGCGGTCGCTGGCCGGGGGCGGATCGGCGCGCTCGCCGCGGTCGGCGCGCCGGCCGCGTTCGACGACTGGACGTTCGAGCGCATCACCTACCGCGAACTCGACCGCTGCGGGACGCCCCGCGAGGTCGACGCCGAGAGCGTCTTCGCCGCCGCCGACGAGGGGTATCCGGCGGTGTGGGACACGGTCGACCGCGGCACGGGGAAGACCGTCTGCGTGCCGAACGCGCCCGGCCCGATCCTCTACGGGATCCGGGGGGACGACGCGGCCGCGTGTCGAGCGGTGGCGGCCGCCGTCGACGGCGAGCCGACCGAGCGGGCCGCGACGTTCCTGACGAATCAGGGCACCGACGCCCACCTCGCACCCAGCCGGATCGGCGACCTCCGCGACGGCGCGGGCTATCGGGTCGCCGGCGCGGTGGCGAGCGCGCCGGAGACGAAGCGGGGTGGCCACGTCCACGTCGACGTCGCGAGCGACGCCGCCGGAGTGGGGTCGGACGGTGAGACCGACGCCGACCGCCTCCGCGCCGTCGCGTTCGCCCCGACGGGCCGGTTCCGCGACCGCGTCCGGGCGCTCCGCCCCGGCGACCGGGTCACGCTCTGCGGCGAGCACGAGGTCCGGGACAACGCGGACGAGCCGGCGAGCACCCTGAAGCTGGAGAAGTTCGCCGTCCGCGACCTCGTCCGGACCGCGCCCGCGGTGCCGACCTGCCCGGACTGCGGTCGCTCGATGTCGTCGGCCGGGAGCGATCAGGGGTACCGGTGCCGCGACTGCGGGACTGAGGCGCCGGGGAAGGTCGCGGAGCCGATCGAGCGCGACCTCGAGGCCGGCTGGTACGAGGTCCCGCCGAGCGCGCGCCGACACGTCGCGAAGCCACTCGTCCGGGGCGGGTTCGACGCGCCGACCCACCCGGAGCGATAAAGTGCTCGCCGCGCGAGCGGGCCGACGTGACCGGAATCGTCTTCCACGCGACGGAGCGGCGCGAGGCGGTCGTCGAGTTCTACCGCGAGCGACTGGGCGCGACGGTGCGGGTCGAACAGCCCGACTGTACGATCCTGGCGTTCGGCGGCTTCCTGTTCGGGTTCTGCGAGCGCGACGAGGTCGACGACTGCGGCATCCTCACGTTCGTCTACCCGGACCGTGACGCGGTCGACGCCGCGAGCGAGCGGCTCGGCGACGCGGTCGTGACGCCGCCGCGTGAGAACGAGACGTACGACATCTACCAGTGTTTCGCCGAGGACCCCGAGGGCCGGACCGTCGAGTGTCAGGTGTTTCTCGACGAGGAAGTCGACATCGAGTAAGTTGGAGAGCAGGCGAACCGCGCTCGGTTGTCGGAGTGGCCAGCGTCAGTCGTCGAGATCGCGGGCGTCGCGCCACGCCACCGCGCGCTCCTCGGCGGCATCGCGGTCGTCGAACCGCTCCCGCTCGTAGGCGGAGTCGTCGGCCGCCTGCTCCATCACGTCGAGGCGGACGACGAACTCCCCGTCGGTTCGTTCCCGGAGCCTGACGGTCGCGTACCCGTCCGATCGCTCCCACTCGGTGACCGTGCCGTCGTCGCGCTCCAGCGACCAGCCCATATCGGACCCGACGCGCCCCGCGGCTAAAGCGGTGCGGTTCCGAGGCGGTCGCGCGGGTGCCTCCCGACTTCGAGGCCTGTGTCCCCGCGAGTCAGTCGCCCGCGCTCGGCGAGCGGTCCGCGCTCGACGACCGCTCCGGCGTGGCCGCGTAGCCGCACACCGGGCAGACGACGTAGCCGAGCGAGTCGTACGGGACCGACGTCGAGGGCGCGCTCACGTCGCACTCGGGGCAGTCGAACGTCGCCGCGTTCTCGGTCGACATGGTATCACGTAACAACCGCTCACCAGTAGTTATGCGCCGCTTGCTGCCCCGTCAACGCCACCCTACTTATATACCGAGTCCGAACGTCGGCGCGTGACCGACGACGCACACGCGGGCGGGGCGGGAGCGGAGAGGTCGACCCGCCCGCACGAGCGACGACGCGGGCGGACCGCGCGCCGGTTGGACGCGGTCGACGCGGCCGGACTGGTCGCGTTCCCGAGCCGCAACCTCGAATACCTCACCGGCTTCGCCGAGGAGCCGGGCGAGCGACACTTCTTCCTCGTCGTGCCGGCGGCGGGCGCCGCCGACCCGGAGCCGGCGCTGATCGTGCCGGCGCTGTACGAGACGCAGGTCCGCGAGGCGACGACCGTCAGTGAGGTCCGGACGTGGGCCGACGGCGAGGACCCGGTCGCGGCGACGCGCGAGCTGCTCGCGGACCGGGGGCTCGACGGCGGGCGGCTCCTCGTCGATGACACCATGTGGGCGCGGTTCTCGCAGGACCTCCGGGCGGCGGCCCCCGACGCGACGTGGGGGCTTGCGAGCGAGGCGCTCGCCGACCTCCGGGTTCGGAAGGACGAGGCCGAGGTGGCGGCGCTGCGGAAGGCCGCGGGGGTCGCGGACGCGGTCGTCGGCGACCTCCGGGAACTGGGCCCGGACGCGGTGGGCATGACGGAGGCCGCGCTCGCCGAGTGGATCGCGGACCGACTCGCCGAGCGCGGGGGCCGCGGCGTCAGCTTCGAGACGGTCGTCGCGGCGGGCGAGAACGGCGCGAAACCCCACCACGGCCACGGCGACCGGGAGATAGGCGCGGGCGAGCCGGTCGTCCTCGACTTCGGGACGCGCGTCGACGGCTACCCGTCCGACCAAACGCGGACCCTCGTCTTCGGCGAGGAGCCAGACGAGGCGTACGCCGAGGTCCACGAGGTCGTGCGCGAGGCGCAGGCGGCCGCGGTCGAGGCGGTCGTGCCCGGCGTCCCCGCGTCCGCCGTCGACCGCGCGGCGCGGGAGGTGATCGAGGCGGCCGGGTACGGCGACGCGTTCGTCCACCGGACGGGCCACGGTGTGGGCTTGGACGTCCACGAGGAGCCGTACCTCGTCGCCGGAAACGACCGCCAGTTGGAGCCGGGAATGGTGTGTTCCGTCGAGCCCGGGATCTATCTCGACGGACGGTTCGGCTGCCGGATCGAGGACCTCGTGGTCGTCACCGAGGACGGCTGCGAGCGGTTGAACCGGACCGACCGCGGCTGGGAGTGACGGGCGAGGGTGTCCCGGCTGCCGGCGGCGGAACACCTCGTCGTCAGGGAGAACGCGTCGGAAAAGCGCAGCGACAGGCGCTGCGAGCGTCGAATCGCAGATTCGGGAGTCGTGTGCTATTCCCCCAACCGGAAATTACGGCCGGATAACATAACAGTATCACCGAATTATTTCGGTGTATTTCACCCGGCGGACCGAACGCGCGGACCGTCCCCGCGCGGCCCGAGCGGCATCGAAACCATTAGTGTCGCCCGAGCGGAACCGCGGGGCATGAGCGACACCGATGCGGACGAAGACGAGGAGGCGGAAGCGGAGCCGGCCGTCGAACTCGGCGACGGGCCGGACGTGGCCGGCGAGCCGGTCGCCCGCGTGGCGTCGCGGCTCACCTGGCCCGCGACGCGCAGCGACGTCCGCGAACAGGAGGGCGACGCCGAACTCCGGACGCCGGACGGCCCCCGAGAACTCGACGACGTGCTCGCGGAGAGCGAGGTCCCCCTCTTCGAGAGCCGGAGCGACTTCGTCCAGGCGGTCGAGGACGTCGTCGGCCGCGGCCCGGTCGCGACCGAGTAGGCGTCGAGCGCGCCGGACCTATTTATAAACAGCAGCTGAGACGAGGAGGGACGCCTATAAATTGGCGGTCGGCGCGCGCCTGCGAGCGGCCGATAGGCCGCGAGCCAGCACGCGCGAGGGAGTCGGCCGACCAGAGGGAGGCCGACGAGGCTGGGGCGGCGTGAGGTGCGGGGCGGTTGCGGTCGGGCTGGGACTCAAAGGGGCAGTTGTGAGGGCGGCGTAGACGACGTAAGCACCGAAACGAGGGAGCGAACGAAGTGAGCGACCGAGTGAGGAGCGCAGCGAGCGTACGCCGCCCTCACGACCGGGGCTTTAGAAGTGTTCGCTGTCGATCCACAGTCAGTTATTTATAAACGAGCGACGGGGACTTTGGTGGTTTCATCGGTCGATCAGCAATCAACTATTTATAAGTAAGCGGCTGGGGCTTTGGAGGTGTTCGCCACCGGTTTGAAATCGGCTATTTGGCTCTGTTGAAATCCTCGACAGATAACATATACTCGCCCGGTCTCGCTCGGTACAGAGTAGAAATATGTCGACTGAGCTGTCTTCGATTATTCGGCGAGTAGACTGTTCGACCTGTGTATCTGGTCTATCCCGGAGTCGAGGCTGCCCCAGATAAGGAGATGGACAGCGAGCCACTGTCCAGCCGGCGGAACGAAGTACGTTCAGATACGATTTATCAGGGGGTGAGTGTCATGGTAGCCAGGCTGGACCGAGTTGTGCGGCTGTACGGTCGATACGGACCGTCACGGTTGCCGCTCGGAGACCGACAAGACGTGGGGGCTGGCTACAGTATGGCGGCCGGTGTCCTCGCCGGTGGAATCGTGTTTGCTCCGGTGAGTACGCTGGTTTCGGGTACGGCGGCTTCCGCAGGGGTGGTTCTGTCTGCGATCCCGGTGTACCTCGCCACGGGATTCGTGGTCGGGGCGCTCACGTGGCGCTTCCTGTCGTCAAGTGTCCCGTACTACAGGGCCGTCGCAGCGCTGGTCACGGTCGTCGGGAACTACCTCGCCGGGACTGCCGTGTGGTTGCTACTGGCTCCGGTGTACGGCTACGAGGTTTTGAACCCGTACGTGGGGGCCGACCCGCTGACCTCGCTCACCGAGTTCCTCGGAGCGTTCTTCGAGCTGTACCCCCTTACCGTCTTGACAGTGGTCGTGTGGACGATCTGGATAGCCGTCCCACTCAGCCTGATTTTCAGCTACGTCCACGAGCGCAGCCGTAGCGGAGAATAGCCGATACGTTCGCACTCTTCAGCGATCGGCTGTTTCAGGCGAAAACGTATCTGAAGAACAGTGTTTCAACAGAGCCGACTGTTTATAAATAAACGCCCGCTGCGCCGAAATCCTATCCACTCGCCCCACTGCCGTCCGCTCCGCCGCGGTCCAGCCACGCGGTCGCGATCGACTCGAACGGCGCGGAGTAGCTCATCAGCGTCGTGCCCAGCACCGCCATCACGAGGACGTAGCCGACCGCGAACGCGTTGATCGTCCCCGCGAGCGCCGGGTCGAACGTCCCCGCGTTCGCGCCGGTGACCGCGACAGTCGCGATGATCAGCGAGAACTCGCCGCGGGTGGTCATCCCGAGTCCCACCCGCGTCGAACGCGCGTCGGCCGCGCACCAAACGCTAAGTGGGGCGGGAACGAGATGCGCGGTATGTGGGGCTCCCGGGGAAGTCGGGACCGGCGAACGGTCGTCTGTATCGCGTGCGGGGACTCGGTGCTGCGGGAGGACGCCCGCGAGTACGACAAGGAGGGCGACCGCTGGAGCCGGCGCGACAAGGAGTTCGAGTACCTCTGTGCCGACTGCGACGACGGGATCTGTCACCAGCCCCGCGACGGGCTCGAATCGCTACTGCGCTCCATCGAGGCGGACGGGCTCACCGACGAGGAGTTCCTCGACCGCTACGTCGAGGCGGTGACGAGCGGCGACGGTGACCGCACCGACGAGGACAGATCGGGTGCGCGCTCGGACCGCGGCCAGTCGGACAGGCGGCGCTCCGACCGCGACCGCGACCGAGACCGGTAGCCCCGTCGCCGGATCGAGTCCCCGTCAGCCCGCCCGACAGGCCTTTCTAACGGACCCGCGTTGGTGGAGGTATGTCAGACGACGAGCCGAAGCCCGGGTCCGCCGAGGACCAGGGCCCCGTGACGATCACGCCGGAGCTCGCGGACCGACTCGCGGAGAAGCGCGAGGAGCTGTTCGAGGAGTTCGAGATCCGCGACGAGTTCCCGAGCGAGGTCCTCCGCGAGGCGGAGGCGCGGACCGAGGGCGTCTACGAGGAAATCGAGGCCGAGATCGACAAGCGCGAGGACCTCCGTGACCTCACCACGTGGACCACGGACCCGGTCGACGCGCAGGACTTCGACGACGCGATTTCGATTAAACGCGAGGAGGGCGCCTACCGGCTGTGGGTCCACATCGCCGACGTCACCCACTACGTCACCCCGGACACCGCGATGTGGGAGGAGGCGGTCGAGCGCGCCAACACCGTCTACCTGCCCGACTACACGATCCACATGCTTCCGCCGGTGCTGGCCGAGACGGTCTGCTCGCTCGTCCCGAACGAGGACCGACTCGCGCACACCGTCGAGATGGAGATCGACGACGAGACGCTATCCTTCGAGGACATCGATATCTACAAGTCCGTCATCAACTCCGACGAGCGACTCACCTACAAGGAGTGCGAGAACCGGCTGGAGGACCCCTCGCTCCCCCTCGGCGAGGAGAACGCGCTCGCCTTCGAGCTCGCCGACCGCATGCACGAGCAGCGCAAGGCAGACGGCTCGCTCGTCTTAAATCCCCGGCGCGACCGCGCGCACACCATCATCGAGGAGTCGATGCTGAAGGCGAACAAGGCGGTGACGCACACGCTGATGTGGGACCGCGGCGTCGAGGCGATGTACCGCGTCCACCCGCAGCCGACCCCCGACCAGTGGAACGAGGCGCTCAAAGAGATCCAGGAGCTCGACGGCGTCTCCATCCCGGGCGAGGCGTGGGGCGACGACCCCCGGAAGGCGGTCAACGCCGCCTTGGAGGAGTCGCCCGAGCGCCAGCTCAACAAGATCCAGCGCGCCGTGCTGAAAGTGATGCCGCGCGCGAAGTACATGAACGACCCGTTCGGTGGCCACCACGCGCTCAACTTCGACATCTACGGCCACTTCACCTCGCCGATCCGCCGCCTGTCGGACACGATCAACCACTGGATCGTCCACGAGAACGACGTGCCCGAGACCCTCGTCGAACTCTGCGACCACGCCAGCGACAAGCAAAAGGACGGCGAGACCGCAGAGCGGCTGTACAAGCAGTTCCTCCAAGAACAGGGGCTCGACCCCTACGCGGTCAACAACCGCGGCGTCGAGGTCGTCGAGGATTCAGAGGAAGCGAAACACACCGCCTGAGCGGCGAGAGATATAGACCTGTGCGGCCGCAAAGCGTGGTATGGACGCACACGACCACGACAACGCGGACCGGCACGAAGGGGACCCGCTCGAACCGACCGGCGATCCCGAGCGCGACGCGGAGCGCGCGGCGACGGTCGGCGGCTTCACCGGGGCGGTCCTCGGCGCTCGGGGCGGCCCCGTCGGCGCCGGCATCGGCGCGCTGCTGGGCGGGTCGACGGGCTACGCCGTCGGCTACGCACTGAGCGAGATGGAGTCGGCGGAGGACGAGCCGTTCGAGCACGACGAAGCCGGACGCGAGACGACGGAGGCCGATCCGGACGCGAACGAGACCGACAGCGGGCCCGTCACGATCGACGTCCAGTCGGAGGGAGAGCGCGACGGAGATGCGGACGACGGAGGGGAAAGAGGCGATCACGAGGAGTACGAGGCGGACGACGAAGCGGCAGAAGCGGGCGACCACGGGGAGGGCGAGGCGGACGACGGGGGAGGAGAAGCGAACGGCCACGGGGCGGACGATCACGACGATTCCGGCGAACGGGCGCGCGACGACGACTCAGCCGAGGACGAAGGCGACCGCGACGGGGGCGCGGACTGACCAGCGGCGCCCCGGATCAGTCCCGTCGCGTCGCAAAGCGTGACACCGCCGTCGCTGACACCGCGCCGAGCGCCGCGATGATCGCCAGCACGACGAACAGCTCCGACGGGCCGGCCCGGGTGAGTATCGTTCCGGCCAGCGTCGACCCGAGCGCGCCGATCCCGAAGATCCCGACGTACGTGTAGCCGAACGAGAGGCCGCGCGCCTCGCTGGGCGAGTATGCCGCCACCGTCGCCTGCGAGAGCGGCTGGACGGTGAACAGCGCGACGCCGAGCGCGAGCGACACCGCGACGAACGTGGCGATCGTCCCCGTCGCGGGGATGAAGAGCAGCGCGAGCGCGGACAGAATACCCATCAGCGCCATCAGCCCGCGCTCCGGCGGCACGCGGTCGGCGATCCGACCGCCGAGGAACTGGCCGAACACGCCGACCGTGAGGACCGCCACGTAGAGGTACCGTCCCGCGTCGAACTGATCGGCGTACGGGCTCTCCGGGTCGACCAACTGGAGGTCGACGAGCCCGCCGAGCACGTCGCCGAGGAGGTCCGGCAGAAACGTGAGGAACGTCCGGTAGTAGAGCCCGCTGAACGTGACGAACGCGAACACGAGCAGGAACCCCCCGGCGATCAGGATCCGAGTGTCCGTCGCGACCGACGACAGCGAGACCTCGCCGCTCGCGCCGCCGGTCGAGTCCCCGTTCGGACCCCCGTCGGCGGCCGACGCTCCCGGCTCGGGGTCCGCGGACGAGAGCGCCACGTCCACGTCGACGGTGACGCCGTACGCGGCGACGGCGACCGCGGGGAGCGCGAGCGCGGCCGTGACGAGCCGCCAGTCGAACGCCAAGAGCAGCAGCGCGGTCGCCAGCAGACCGAGCGCGATCCCGAGGTTCCCGCCGATCCCGTGGTAGCCGAGCGCGGTCCCGCGCTGGTCGACCGAGGTCGAGAGCAGCGACAGCCCCGCGGGGTGATAGACGCTCGCGGTGAGTCCCCATATCGCGACGGCCACGGCGAGGACGGGGAGCGTCGGCGCGAGGCTCACGGCGAGGAACGAGCCCGCCATCCCGGCGAGGCAGGCGAGGATGAGCGGCTTCGACCCGAAACGGTCGACCAGGATACCGCCCGGCAGCGCACCGGCCCCGAACAGCCCGTAGCCGAGCGTGACGACGACGCCGAGCGCGGCCGCCGTCGTCGAGAACTCACCCACCCACACCGTCAACAGGATGGGGATCGACAGCTCGTATGTGTGGACGAGCCCGTGCGATCCCGCGGTGAATCCGACTATCCGTCGCTCGGCGGCGTCCATGTGAGTCGCGGGTTCGGCGGGTCCGTTCATAACCCCGGGGGTACCCGCCGCGGTTGCCGAGAGTGCGGGGCGTCGGCGGCGTCCCGAGGCGGACGACGACGACGAACGCTGTTCCGAGAGGTCTGACGGGACGCAGAAAGCGCCTCGCACTCGGGCCGCGCCCGCCGGACCGGTCGGGAAGCCGGTTATAGCGTCGACGTGTACAGGAGCAGACCGACGGCGATCACCGAGACCAACAGGATCCACCCGACCATGATTACCCCCATCTGACGGTGCGTGAGGTTGGTTCCCTCGAGTATCTCAGAGACGCTCATACGCCGACGGATTCGCCGAGGGTATTTAATCGCTTCCAACGGGAGAGATCCAGCGTGCGAACCGGGTCGGAACGACCGAAACGGGAGTCGAGTGGGCTCACAGGGGTCTCGTGAGGATCAACGAACGGGACCGAGCGAGCTGCGCGGGTTGCGCCGCTCGCGACCTTGCTCGCGGCGGAAAACATGGACTCGCGGGGATTTGAACCCCGGGCCTCTTCCTTGCGAAGGAAGCGATCTGCCACTGATCTACGAGCCCTCACGACGAACCAATCGCCGTTCGTATTTGTACCTTACCTTTCGACGACCCGTGCGGGAGTCGCTCGCATCCGGCGGCCGAATCGGTTCGGTCGAGGAACCGAAACATCGCGAAGCCGGCCGGCACCGACGGGGTTACATGTCCAGCGGGCGAACTGTTTGATCCTGCGGTTCTTGGTCGGCTCTACGACCACATAACGTTTTTGAGATGCGTACCACATTCGTTACTCTTTTGCCCGCGGACGACCGACTGTAAGGTATGTCAGACGCGACGGCGACCGACGCGGACACCGACGTGGACTCGGCCGCGCTCGCGGCCCTCAAGCACGTCGGGCTGGTCGGCGGGCTCTCCGAGACGAAGGTGTCGTGTGCGGCGCTCGGTGACCGGCTCGACGCCTCAACGCAGACCGCCTCTCGGCGCCTCCAGACCCTCGAATCCGCGGGTTACGTCGAGCGCGACGTGGTCAGTGACGGGCAGTGGGTCCGCGTGACGGACGCGGGCGAAGCCGCGCTCCGCGCGGAGTACGCCGACTACCGCCGGCTGTTCGAGTCGGACGTCGGACTCTCGCTCCGTGGGTCGGTCACCGGCGGGATGGGCGAGGGGCGCCACTACATCACGCTCTCGGGCTACGCCGAGCAGTTCCGCGAGCGCCTCGGCTACGACCCGTTCCCGGGCACGCTCAACGTCGACCTCACCGAGGAGAGCGTCCGCCGACGCGGCGAGATGGCCGGTATCGACGCCGTGCCCATCGACGCGTGGGAGAGCGAGGAGCGCACCTACGGCGCGGCCACCTGCTACGGGGTCACCCTCGTCGCGGGCGACGAGCGCTACGAGGAGGTCCACGCCATCGTCCCCGATCGGACCCACCACGACGACGACCAGCTCGAACTGATCGCGCCGGACCGGCTGCGCGACGCGCTCGACCTCGCCGACGGCGACGCGGTGGAGGTCCGCGTCGAGCCGACGAGCCGGGCCGACGAGCCCGGATCGGTCGCGGCCGAGACGGAGGTCGCCTGATGCGCGCCGACGTCGACGCCGACCCGGAGGCGAGCGCGGGCGGAGCGGAATCGGCCGACGCCACCGAGGGGACCGAGCCCGCGGACGACGCCGACGCGGTCGAGCGCGCGCTTGACGCCTTCCGCGCCGGCGACCCCGTCTGCGTCCACGACTTCGCGGACCGCGAGGGGGAGACAGACATCGTCTACCCCGCGGGCGCGGTCGACGAGGCCGCGGTCGCGCACATGCGCAACGACGCGGGCGGCCTGATCTGCGTGGCCGTGAGCGACGCGGTGGGCGACGCGTTCGACCTGCCGTTCCTCGCTGACGCGCTCGACCACCCCGCGGTCGACGACGACCCGGACTACGACGACCGCTCCTCGTTCTCGCTGCCCGTGAACCACCGCGAGACGTTCACCGGGATCACCGACGCGGACCGCGCGAAGACCATCGCCGAGGTGGCGAACGCGGCCGGCCGCGTCCGCGGCGACCCGGGCGGGTACGGCCCGGAGGACTTCGCCGCGGAGTTCCGCGCGCCGGGTCACGTTCACGTCCTGCGCGGCGACCGCGACGGGCTCTCGGGGCGCACCGGTCACACCGAACTCGGCCTCGCGATGGCCGAGGCGGTGGGCGCCGCGCCCGCCGCCGTGGTCTGCGAGATGCTCGACGACGAGACGGGCGACGCGCTCTCGCCCGCGGACGCCGCCGCCTACGCGGCCCGCCGCGACATCCCGTACGTCGAGGG
This sequence comes from Halorubrum sp. CGM4_25_10-8A, assembly GCF_005435025.1. Taxonomy (NCBI): domain Archaea; kingdom Methanobacteriati; phylum Methanobacteriota; class Halobacteria; order Halobacteriales; family Haloferacaceae; genus Halorubrum; species Halorubrum sp. CGM4_25_10-8A. The sequence goes on along the minus strand of NZ_SGTX01000002.1, from coordinate 169,950 downwards.
CGCGGCCCTCGTCGAGGCGCTGAAATAATCGACCGCCGCTGCTGTCGGCGCGCGCCTGCGAGCGGTCGCCCTCGGCGACCGCGAGTCAGCGCGTGCGAGGGAGTCAGTCGCCGGAGCGAAGCGGGGGCGACTGACGAGGCTGGGGAGGTGAGAGGTGCTGTACGGAGCGGTGCGGGGTGGGACTCAAAGGGGCAGCCGTGAGGGCGACGTAGGCGACGCAAGCACTGGAACGAAGGAGTGAACGCAGTGAGCGACCGAGTGAAGCGCGCAGCGAGCGTACGTCGCCCTCACGGCTGGGGCTCTGGCGGTGTTCGTGTCGGGATCGTCTCTGTTTCGCCGAGCGGCTGGGGCTTTGTAAGTGGTTGTCGTTGTCCCGTCAGAGGAATCGAAACTCGGTCCGTCCCGACAACCCCGACCGGTTGTCACAGTTTTAAGCCCGCCGGCCGCAACTACCGAGTATGGGATTCGACGAGATGGACGTCGACACGATCTGGAAGAACGGGGAGTTCCTCGACTGGGAGGACGCGACGACCCACGTTCTGACCCACGCGCTCCACTACGGGAGCGGCGTGTTCGAGGGCGTCCGCTGTTACGACACCGAGCAGGGGCCGGCGATCTTCCGGTGGGAGGAACACCTCGACCGGCTGTTCGACTCGGCGAAGATGTACGACATGGACATCGAGCACTCGCGCGAGGAGATCACCGAGGCGACCCTCGAACTCCTCGATCGGCAGGACCTCGACTCCGCGTACGTCCGACCGATCGCCTACTACGGGTACGATTCGCTCGGCGTCTCGCCGAAGGGCTGCCCGACCGACCTCGTCCTCGCCGCGTGGCCGTGGGGGGCGTACCTCGGCGAGGAGGCCCTCGAGGAGGGGGTCGACGTGATGGTCTCCTCGTGGCGGAAGCACGCCTCCTCGCAGGTGCCGACGAACGTGAAGACGACCGGGCTCTACGTCAACTCCATGCTGGCGGGCGAGGAGGCGCGCCGGAACGGCTACGTCGAGGCCATCGTCCTGAATAAGGAGGGGAACGTCGCGGAGGGGCCGGGCGAGAACATCTTCATGGTCAACGACGGCGAGATATACACCACCGGCCCCGCGCAGTCGATCCTCGAGGGGATCACCCGCGACACCGTGATCGCCCTCGCCGAGGAGCGCGGCTACGAGGTCCACGACGAGGCGGTCATCTCCCGCGGACAGCTGTACACCGCCGACGAACTGTTCTTCACCGGCTCCGCGGCCGAGGTCACCCCGATCCGCTCGGTCGACGACACGGAGATCGGCTCGGGAAGCCGCGGCCCGGTGACCGAGGAGCTTCAGGACGCGTTCTTCGACCTGGTCGAGCGGCGGACCGACGACCACGACGAGTGGTTCACCTACCTGTAGCTCGCCTCGCCTGCTTTCTCTCGATCTTTTTAAATCGCCGCGCGCGAAGAGCCGCTAGTCACTCGAACTGCCGGCCGCTCGAGCCGCTACTCGCTCGAACCGCTCCCGTCGGTCGCCGACCCCTCGCCGTCGCTCGGGGTCCCGTCCGTCCGGACGCGTCCGAAGCCGCCCGGGGTCCCGTCGCCGTCGCCCTCCGTGGGCGCCTCCTCGTGGACGGGGACCTGATGAGCGGACTCGGCGAATCCGGCGGAGAGGACCCGCGTCATCCCCTCCTCGACCGTCTCGCCGGTCTCCTCGACCCGGTCCGGTTCGACCTCGATAACGAAGCCGGTGGTGATGTTCGGGGCGGTCGGCATGAACAGGACGATCTTTCCGTCTCGGGTCTTCTTCCCCGTCCGGAACGCGGTCATCCGGATCCCGGGCCACGTCTCGATGTACACCGGGCTCTGTAGCTCGTCGGTGCCGGAGATCGCCGTCTCGATCGCGAGCTTCGAGGCGTTGTACACGACTCGGAGCGCCGGGATCCGGTTGATCGCGTCGTCCACCGCCGACTCCGCCAGCCGACCCAGCGTCGTCCGCATGAAGTACCCCACCGCGAGCACCACGGTCGCGAACACCGCGAACGCGATGACGACGCGGGAGACGGGCTCTAGCGGCGCCGGGATGACCTCGGGCTGGAGCCCCTCGATGAGCGGGATCGAGGCGATGTACTGGTAGATCCAGCGGAGGACTAACAGGAGGACGAGGAGCGGCGCCAGCACGATGAGCCCGCTGGCGAAGTCGCGTTTCCACGTGGACATCTATCGGATCGGTATGTGTCGGCAATCCTTAAGAGGGCTTCCACGCGCCGGCGGCGCGGGCGAGGTCGCGAGGCGTCGCGTCGACTACTGCCCCAGCACCGCCCGCGCCGCGAACGTCAGGTTCTCCTTGCGCTCGCGGACGCGGCGGTAGAAGTACGAGAGCCACTTGTCGCCGTAGGGCGCGTACCGGTGTACGTCGACCCCCTGCGCGGCGAGGTCGCGCTGGGCGTCCTCGCGGACCCCCATGAGCATCTGGACCTCGTAGTCGGCGCCGCGGTCGCGGGCGAGCCGGTCGGCGAGCGAGATCATCTCGGGGTCGTGACTGCCGACCGCGATCCCCCGGTCGCGCCGCTCGAACAGCGTCGTCAGGTCGTCGCGGTACGCCTCGTCGACGCGGGCCTTGTCGGTGTACGCGATCGAGGACGGCTCGTCGTAGGCCCCCTTCACGAGCCGGAGCTTCCCCGGAACGTCGATCAGGCGGTCGAGGTCGTCCGCGGTGCGCCTGAGGTTCGACTGGACGCACTGCCCGACGCTCCACGGGTAGTCGGCGGCGATCGACTCGAAGGCGTCGAGGGTGGCGTCGGTGGTGTCTGCGTCCTCCATGTCGCACCAGACGAACGCGTCGACCTCGTGGGCACGAGCGACGATCTCTCGGTAGTGCTCCTCGAACAGGTCGGTCGAGACGTCCATCCCGATCTGCGAGGGCTTCACCGAGACGCAGGCGTCGAGGCCGCTGTCGGCGATATCGTCGAGCAGCCCGAGGTAGGCGTCGGTGTCCGCGCGGGCGTCCGCGGGGTCGTCGTAGTGTTCGCCGAGCAGGTTCAGAATGACCGCGACGCCGTCCTCGTTCGCGGCGCGGACGTGGTCGAGGGCCGCCGGGACGCTCTCGCCGGCGACGAACCGGCTAGCGACTGGGGGGATCATACTGAGCGTTCCGGCCGGCGCGAACTTTACCTTTGTCGAGTCGGCGGCGACGACCGCAATCGCGTGTGCGGTGCGGCGACCGGCGGCGACGGATCCGGGGTTTATAACACGCCGCGCGCCGCCCGTGGGGACATGATCGGTACGCTCGTCGCGACCGCGTTCTGGGCGATGCTCCCGGCGTACGTCCCGAACAACGCCGCGGTGTTGGCCGGCGGCGGACGCCCCATCGACGGCGGCCGCGAGTGGCGCGGGGCGCGGCTGCTCGGCGACGGGAAGACATGGCGCGGCACCGCGGTCGGCACTCTCGTCGGCGTCCTGCTCGCGCTCGCGCTCAACGCGCTCGCCGCCCCAGCGAGCGCGGCGCTCGGGAGCGACCTGCCGACGTTCGCGCTCCCGGCGGCGTTCGCGCTCGCCTTCGGCGCGATGTGCGGCGACATCGGCGCCTCGTTCCTCAAGCGTCGCTCGGGCCGCGAGCGCGGCGCCGCGTTCCCCGGTCTGGACCAGCTGGACTTCGTCGTCGGCGCGCTGGGGCTCGTCTTCCTCGTCGACACCGACTGGGCGCTCGCTGCGTTCACGCCGGGCGTCCTCGCCGTCGTCCTCGTGATGACTCCGGTCCTCCACGTCGTCACGAACGTCGGCGCGTACGCGCTCGGAGTCAAAAACGAGCCGTGGTGAGCGACGCTACGCTTCCGCCCGCGGCGTTCGGTCTGCCCTGATGTTTGGTTTCGACTCTTTTTGTATCTCTTGTTGATCGATTGTCCGCGTAATTCGCAGCGACGAGAACGGCAGAAAGACATATATATTGGTGTGGCATACGATGACACGCATGTCTAGTAGTGCACCCAGCTCGGACGACGACGTGTTCGACGAGTTCCTCTCCGACCGCGGCCACGAGACGGAGATCGTAGGCTGGGAGCGATCCTATAACAAGCTCCAGTGTCCCGAGTGCGGTGCGCTCCACGAGGAAGGAACCGCGACGTGTTCGGTCTGCGACTGGCGGCCGAACTGACGCGCGCCGCGTTCCGCGAATTTTCTTTCCGTCATACCCCCCGGTAGTATTATGTGGAATTACTCGATAGTGACTATCATGCCGACCTGTCAGAACTGCGGTTCCTTCGTCACGACAGATTACGTTCGGGTGTTCACCCCGAACGAGGTCGATCGGCCCCGCGTCTGTCCGGCCTGCGAGGACCTGGTCCGCGACGGCGCCGACGTGCGGGAAGCGCGCGCGACGCGGAGCGGCTGACGGACCGACCGGACGATGACGCGACGCTCTGCCGCCGCGGTCCGGCGCGCGCATCGAGGGCAACCGAGCCACGGCGTTTAAGGAGAACCGGAATCTGGAGGTAATAATGACTGATACCACGGTGACGCGGCTGTTCGGGGGGCCCGGGAGCGGGAAGACGACCGCGCTCCTCGACCGCGTCGAGGAGATCCTCGACGAGGAGGGCGCCGACGTGCGCGACGTGCTCGTCGTCTCGTACACGCGCGCGGCCGCCGCCGAGATCCGCGAACGGCTCGCCGAGCGGCTCGACATCTCCCCGCGCAGCCTCCAAGGGAACGTGAGCACGATGCACGCGAAGGCGTACGAGCTGCTCGACCTCTCGCGAGGCGACGTGGTGGGCGAGGACGACAAGGAGGCGTTCTGCGAGGAGTACGGCATCGAGTTCGAGGACCAGCACGGCGGCGCCGGTCGCCGGACCGCGCGGTCGACGACCATCGGCAACAAGATCATCGCCACCTCGCAGTGGCTCCAGCGCACCGAGCGCGACGTGGCCGACTGGTACGACGTGCCCTTCCAGTGGAATGTCGAGGAGGTCCGGCTCCCGCCCGAGGAGGACCCCAACGCCCAGCAGGGGAACAAGTACACGCCGACGTGGCCCTCCGACGACGACCGGATCGACATCCCCGAGACGATCCGGGCGTGGCGGACGTACAAGGGGGAAAACGACCTCGTCGGCTTCGCGGACATGCTCGAACGGGTCGCGCAGCGCTCGCTCGTCCCCAGCGTCGACTACCTGATCATCGACGAGTTCCAAGACATCACGACGCTCCAGTACAACGTCTTCGAGGAGTGGCGCCCGCACATGGAGAAGGTGCTCATCGCCGGCGACGACGACCAGGTCGTCTACGCGTGGCAGGGGGCCGACCCCGACCTCCTCCTCGACACCGACGTCGACGAGGACGTGGTCCTCCCGAACTCCTACCGGCTCCCCTCGGAGATCCTCAACGTCGTCAACGCCGAGATCCGCCACATCGACAAGCGGCAGGAGAAGGACCTCCACCCGCGCACGGAGGGCGGTTCCGTCGAGGCGATCGAGTCGCCGTCGATGATCGAGCTCGTCCGGAACGTCCGGTACACCGTCGAGGACGACGAGGGCGACGTGATGTGCCTGTTCCGCGCCCGGTACCAGATGTTCGACTTCATCGACGAGTTCATCGACCACGGCATCCCGTTCACGATGCTCACCGACGGGCGGATGTGGACCGACCGCGTCCAGGACTACGTCAGCGCGATCGAGAAGGCCGAGGTCGGCGACCCGGTCACCGGGCTGGAGGCGCGGCGGCTGGCGGACATGCTCCAGGAGTCGGCGTTCGGGACCCACGACCGCGAGGAGTTCTACGACTTCCTCGACGACCGCGAGGAGGCGGCCGACTCCGACGATGTCGCCGACATCGACATCGCGGCCGACACGCTCGACGAGTACATCCCGTTCATGCCCGACACCGCCAGCGCCGACGACATGGTCCGGAAGGTAACGAGCTTCCAGCGCAAGTCGATGGGCGCGTACTTCGAGGGCGAGTACCAGGGCACTGACCCGACCCGCGTCCGCGTCGGCACGATCCACTCGGCGAAGGGCCGCGAGGCCGACCACGTGTTCGTCGCTACCGACCTCACGGAGAAGGTCGTCGAGCAGATGGCGGCCTCCATCGACGACCCGACCGACGTCGACGGCGTCGAGGAGTTCACGAAGTCGACGAGTCCCGTGCCCGTCCTCACCGACAACGAGCGCCGCGTCTTCTACGTCGGAATGTCCCGCGCCCGCGAGCGGCTCGTGATCATGGAGAGCCTCATCAGCGGTGCGCCGACGCTGCCGATCAGCGTCCTGTTGTTCAACGAGCTCCGGGAGGAGCCGGCCCAGGAACTCGTCGAGGAGGTCCAGGCGGAGCTGGCGGTGCCAGAGCCCGAGCCGTGAGCGAGGACGACGCGACCGCCACCGACCGCGAAAAAAATCCCCGCCCGCTCCGGACCGACCTCCGACCGATCGTCGAGGCGGTCCGCGACGCCGACGCGGCCGCGTTCGTCGCCGTCGGCGACCGCTTCGACGGCGACCTGCGCTACCTCTCCCGCTTCGCCGGCCCGGACAGGCCCTCCGCGCTGGTCGTCGTCCCGACGGGCGAAGCGACCGCCGACACCGTCGGCCGCGCCGTCCTCTGTGCGCCCGCCCTGTTCGGCGAGCAGGCCGAACGCGAGTTCGTCGCGAGCGCGCGGGCGTCCCACGAATCGGGGAGCGGTGGGCCGACCGACGACGAGGTCGGCTTCCACGACGGGGTCGCCCGCGAGGTCCGGACGGAGCGCGTCGGCGACCACGCCGGCGAGCGCGCGGCCGCGGCCGCCGCGGATCTCGCGGGCGGAGCGAGCGGCGACGGGGAAGGAGTCCTGACGCCCGCGTCGATTCCGCACGACGCCGCGGTGTACCTCGAACGGGCGGGGTTCGAGCCGGCGTCGACGGAGGCGGTCGCGACCGCCAGGGCGCGAAAGACGCCGGCGGAGCGGGACCGCATCCGGCGCGTCCAGCGCGCGACGGTGGCCGGGATCGCCCGCGCCGAGGCCGTCCTCGCCGACTGCGAGGCCGTCGACGAGGGGAGCGAGGAGACGGCGGCCGGGCGGGCCGACGACGACCGCCGACCCCCGCTCCGGTGGGACGGGGAGCCGCTGACGACGGAGCGACTCCGCCGCGAGGTGAACGCGGCCCTCGCCGCGCGCGGCGTCCGCGACGCGGGCAACACCGTGATCGGCGCCGGTCCCTCGGCGGCCGACCTCCACTACGTCGGCGACGACCCGGTCCGGCCGGGCGAGACCGTACTGCTCGACGTTTCGCCCCGCGGTCCCGACGGGTACTACGGCGACGCGACCCGGACGTTCGTCGTCGACGGGGACGGCGGCTGGGCGCGGCGGGCGTACGTCGCGGTCGAGGCCGCGCGCGAGGCCGCGCTCGACGAGGTCGAGCCGGGCGTCCCGGCGAAGACCGTTCACGGCGAGGCGGCGGCGGAGCTCGCCGCCTACGGCTTCGACCCGAACGCCGGGGAGGGCGAGGCCGGCTTCACCCACGGCACCGGCCACGGCGTGGGCGTGAGCCTCCACGAGAGGCCGTCGCTGTCGGGCGCGGGCGAACTGCGTCCGGGACACGTCGTCACCGTCGAGCCCGGCGTCTACGATCCGGATATCGGCGGCGTCAGGCTGGAAGACCTAGTCCTCGTCACTGAAGACGGATACGAGATACTGGCGGAGCATCCGATCGGCATCGCGCCGCGCGAGCGAGAGTGAGCGGCGGGTAGCTACGACCGGTCTTTGCGCTATCGGCGCGCCTTTTGAGACTCCCGCCGAAGCCCGATACGCATGCGATCCGAGCCCTCCGTCGGATCCGGCGCCACCGCCGGGTCCGAATCGGTCTGGCGTATCGCGAGGCGTAGATGTTCGACGGCGGTGGCGGTTCTCGTGGCCGCGACGGCGCTCGTCGGGGTCGTCGTCGCCGGGAGCGGCGTCGCGGCCGCCGACGGAACCGCCGAACTCGGCGCGGGCGTCGTCACCGTAAGCGAGGACGGGAGCGCCGAGTTCACCGTCGAGACCGACGGCGTCGACGCGTTCGAGGTCGTCGTCGGCAACGAGGAGGAGGTCGGATACGAACTCCGCGCCACGGTGACGCCGGACGGCGACGGCGTCACGACGCTCGTCTTCACCCACGCCGAAACCGGCGGGAGCGGCGCCCCGCTGACCGCCGCCGACGGCGGCGCGGTGGAGATCGACTACGAGACGACCCTGAGCGAGGCGATCGCTCCCGGAAGCTACGACGCGGAACTGTTCGTCGGCGGCGACCCCGCGGACGTCGCCACGCTCGTCGTCGAAGACCGAACGGGCGACGAAAGCGGGGGCGACGGAAGCGGCGGGGACGGCGCGACCGACGGCGAGTCGGCCGAGGCCGTCACGGTCACCGAGGCGGACGTCGAGGCGGCCGATCTCGTCGTCGCCCCGGCGGAGACCGAGCTGAGCGTTCCGGTGACCGCCGAGGACGGCGAGACCGTGACCCTCCGGATCCGCTCTGACGGCGACGCGAGCCCGAGCTTCCTCATGACCGAAGCGGCGACGGTCGAGAACGGGACGGCTAGCGCGGCCTTCGATCTGCGTCGGACGACCCACGGAGACCGCGCGACGCTGACCGTCCGCGGGAACGAGGCGGTCAACGAGTCGGGCGCGCGCGAGGTGCTCGTCGTCGACGAGGAGATCGGCGTCGAGGAACGCGACGGCGTCCTCGGCCTCGAAGCGCCCGGGTTCGGGGTCGTCGCCGGCGGGCTCGCTGTGCTCGTCGTCGCGATCGTTGCCCGGCGGCGGGAGTGAGAGCCGGGCCGAGTCACTTTTCGACCGAATCGCCCTCGGAGCCGGCGGCGTCGTCGTCTCCACGAAGCTGTCGCGGTAACAGTCCCGAGAGCAGCCGTCGGAGTATGGTGGCGGGGTCGAGGAAGTACTGCGGGAGGACGACCATCGCGGCGGCGACGACGAGCAGGCCGGCGCCGAGCGCGACCTCGCCGGCGAACAGGCGGACGACGGCGTAGTTCGCGAGCGGGAGCGCGAAGACGAGCGACGCCGCCAGCCCGATCATGTCCAGCACTCCGAGTCGCATCGACCCTCCGTTGATCCCCGGGGGGCAAAAGGGGCCCGGCCGCGACGACGGGCGGTCGAACTCCCAGATCCCGGCCGGACCCAGAACCGATATCCGTCGCCCGCCCCCAGTTCCGGTATGTTCACCGGCATCGTCGAGGGCACCGGTACGGTCCGCGAGCGGACCGAGACCGACGACGGCCTCCGGCTTAGGATCGGCGTCGACGGATTCGACGACCTCCACCACGGCCAGTCGATAAGCGTGAGCGGCGTCTGTCTGACCGTCGAGGAGCACGGGAGCGACGACGGCGGCACGACCGACGGCGGCGACTGGTTCTCGGTGTTCCTCGCGAGCGAGACGGTCGCGAAGACGTACCTCGGCGGGATCGAGGCGGAGGACGCCGTCAACGTCGAGCGCGCGATGCCCGCCGACGGGCGGTTCGACGGCCACGTGGTCCAAGGACACGTCGACACCGTCGCCGAGGTGACGGGAATCGAGCGCGTCGGAGAAGACTGGCGGTTCACGTTCGCGACTCCGGAGGGACACGGCGACTACCTCGTCGACAAGGGGTCCGTGACGCTCGACGGCATCTCGCTGACGGTCGCCGAGAAGCGCGCGGGCGAGTTCGACGTGGCGGTCATCCCGACGACCTACGACCTGACGACGCTCTCGGAGAAGTCGGTCGGCGACCCGGTGCACCTGGAGGTGGACGTGATCGCGAAGTACGTCGAGAACATGCTGGACGGGTACGCGGCCGACTAACTGCCGACGGACCGACCCGTCCCCCTCAGTCCCCTGCGTCCTTCGCGCCCTTCACCGTCTCGCGGACGGCGTCGACGCCCTCGTCGTGGAGCAGGTCGCCGACGACGATCACGTCGCTGTGAGCGGCCATCTCGTTGGCCGACTCGTAGTCGTGGATGCCGCCGCCGTAAAAGAGCGTGGCGTCGTCTAAGGCGTCGTGAGCGGCCGCGACCTTCTCCGTGTCGCCGAACGTGCCCGAGTACTCGACGTAGACGATCTCCTGGCCGAACATGCGCTCCGCGACCTTCGCGTAGGCCGCCACGTCGTCAGCGCTGAGGTCGCAGTCGGCCTCCGTCAGCTGGGCGACCGACGCCTCCGGGTTCAACACGATGTACGCCTCGGTGTGGGTCCGGGTCCAGTCGAGGTCGTCGATCCGGACCCACTCCTTGTGGGCGCCGGTTATCCAGAAGGGGCCGCCGGCGTTGAAGACGGTCGGGATCAGGTAGCCGTCGAGCGCCGGCGAGTCGATCACGACTCCCGGATTCGACGGCTCCTGGTACAGCGGCACGTCGTACTCCGCGGCGGCGTCGACCACGCGGGTCATCTTCTCCGCGGTGACGTCGAGGGTCCCACCGATCTCGATCGCGTCCGTCCCGGTCCGGCAGACGTCCTCGAAGGTCTCGCCCGCCCGGAGGTCCTTGTCGGGGTCGACCTTCAGCACGTGGTCCCAGTCGTCCCACGGGTTAGTCATCGGCCGAGACTCCACCGGGCGAGAACAAAAAGGTGCGGAAGCTATCCCGCCCCGGAGCCCCGAGCCGCGCCGCGCGGGAGGGCGGGGGCCTCACAGCAGGTCGTCGATCTCGTCGTTCTCGAACGCGGCCGCCGGGTCGGGCTTCTCCTCGCGCTCGTCGCGGACCGCCTGCCGAGCGCGCTCCAAGAACGCCTCGACGCGCTGCGAGCGCTCGACCCCCGCGAGGAGGACCAAGGCGGCGATCCGGTCGGAGTCGAGCGGGAAGTCGCCGCCGCGGACCTGCATCGACCCCGTCTCCTCCTGAAGCCACTTCCGCGCCTTCTCCGCGCCCTTCCGGGAGATCCGGTCCGGGTCGCCGGCGACCGCGACGAGGGCGGCGTCGGCGTCGGTGGCGCTCGGCAGCGACAGCCCGGTCATCACCGAACTCCGGACCGCGCTCGTCACGGTGTTGATGTTCTCTTGCGGGTCCTCGGCGGCGGGCGCCGACGCGAACCCGACCGCGGCCATCCCGCCCGCCCGGAGCGTGTTGATCACCTCGCTCGTGTCGACGACGGACTCGGCGACGCCCTCGACCGCCTCGCCGGCGGCGAGGACGAGCCCGATCCGCTTCGCCATCGAGGCGTTGATCGCCTCGTAGCCGCCCTCGACGGACTCGCCCGCCGAGCGCCACGCGTCGTTGTCGAGCAGGATCGTCGCGTCTGACTCGCGGACCAGCGTCTTGAGCGACCGGCCGGCGTTCACCTGATACATCGTCCCCTCGTCGCGACCGGGGAGGACGCCGATGGCGTACACCGGCACGTCGTACACCCGGTTCAGCTCGCGGACGAGGACCGGCGCGCCGCCGGAGCCCGTCCCGCCGCCGAGGCCGGCCACGACGAAGACCGCCTCGGCCTCCGTGGTGACCTTCGGGGCGAGCGCGTCCAACACCTCGACCGCGTCTTCGTCCATCACTTCGGCGCCGAGTTCGTTGTCGCCGCCGACGCCGTGACCGTTGACGCGCGACTGCCCGACGAGGACCGTTTCGAGCGGGAGGGGGTCGAGGTCGGCCGCGGCGGTGTTGACAGCGATCGCGTCGAGGACCGCGCCGTAGCCGGCGTCGGCGTCGAACTCCGCGAGGGCGGTCGTGAGCTTGCCGCCCGCCTGTCCGACGCCGAGGAGGACTGCTTTCATGCCCAGACGTACCGGTTCCCCCGATAATATCCTTTCCCCGACGTTTAAGAGTGAGACCGTGGGCAACAGGCCGCATGACCGACCACGCGCGGGGCGCGGAGCCGACGGACGCGGAAACGGACGCGACGCCGACGGGAGCGGACGGACCGGACGACCGGATCGAGTCTCGGCTCCGCGCCGTCGAGCGCGCGGTGACCGGGAGCGAGGCGCGGCCGGTCGACGCCGCCGCGGACGCAGAGGCGACGGCCGAGCGCGAGCGACTCGAGTCGCGGCTCGACGACCTCGAGGAGCGCGTCGCGGAGTTGGAGGCGGCGACGCAGGCGGTCCGCGGCTACGCCGGAGCGATCCGGGCCGTCAACCGCGAGGTCGAGCGCCGGGCCGACCTCGCGCTCGCGAGAGCGACCGAGGCCGGGCGGGAGAACGAGCGGAGCGGCGGCAGTGTCGGCCGCGAGAGCAGCGCGAGCGACGGGCAGCGGGCCGACGACACCGTTCCGTCGGAGGGCGCCCTCGACGCCGCCCTGCCGGACGATCGCTCGCGGTCCGGACCGCGTACCGGCGGCAGCGGAACCGACGAGGCCGCCGGGGACGGCGACGGCGGGGCGTGGGCGACGGACGCGCTCGACCGCCTCCGGGAGTCGCTGTGAGCGAGCCGTGATCCGCGTGGCCCTCACCGTCCTCGTGGCAGTCGCGCTGCTGACGGCGTCGATGCCCGCGGTCGAGACGGCCCGGACCGCGACGACGGCGGACCGGATCGGCGCCGAGGCGGACCGTCTGGAGCGGGCGATCGGCGGCGTAGTCGCCGGATCGTCGCCCGTAGACGACCCCGCCCTGGCGGCGCAGGCGACGGTGCGTTTCCGGATCCCGACTGGGTTCGCCGCGGCGGAGGTCGACCGCGTCGCGCTCGTCGAGCCGCCGGACAGGCCGGGCGGCGTCGTGCTCGCGTACCGCGTCGAGGACCGGCCGAAGCGCACGGTCCGCGTCGGAACGGGACCGGTGGAGGTGACTGTCGATCTCGGCGGCGGACCGATCGAACTTCGCCCGGGCGGGACGAACCGCATTCGGCTCCGGTACGTCGACGACGAGGGGCCGACGGTCCGGATCAACCGAGCGGGGTAGACCGGGGCGGAGGGACGCGACGGCGCGGGACAGAATAGATTACGACAGGGCAGACCGGGACGACGCGGATCGTTTCGAGACGCGGCGGAACGGAACGGCGGGACGGCCGACGACTTATATATCAAACCGCGGGCACGCCCGTCATGAACCTCGGTATCACCGATCAACTCGCCGACGGGGCCGGCGAGACGCCGCTCCGAGCGCTCCCGTGGGTCGACGAGGACCGCGACGAGTGTCGGTGCGAGCCGGCGTTTCGCGAGCCCGTGGGAACTGGCGTCGAGGACAGGGTTATACTCGACGTCGACGCCGGCGCGTGTCCCGGACGCGGCGACCTCGCCGCGAGCGCCGACTGTCTCGCGACCGTCGTGGAGGCGCTCGGCGACCGCGACGCCGACGTGATCAGGACACGACACCGCGGCCGCGAGCGGTCGTACGCCGACCGCGCGGCCGACCTCCTGACCGCCGCCGGACGGTTCCGCGAGCGGGTCGGGTTCCGTGAGGAGCGGCTCGCCGAACGAGTCCTCCGCGACCCGCTCGGCGCCGCGGTAGAGGCCGCCGGGCGGGCGGGCCCTACGAAGCGCATCGCGGCCGAAACGGGGCTGCTGTCGGCCGCGGAGGATCTCGGCGGCGGCGAGAACTGGCCCGAGAGCGACGGCGTTCTGAGCGATCGCCTGCGGGCCCACGTCGGTCCGACGGCCGCGACCGCACGAGTCGCGGCCTCGCCGCCGCCGGGTGCGACGCTGGTCGATCGCTGGACGGTGCCGACCGGGGCGACGGTCCGGCTCTACGACGGCGACGACTCCCTCAGGACGTACCACCTCACGCCGCCGACGGTCGATCTGGACGCCGACGCCGTAGCGACGCTGGCCGCGGCGCGAGACCGGCTGCTCGACGACCCCCGCGGCGGCGACAGGGCCCCCGGACGAGCGGTGCGGGCGGCGGCGGAAGACGGCGACCCGGTCGCCGATCTGACGGAGATCCTGCGCCGACACACGCACGGCTACGGCGTGTTCGAACACGTCTTCGCCGACGAGAGGGTGAGCGACGCGACGGTGACGGCGCCGGTCGCGGAGAACCCGCTCCGCGTCGTGCTCGACGGGGAGCGGTGCCGGACGAACGTGCGGCTCCCCCCGGAAGGGGCCGCCACGCTCGCGTCGCGGCTCCGCCGGTCGAGCGGTCGGGCGTTCTCGCGGGCCACGCCGACGCTCGAGTCCGAAACCGGTCGGGTCAGGGTCGCCGCGGTCACGGCCCCAGCCAGCGACGGGCTCTCGTTCACGTTCCGACGCGGGGATCCGGAGGCGTGGACGCTCGCGCGACTGGTGTCCGTCGACACCCTCACGCCCGCGGCGGCCGGGCTGTTGTCGGTGGCCGTCGAACGCGGGGTAGCGGGGCTTATCGCGGGCGGCCGGGCAGCCGGGAAGACGACCGCGCTCGGCTCACTGCTGTGGGAATTGCCCGCGGAAACGAGGGCGATCGCAATCGAGGACACGCCGGAACTCCCGGTAGACGCCCTCGCGGACGCCGGGCGAGACGCGCAGCGACTCTGCGTCGGTGACGGGGCCGAACTCGCCCCGGCGGACGCCGTTCGGACGGCGCTCCGGATGGGCGGCGGCGCGATAAGCGTCGGCGAGGTGCGCGGCGAGGAGGCGCAGGCGCTGTACGAGGCGATGCGTGTCGGTGCCGCCGGCGAGACGGTGCTGGGGACGATTCACGGCGAAGACCCGGCCGGGGTGGAGGAACGCGTCGTCACCGACCTCGGCGTCCCCCGCTCGTCGTTCGCCGCGACCGATCTGATCGCCGTGCTCGACGACCACCGCGTGGAGTCGATCGTCGAGGTCGGCGACCGCGACGGCGGCGTGAGCTTCGATCCGCTGTTCGAGCGGACCGAACGGGGACTCGTCGGCACGGGTCGGATCGACCGCGGTGAGAGTCGACTCGTCGAGGCGCTCGGGGGGACGAACGAATCGTACGCGGCGGTTCGGGAGGTCATCGATCGGCGGAGCGACCGGATCCGCGAGGCGGTTCGGGCGGGACGCGTTTCGCCGGCGCGGTACGTCAGGGGAGACGTATCCGGCGATCCGAGCGGAGACGTGGGAGCCCCGGCCGATCGACCACGCGAGGGAGGAGTGAAGCACGGAGGCGGCGCATGAACGAGGACCGGTCGAAACCGACCGAGCGATCGGCTCGTGTCGACGGAGAAGACGACGCGACCGCCTCGAAAGAACTGCGGCGGGCCGTCGCGTTTCTCGGCTGGGGCGTTTCCGCGGAGCGCGTCGTGGCGATCGGGTACCGGGCCGGCGTCGTCGTCGGGGCGGTTGTCGCCGCGGCCGCGGCGCTCGCTGCCGGCGCGGTCGTCGCCGCGCCGGCCGGACTAGCCGCCGCCGTCGGCGGCGTACACGCGGTCCACCGGGCGCCGGTGTGGCTCGCGTCGCTCCGGCGGACGCGGGCGCTGGGCGCGGCGCCGGGGCTCGTCGGGCGGCTCGTGTTGCGGATGCGGCTCGATCCCTCGACGGAGCGTGCGGTGCGGTTCGCCGGCCGGACGGGAGAGGGACCGTTGGCCGCGGCTCTCTCCCGCCACGAACGGGGCTGTGCGGACGGGCCGACGAGCGGCCTTCGAGCGTTCGCTCGCGAGTGGACTCCGTGGTTCCCGGCGATAGACCGCGCCGCCGCGCTGGTCCGGACCGCGGCGACCGCGCCGCCGGAGCGCCGCGGGCGGTGCCTCGACCGCGCCCTCGACGCGACGCTTTCGGGGACGACCGATCGGCTCGCGTCGTTCGTCGGCTCCGTCCGCGGGCCGGTCTCGGCGCTGTACGCGTTCGGCGTGCTGCTCCCGCTGGCACTCATCGCGCTCCTTCCCGCGGGCGCCGCCGCCGGCGTCGCGGTGGGTTCCGGACTCGTCGCCGGCCTGTACCTGATCGCGCTTCCGGGCGGGCTGGTGGCCGCCTCGGCGTGGCTGCTCTCCCGTCGCCCGGTGGCGTTTCCGCCGCCGCAGATCGGCGGAGACCATCCCGACGTGCCGGACCGACGCGGCCACGCGTTGGTCGTCGGCTGCGCCCTCGGTGCGGCCGCGGCCGCCGTCGCCGCGCGAGTCGTCGCGCCGTGGGCGTGGCCGGTCGCGGGGGTCGGCGTCGGAGTCGGGAGCGCGCTGTTCGTCCTCGCGCGACCCCGCCGCGCGGTGCTGTCCGAGGTCCGAGGCGTCGAGCGGGGGCTGCCGGACGCGATGACCGTGATCGGCGGAGACGTGGCGGAGGGGGTCGCGGTCGAGACCGCGGTCGCGAACGCCGGCGAGCGGCTCGACGGCGCGACCGGCGAGGTGTTCGAGCGCGCCGGTCGGCGGAGCGACACGCTGCGCGTCGGCGTCCGCGAGGCGTTTCTCGGACAGGGCGGGCCGGCCGCGGACGTGCCGTCGTCCCGGGTTCGCGGGGCGATCGCGCTGCTCTCCGTCGCCGCGCGGGAGGGGCGTCCCGCCGGCGACGTCCTGTTGGAGCTCGCCGACCAGCTGGAGTCGCTACGGGAACTCGAACGCGACGCGCGCCGCCAGCTCGCGACCGTGACGGGGACGCTCTCGAACACCGCGGCGGTGTTCGCGCCGCTCGTGGGTGGAGCGACCGTCGCGCTCGCGACCGGGATCGACGCCGCCGATGTCGGGAGCCTGGGAGCCGGAGCGGCAGCGGGCGCCGACGCGCTCGGCGGAGGCGGACTGGGCGCGGAGAGCGGAGTGGCCGCTGGCGGGAGCGGGGCGGCGAGCGACGGCGCGAGGACCGGCGGAACGGCTGCCCTGTCGGTGCCGGTGCTCGGACGGATCGTGGGGACGTACGTGCTGTTGCTCGCCGCCCTCCTCACCGGGCTGGCGACCGGACTGGAGCGCGGGTTCGATCGGACGTTGGTGGCCTATCGGGTCGGGATCGCGCTGCCGACGGCGACGGCCACGTTCCTCGTCGCGTTCGCCGGCGCCGGACTCCTGTTCTGAGCCCGATCGGTGGGGCAGTCGGCCCTCGATCGACCGCGACGCTCGGGGCCGATCGTTTATGTATGAAAGCGCGGCCAGCCGCGCCATGTTCGAGACGCACCTCGACGCCACGTACGCGTGGCTCGGCTTGGCCGTCGTGAGCGTCGCGGCCGTCGGCGTGGCCGCCGCGTTCCCGGCGTCGCCGCCGCCGGACGCGGACGGCGTCGCGCGCACCGTCGATTCGGTCGCGGACGGGTCGTACCCGGCGACGGCGGAACACGGTATCGCGGCGGACAGACTCCGGCTCGCGGAGGGATCCGTCTCGCTTAGAGACGAGCGAGGGACGGCGCGGGCGACGCTCGATGCCCCGCGGATCACCCCGGTCGTCCGACCGACAGCGGGGGTGACGCCGGGCGCGGCGACGGACGCCCGGCTTCGGCGCGTCCTCGACGGCGCCCCTCCGGACGCAGCGTTCGACGATCCGGCGTCGTTCGCGGCGGCCGCCGAGCGTGCGCGAGCGGCGGACGCGAGGTGGACGACCGCACCGAGGCGGATAACGGTCCGGCGCGTACACTACGGTGACGTCCGGGTCACGCTGGTCGGGTGATCTCGCGTGTCGCGTGACTCCACGGAATCCGGCGCGTCGGCGACTCGGAACGGACCGAGCGCGGCGTTCCCGACCGCCGACCGTGCCGCCGTCGAGCCGATCGCCGCGCTCGTCGCGGTGGTGGTCGTCGGACTCGCGTTGGGGCTATACGCCGGCGCCTTCGCGGACGCGGCGCCGGACGACCGTCGGTCGGCCGCGAAGTCGGCGCTGGACCGGGTCGAGGGGAGGGTCACCGTCGGCGGCGTCCTCGACCCGGACCGGATGCGGCGGGTCGAAGCGCCGGGGACCGCGATCGCGATCGAACTGGAGGCGGACGGCGAGCGGTGGTTGGCCGCGTCGGGGCCGGACGCGCCGGGACCGCCGGGAGTCCGGACCCCGGAAGCGGTCGCGGTCGCCGAGCGACGGGTGACGGTCCGCGTGGCGCCGGGCCGTAACGTCCGCGGAACGCTCCGGGCGGTGGTGTGGCGGTGACCAGCACCGTCCTCGACGTGACCGTGCTGCTGCTTTGCGTCTCCGCGAGCGTCGTCGCGCTCGGCGCGAGCGACGCCGGCGGCCCCGACGGCCCGACCGCGACCGACGCCGCCGACCGGCTCGTCACCGAGACCGAGACCGTGGCGTATCCCGACGAGGGCGCGCCGAACGACACCCGACGAATCCACGCGACGCGCGCGGAGTTGCTCGCGCTGGTCGCCGAACGAGTCGGTGACGGGGGCACGAAAACGGCGTTCGACCGCCGCGCGATCGACGCGGTTCACACCGGGATCGGTCCGCGGACGCGCGTCGACGTTGCCCTCGACGGGCCGACGCGGACGGCGGAGAGAGTGGGTGGGGTGCCGGAGCGATACCGGGCGCCTGGCGCGTTTCGAACGACCGAACCGGCGGCCGACTCGTCCGGATCGACCGCGGACGAGACCCGACGGGTGGTCGCCGTCGGACCGGAACCGCCGCGAGACGCCACCGTCGGGGTCGCGGTCGTCAGACAGCCGCTTCCGGCAGGAGTCGACGGCAGTGGGGAATCGGACCGACGCGGAGCGGGTGCTACGGTCCGGATCGTCGTTCGGAGGTGGTGAGCGTGAAGGGCAGCGACTCCCGTCGGGCGGGTTCCGGCCGACGGAGCCGGACGTTCGCGGTCGACGAGCGGGCGCGAGTCCCGTTCGCGCTGGTCGGCGTGCTACTGCTCGTGACGAGTTCGGCGTACGCCGCCGGACTCGCCGAGCAGGGGCTCGTCGGCGAGGACCGCCGCGTCGAACGCGCCGTCGAGCGGGTCGACGCCGACGCCACCGCCGCGCTCAGGAGCGCGGCCCGGGAGGCCGCCCACGAGGCGGCGGCGGAGCCGGTGACGCGGCCACCGAGTGGACCGGGAGCGGCGGCCGAGGCCGTCCGGGAGGGATCGGCCTTCGAGGACGCGTTCCGGATCCGACTCGCGGTCGCCGGATCGAAGGCGCTGGGTGCCGTCGAGAGCGACGTCGGCACCGTGACGGCGACCGCGTCGCTACCGGCCGTCGAGTCGCCGAGCGACCTCGTCGCCGCGCGCGAGCGGGTCCGCGTCGAGCGGGTCGCCAACGGGACCGCGACGCGAGTGACGTTCGAGGGCGTCGCGACGACCGCGACCCGGAACGGGCGAACCGTCGTGAACCGGACGCGGTCCCGAACGGTCACCGTCGCGGTGCCGACGTTGGCCGCTCACGAGCGGACCGAGCGGTTCGAGCGCCGACTCAACCGCGGTCCGGTCGAGGGGCCCGGACTCGGGCGACAGGTCACGGCCAGCCTCTACGCGATGGCGTGGGCCCGGGGGTACGGGCAGTACGCCGGCGCACCGGTCGAGAACGTGGTCGCGAACCGCCACGTGGAGCTGTCGACGAACGCCGGGATCGTCCGCGTCCAGCGGGACGTGTTCGGAACGAGCGATCCCGACGCCCGCGGCGGCGTCGCGCGAGCGACCGCCCGGACCGGTGTGACCGACCTGCTGTCGCCGACCGGCGTCGACGAAGCCTCCTGGACGGACGCCGTCCTCGGAGCGCCGACGCCGACGGCGGAGACCGAGAGAGAGCGGACGGCCTCGGACGGGAACGCGGCGACGAGCGAGGACGCGGCGTTCGACTCGGCCACGGATCCGACGAGCGAGACGGCGTCGGTCGAGGTCGGGCACGCGGCCGACCGCGCCGCGACCCGCGTCCACGACGACCTCGAATCGATCGTGCGGGCGAGCCACCGAGTCGAGGCGACCCTAGAGACGGAGGCGACGCGGGTCGTCGAGGGCGGTCCCGTGAGCCCGGGTCGTCCCCGGTCGCAGCTCGGAGAGCCCTGGCGGCGGGTCGACACGTCGCGGACGGAGCGCGTCCGCGTCGCCGACGGGAGCGACCTCCGAACGGGAACCGACGGCGAGACGGTGTCGGCCGGCGAGTCGGTGTCCTTCGGCGGCGCGACTCGGGAGGTCGTCGTCGAGCGCGCAGCGACAGCGACGTGGGAGCGACGGGTCGTCGAACGGGGACCGAACGGAACGGTACAGGACGTGAGCGTCGACCGCGCCGTGACGAGCGACGAGGCGACGGACCGGTACCGCGTCCGCGTGTCGGTGACCGGGACGTACGCGCCGCGCGACGACGCCCCCGACGGGCCGACGGCGACGTTCGGCGCCGCCGACCGGGACGTTGCCGGGCCCGACCTCGCCGACACGCCGGCGGCCGCGAGGGCAGAGCTGAACGTCGAGACGGCGGGCGACGTCGATCGGATGGCTCGCGACGCCGTCGAACGGGGCGACGAGAGGCGGTCGACGGTCGTGTACGGCGACCGATCGGGCGCCGACCTAGACCGGATCGCGGCGGACATCTCGACGCTGTCGGAGCGCGTCCGCGACCTGGAGACCGAGGCGTCGATGGCCGACGCCGCGGTCGGCGAGTCGACGCCGTACGGCGATCTCGCCGCGGCCGTGCGCGATCGGCGCGACGCGCTACGCGACGCCCCGAGGCGGTACGACGGCGCGGTCGACCGGGGGCGCGTCGCCGCCCGCGTCGCGTATCTCGACGCCGTGATCGGGGAGCTCGAATCGGCGTCGGACGACAGGAAGGCGGCGTCTAACGGAGTTCTCGACCGCGTGAACGACGCGTTCGGTGGACCGCCCGTGGGCGAGGTGATCGCCAGCCGCGAGGCCGCACGCGACCCGGGGACCTACGCGGTCGGCGACGAGGGGCCCGCCGGCGCCGTCACGTTCGCTCCGGAGGGGTCGCCGGGGTATCTCCCGCGGACCGCGGTCGACGGCGAGCGCGTGGAAGGCGTCGACGGCACGACCACGAGGCCGCTCGCGGCTCGAAACGTGAACTACGCCACGCTCCCGTACAGCGACGTCTCCGGCGGGATCGCCGACCGGATTCTCGGCACCGACGACACGGTCCGTCTCGGCGTCGCCGGGCGATCGCTCCTCGCGGCCGACGAGGCCCTCGCGGCGGCCGACGACGACGACCTACGGGCCGACCGAAACGCGCTCGCCGGACGGGTTGACGCCTCGCTGGGACGCGTCGACGACGCGTTACAAGGCCGGCTCGCGAAACGGACCGACCTCTCGCGCGAGCAGCGGAACGCGGTCGTGGAGAGCGTCGCGTCCGAGTACGATTCGCTCGGCGACAGGGCCGTCGCGGTCGGCGACGGCGAGTACCCGAACCGCGTCGCGAGCGAGGCGGCCCGGGTCGGGTCGCTGTCGAGGGCCGAACGGCTCGGCCTCGCGGCGCACCTCCGGGTGGAGACGCGGAAGGCGGCGGGACGGGACGCGGTCCGCGTCCCGGCTCGCTTCGTCGACGCGACGACGACGGCGTCCCGGACGATTCGTCGAGACAGAGTCGAGTCGAAGATCGAGTCCCGCGCCCGGAAGGCGGTCGCGTCGGTGCCGGACGAGCGGGTGCCGAAGCCCGTTCGGAGCGTCGGCGCGGGACTCCCCGTCGCGCCGGTCCCCGGGTACTGGGTGGCGACGGTCAACGCGTGGAACGTTCAGGTGCGCGGAGAGTACCCGCGCTTCGCGCTTCGTGCGAACGTCGGGACGCCCGACCGCCCGTTCGAGTACGTCCGGGAAGCCGACGAGGTCAGCGTCGATGTGAACGGCGAGTCGGTCGCGCTCGGCGCGACGGAGCCGGTCGCGTTCGAGGCGCGGACGGTCGTCGTCGTCGCGGTCCCCGCCGGGCCGCCGGGCGTCGGCGACGTCGACGGGACGCGCGAGGAGACGTCCGGCGGCTGGCCGTGTCCGGGATCGCTGAGCGCGTCGCCCGGAGAGGGGGACGAGTGTACGGAGCATTGAGGGAGGGAGGGAGAACGCGGGCGGCGAAGCGCCGGGACGCGGCCGACCGCAGGCGTTTTGCGACGGCGCGACCCAGAGGGAGTATGTTCCACGAGGTCGTTGACGACCGCGGAAGCGGGCCCGACGTCGACGCGGACGAACCGGCGGCGGCGGAGTTACTCGCGGCCTTCGAGACGCTGGTCACGGAGGCCGCGTCGGGCGTCGACGGCGACCGGCTCGTCGGCGAGGTCGGCCTGACGGAAGCGGACGCGAGCGCCGTCCGCGACGGGGACGTCGCGGCGCTCTCGCTCGCGGACGCGGCGGCCGTCCTCGCGGCGGCGGAGCCGGGGCGCGACGCCGACGCGATGGTCGCGGAGGTGCGCGATCACCTCCTGATGGGGATGGCGACCGCCGTCCTCGACGTCGACGCGATCGCCGCGCGGATCGACGCCGACCTCACCGGGCAGGAGGTCCAACAGGCGCTGGAGGGGCGGACCAGATTAACTCTTGGCCAGCTCGCGGAGATACTCGCGGTCATCGAGCGTCGGAAGCCATGAGAGTCGTCGTCGTCGGCTGCGGCTACGTCGGGCTGGCGCTGGCGGAACAGCTCGACGCCCGCAGCCACGAGGTCGTCGGTGTCCGCCGGTCAAACGCCGGCCTCGACGCGGTCGACGCGGTCGGCTCCGGGGTCGAGGCCGTCCGGGCGGACGCGACCGATCCCGAGTCGCTCTCGGCGCTACCGGACGCGGACGCGGTCGTCTTCGCGGCCAGCTCCGGCGGCCGCGGTGCCGACGCGGCCCGGGAAGTGTACGTCGACGGCTTGGCGAACGTCGTCGACGAGTACGGCTCGCGGGCCGCGCCGCCGGACCGGCTCGTGTACACCTCCTCGACGGGCGTGTACGGTGACCACGACGGCGGGTGGGTCGACGAGGAGACGCCGGTCGACCCGACCACGGAGAAGACCCGCGTCCTCGCCGAGGCCGAGCGGATCGCGACGGAGCGCGCGGCCGACGCCGGGATCGACGGGACCGTCGTCCGGTTCGCGGGGCTGTACGGGCCGGAACGCTACCGGCTGGATCGGTACGTGGATGGCCCGGTGACGGCCGGTTACCTGAACATGGTCCACCGCGACGACGCCGCGGGATCGATTCGACATCTGCTGGAGACGGACCGCGCACGCGACCGCGTCGTCCTCGTCGTTGACGACGAGCCGGTCGGCAAGCACGTGTTCGCCGACTGGCTCGCGGACGCCTGCGGCGTCCGGCGCCCGGAGAAGCTGTCGAAGGACGAGCGGATCGCGGCGGGGAACCTCTCGGCGGCCGCGGAGCGCCGGATCCGAACCAGCAAGCGCTGTTCGAACGCGCTGCTCCGCGAGCTCGGCTACGAGTTCGCTCATCCCACGTTCCGGTCCGGCTACCGCGACGCGGTGCGAGCGTACCGGACGCGGACCGAGTAGCGCGTCTCGGACGGACGGCGGCCGGTTCGGCCCGTCGTCGTCCGACCGCGGTCGGTTCCGTCGGTTTCACTCCGTCAGAACGGTAACGAACCTTCATGTGTCGGGAGCGACTCGACACAACGCATGCGAGCGATGAGCGCGGTCGGCGACCGACTCTCGCAGGCGGAGGCAATGGTCCGGGAGAACCCGGAGATCGCCGTCGCCGGGGCGCTCATCGTCCTGATCGTCGTCGCCGTGGGGCTCGTCGTGCTCCGTGCCCGCCGGACGCCTGGGGTCAGGTTCCGCCGGCTGCTGGCCGACGAGGACGAGATAACGGTGTTGATGCACCCGAACCCGGACCCCGACGCGATGTCGGCCGCGGTCGGCGTGGCCTCGCTCGCCGATCAGGTGGACGTCGACGCAACCGTCCAGTACCCCGGTCAGATCCGTCATCAGGAGAACCGGGCGTTCCGGACGGTCCTCGACTTGGAACTGGAGCCGATCGAACACGTGAGCGACCTCGCGTCGGAATCGGTCGTCTTGGTCGACCACAACGAGCCGCGGGGGTTTGCCGGCGCCGACGGCGTGTTGCCGATGGCCGTCGTCGATCACCACCCCGGCGACGGCGCCGGTGGATCGTTCACCGACGTACGGACCGACTACGGCGCGAGCGCGTCGGTCGTCGCCGAGTACTTTCAGGACAACGACGCGGTCCC
This sequence comes from Halorubrum sp. CGM4_25_10-8A, assembly GCF_005435025.1. Lineage (NCBI taxonomy): Archaea > Methanobacteriati > Methanobacteriota > Halobacteria > Halobacteriales > Haloferacaceae > Halorubrum > Halorubrum sp. CGM4_25_10-8A. The sequence continues at coordinate 146,210 of NZ_SGTX01000002.1, read as the reverse complement.
CGTCCCGCCGGACAAACACGCGAGCGAGACCGGGAGCGACCTGACGCTGTCGACGGACACGGCGACCGGGCTGTTGTACGGTATCTTGGCCGACACGAAACACCTCACCGTCGGCGCCAGCGAGCCCGACTTCGCGGCGGCCGCGTACCTCTATCCGGGCGTCGATCAGGACCGGCTCGACCGGATCGCGAACCCGGCGGTCGACGCGGAGGTGCTGGAGGTGAAGGCCCGGGCGATCGCCGGCCGTCGCATCGAGGGGTCGTTCGCGGTCGCGGACGTCGGCGGCGTGAACAACGTGGACGCGATCCCGCAGGCCGCGGACGAACTCATCCAGCTGGAAGGAGTCAGCGCGGTCGTGGTGATCGGCGAGCGGGACAAGACCGTCCACCTCTCGGGACGCTCGCGGGACGACCGGGTCCACATGGGTAACGCGATAGCGGCCGTGCTGGACGACGTCGACAACGGGAACGGTGGGGGGCACTCCCGGATGGGCGGCGGTACGATCGAACCGGAGCTCGACCCCACCGGGGAGGAGCCGAAGACCGTCGACCGCGACGCCCTCGCCGACGGGCTGTTCCGGGCGATGGCCGGGGACGTGTGACCGCGATCGACGCGGCGGGCCGGCGGGGCGAGGCGTCCACGCCGGACGTGAGCGTGCGGATTTAAGTTCCGGGCGGCGATCCATCCGCTATGTACATCGCTGACGCGCTCGACGACGGGTGGCTCGCGCTCGCCGGCGTCGGCGCCGGCTACGGTATCGCGGTCGGACTGGTGTTCCTGCTGGTCTTCGTCGTCCCGTACCTAGCCGTCACGGCGCTGTAACGAGGCGCTTTCGTCAACGCCCGAGGGGTGAAAACGGCGATCGGCGGGTCTCGATCTGTGGTCGTCCGGGTCTCAGGCGAACGCCAGCGAGTCGTCGGCGTTCGTCTCCTCGTCCTGCCGGAGCTTCTCGTGGGCCTCGAGGAAGTCGTCGAGCGTGACCTCCGTGCGGTCGTCGCGGATAGCGAACATCCCGGCCTCAGTACAGATCGCCTTGATGTCGGCGCCGGAGGCGTCCGGTGTCAGCTCGGCGAGTTCCGCGAAGTCGACCCCGTCGGCGAGGTTCATGTTGCGGGTGTGGATCTGGAAGATGATCTCGCGGCCCTCGGTCTCCGGCTTGGGAACCTCGATGAGCCGGTCGAAGCGGCCGGGACGGAGGATCGCGGGGTCGAGCATGTCGAAGCGGTTGGTGGCGGCGATGATGCGGACCTCGCCGCGCTCGTCGAAGCCGTCCATCTCGCTGAGTAGCTGCATCATCGTGCGCTGGACCTCGGCGTCGCCCGAAGTCTTCGAGTCCGTCCGCTTCGAGGCGATGGCGTCGATCTCGTCGATGAAGAGGACGGCGGGCTGGTTCTCGCGGGCGACCTCGAACAGGTCCCGGACCAGCTTCGCGCCCTCGCCGATGAACTTGTGTACCAGCTCGGAGCCGGCCATCTTGATGAACGTCGCGTCCGTCTCGTTGGCGACCGCCTTCGCGAGCATCGTCTTTCCGGTGCCCGGCGGGCCGTACAGCAGCACGCCGCTCGGGGGCGTGATGCCCACGTCCTCGAACATGTCGGGGTGTTCGAGGGGCATCTCGACCGTCTCGCGGACCTCCGTCATCTGGTCTTCGAGCCCGCCGATGTCGGCGTAGGTGACATCCGGGGAGTGTTCGACCTGCATCACGCGGGCGCGGACGTCGGTCTCCTTCTCCAGCTTCTTGACCACCGAAAGCGAGTTGTTGACCGCGACGCGGTCGTCGGGGTCGAGCTGCTCGCGCAGCTCGTCGGTGATCTCGGTGAGCGCCTCCTGGTTGTTCCCGTGCTGTTTGATCACGGCGCCGTCTGGCGTTATCTCTTGGACCGTCGCCACGAACAGCGGGGACTGCTTCAGCTTCTTGTTCTCGTGAGTGAGCCGCTCGAGCTTCTGCTGGTACTTGTTGTTCTCCGCGTTGGCGTCGAGGAGCTTGTCGCGCATCTCCTCGTTTTGCGACTCGAGGACGTCGAGCCGCTCCTGTAAGGAGTCGATCTTCTCTTGTTTCGACGCCGAGCCCTCGTAAGGCATGTCGACGTCGTCGACCGTATCGCTCATTGTGTTTATTAAAGGGTCTCGCGGATAAGAGGCTTCGGGTGGGGGCACGATGGCGGCCGTACCGCCGGCGAACCACCGAACGACGGCGGTCCGGGTCTACGCTGATTCGCAGGTTTGACGGGAGATGATTCCCAGTAGTAATCAAAATGGATAGTAAATATTATTATCCGGCATGCCAAGGATCGGTATACGAATGAGCACGACCGACGCCGTCACCGCCGACGACGGGACCGCGGACCGCTGGGCGGCCGTTCGCGACCTGCCGCCGAGCGCCAAGCTGGTCGCGAAGGTGTTAGACTACAACGACACGCTGACGCAGAGCGAACTGGCCGAGGAGACGCTGCTCCCGCCCCGGACGGTCCGGTACGCGCTGTCGCGGCTCGAGGAGGAGGACGTCGTCGACTCGCGGTTCTCCTTCACTGACGCCCGCAAGCGGCTGTACTCGCTGGGTATCTGAGCGCGGACCGCCCGATCCGCCGCCGACGCTGACGCCCGGACCGCCCGCGTGCGACGATTTATCGGCGATACCGCGGCAGTCGTCCCGTGGTCTCGACTACCGCCGTCAAGCGCGCGCTGGCCGCGCTCGCGACTCGAACCGACACCGCGAGACGTCCGTACGTCGCCGTGATCGACGAGGCGGACGCCGCGCGATCCGACCTCCGGCGCGCGGCCGGATTCGTCGACGCGATCGGGCTCGACGGGCTGGCGGAAGCGATTGACGCCGCGGACCGCGCGGACGACGACGCCGCCGTCGAGCGGGGGCGCGACGCGCTCGCCGCGTACCGGTCGTTCCGGCGGGCGGCGGCGGGCGACGCCCCCGGAAACGGCCGCGAGGCGAACGCCGGGAGCGACGCCGACCGAGACAGCATCGGCGACCGAGCCGGCGGCGCCGAGCGCGATCACTTCCGCTCCGGCCCCGGAATCCCTAAGCCGGACACCGGCCAAGACGCGGACAGATGACACGGGTGATCCACACCGGCGACACCCACATCGGGTACTCGCAGTACCACTCGCCGGTCAGACGCCAGGACTTCCTCGACGCCTTCGAGGCCGTGGTCGACGACGCGGTCGACGGCGGCGTCGACGCGGTCGTCCACGCGGGCGACCTCTTCCACGACCGCCGGCCCGACCTCCAAGACCTGATGGGGACGATTTCCGTCCTCCGTCGGCTCGACGACGCCGGAATCCCCTTCCTCGCGGTCGTCGGTAACCACGAGTCGACGCGGGGCGGCCAGTGGCTCGACCTCTTCGAGCGGCTGGGGCTCGCCACCCGGCTCGGCGACGAGCCGGTCGTCGTGGGCGACACCGCCTTCTACGGCCTCGACCACGTCCCCGTCTCGCGGCGCGACGACCTCGACTACGCCTTCGCCGACCACGACGCCGACTACGCCGCCTTGGTCGCGCACGGTCTCTTCGAGCCGTTCGGCTACGCCGACTGGGACACCGAGACCGTGCTGACGGAGAGCGACGTCGCCTTCGACGCGATGCTCCTCGGCGACAACCACACCCCGGACACCGCCGAGGTCGCAGACACGTGGGTCACGTACCCCGGGTCGACGGAGCGCGCGAGCGCGAGCGAACGCGAGGGCCGCGGCTACAACCTCGTCGTCTTCGACGCCGACACGGCGGGCGGCGACGACCGCGTGGAGATCCGGCGCCGCGCGCTCGACACGCGCCCGTTCGTCTTCGTCTCCGTCGAACTGCGCGAGGGCGAGGGCGAGTCGCGGGTCCGCGAGCGCGTGCGCAAGTTCGACCTCGCGGAGGCGGTCGTCCACGTGGAGATCACCGGGGAGGGTGACCCGGTGACGCCGGCTGCCGTCGAGGAGTTCGCGACCGACGAGGGCGCGCTCATCGCGCGCGTCGTCGACCGACGCGAGGTCGACGCCGACGGCGAGGTGGACGTGAGCTTCGCCGACCCGGAGGACGCGGTCCGCGACCGACTCGACGAGATGGCGCTCTCGAGCGCCGCGCGCGACGTGGAGCGCGCGGTCCGCGAGGACACCGTCTCCGACGCGAACGTCCGCGAGACGGTGAAACGCAGGGTCGAGGAGCGGCTGGACGGAGACGGTGATCTCGACGCGTTCGACGCCGTCGAGGCCGGCGGCGACGGAGCCGAATCGGACGCCGACGGAGACGAATCGGACGGCGGCGGAACCGAACCGAACGGCGACGCGTCGGAGCCGACGGAGCCGAACACCGAGCCGGAGGCCGCGGAGCCCGAGGACTCCGACCCGGCGTCGACGGATGGCCAAGTCTCCATGGAGGACTACCTGTGAAGTTCGACCGCGTCCGCCTCGCGAACTTCAAGCCGTACGGCGACGCCGACCTGCGGCTGACCGAGGGCGTCACCGTGATCCACGGGCTCAACGGCAGCGGGAAGTCGTCGCTGCTTGAGGCCTGCTTCTTCGCGCTGTACGGGTCGAAGGCGCTCGACGGGACCCTCGGAGACGTCATCACGAACGGCGAGGAGGAGACGGAGGTCGAACTGTGGTTCACCCACGACGGCGTCTCCTACCGGGTCGAGCGGCGACTCAAATCGTACGACGGTCGGATCGACCACAAGTGTACGCTCGAGTCGACCGACGGGAGCGACGTGGCCCGCGACGGCGCGCGCGCCGTCCGCGAGTTCGTCACCGAACTGCTGCGCATGGACGCCGAGGCGTTCGTCAACTGCGCGTACGTCCGGCAGGGCGAGGTGAACAAGCTGATCAACGCGACGCCCCGGGAGCGGCAGGACACGATCGACGACCTCCTCCAGCTCGGGAAGCTGGAGGAGTACCGCGAGCGCGCCGGTGACGCCCGGCTCGGCGTCGAGGACGTGCTGGAGAACCGCCGCGGGCGGCTCGACCAGCTCGACGAGCAGATCGCCGCGAAGGAGGACCGCGACCTCCACGCGCGGCTCAACGAGCTTGAGGGCGAGCTCGGCGACGTCACCGACGACATCGACCGGTACGAGGCCCAGCGCGAGCAGGCGAAGGAGACGCGCGACGCGGCCGCGGAGACGCTGGAGACCCACGCGGAAAAGCGGGAGGAGCTGGAGTCGGTCGAGGCCGAGATCGACGAGATCGAGGCCGCGATCCGGGAGGCCGAGCGCGATCGCGACGACCACCGCGACGCGATCGGCGAGGCCCGCGAGCGGATCGCCGAGGTCGAGGCCGCGATCGACGACCGACTCGACGACGCCGGCCTCGACGCGCCGACCGAGGCGGCCGTCGCGAACCGGCGCGCGGAACTCGACGACCGTGAGGAATCGGTCCGCACGGACCTCGACGACGCGCGGGTGAACGCCGAGGGGCTGCGGAACCAAGCGACGAACCTCGCCGGGAAGGCCGACGACCGCACCGAGCGCGCGGAGGAGATCGAGTCCGAGGCCGACGACCTCGACGACGAGGCCGAGACGGCGGCGGAGGAGGCGGCGGAGCGCGAGTCGTCGATCGGGACGCTCCGCGAGGAGGCGGCGGAGCTCCGCGAACGGTTCGCGGCCGCCGACGTCGACCGCGACGGCGTCGCCGACGAGCGCGAGACGCTGCGCGACGAGCGGGGAGAGATCCGCGAGCGAATCGCCGAGCTGTCGGCGGAGCTGAAGAACGCCCGCGAGCGCGTCGAGGAGGCGGAGGCGCTGCTCGCGGCCGGGAAGTGCCCGGAGTGCGGCCAGTCGGTCGAGGACTCGCCGCACGCGAGCGGGATCGACGAGGATCGCGAGCGAGTGGCGGAGCTCGAATCCGAGCTGGAGGCCGCCCGCGAGCGCGAGGGCGACCTCGACGAGCAGGTCGCGGAGTTGGACGAGCTCGCGAGCGCGGCGGACAGACTCGACGAGATCGACGAGCGGATCGCGACCCTCGAAGAGCGCGCCGAGGAGAAGCGCGCGGCGGCGGAGCGGAAGCGCGAGCAGGCCGCGGAGAAACGCGAGCGCGCCGCCGAGCTCCGCGCTGAGGCCGAGGACACGCGTGAGGTCGCCGCGGAGAAGCGCGAGGAGGCGGAGGCCGCCGCGGCGCGCGTCGAGGAACTCGAAGCCGATCTGGAGGCGGTCGCGGACGCCCGTGAGGCGGTGACGGCGGTCGAGGAGCGCCTGTCGGCGATCGCGGACGCCGAAGACGAGATCGAGCGGCGCCGCGAGAAGCGCGAGAACCTGGCGGAGGTGAACGACGAGCGGCGCGACCGACTGGCGGACAAGCGCGAGCGGCGCGACGAGCTCGCCGACGCCGTCGACGAGTCCGCCGTCGAGACGGCGAAAGAGCGGAAGGAAGAGGCGGTGGAGTACCTCGAGAGGGTCGCCGGCGAGCTCGAGCGACTCGACGAGCGGAGAGAGGAGCTTCAGAACGCGATCGGCGGAGTGAAAGGCGACATCCGCGAGCTAGAGGGGCTCCGGGAGGAGCGCGAAGCGCTCGGCGATCGGGTGGACGCGCTCGAGACGCTCCACGAAGAGACGAGCGAGCTGGAGACGATGTACGGCGACCTGCGGGCGGAGCTCCGCCAGCGCAACGTCACCGAGCTGGAGCGCACGCTCAACGAGACGTTCGAGCTCGTCTACGGGAACGACGCCTATTCGCACATCGAGCTCGACGGCGAGTACGTCCTCACCGTCTACCAGAAGGACGGCGAGCCGCTCGACCCCGAGCAGCTCTCCGGCGGGGAGCGCGCCCTCTTCAACCTCTCGCTGCGCTGCGCGATCTACCGGCTGCTCTCGGAGGGGATCGAGGGCGCGGCGCCGACGCCGCCGCTCATCCTCGACGAGCCGACGGTGTTCCTCGACTCCGGGCACGTCTCGCGGCTCGTCCGGCTGGTCGAGGAGATGCGCGGGTTCGGCGTGCGCCAGATCGTCATCGTGAGCCACGACGACGAGCTGGTGGGCGCGGCCGACGAGCTGGTCACCGTCGAGAAGGACCCGCGCTCGAACCGCTCGACCGTCCGCCGGGAGGACGCGGCGGAGCTCGACGTCGCGTCGCTCGCGGACGACTGAGCGTCACCGCCGCTTCACCGGGTCCTTTTATAAATATCAGACGGCGGCAGGAACGGTAGAAGCCCGCGGCGACGCCGCCGCTGAGAGGGACGGCGGCGACGGCTCGCACCTCCACGTCGGCGCGTGCCTGCGAGCGGCCGCCACCGGCGGCCGCGAGGAGCACGCGCGAGGGAGTCGGGCGCTCCGAGGGCGACCGAAGGGAGCCCGAAGGACGCGCCCGACGAGGCTGGGGAGGCGTGAGGTGCCGTGCGGTCGCGGTCGGGTGGGGCTCAAAGGGGCAGCCTCGCGGCCGGGGCTTTGGAGCTGTTCGCCGTCGATCTAGAATCAACAATTTATAAGCGAACAGCCGCAGCCGGTCGCAGATCGCGGTTATATGTGAGATATCAGTCGCCGTCGCCCTCATCAACCTCGTCGCCCTCGTCCGCCGACCCGTCCCGCAACAGCCCCAGCGCCTCGGCCGCGACCGGCGTCGCCTCGTAGCCGCGTCGCCCCGCGATCTCGGCCTCGTCGACCAGTCCCGCCGCACGGAACTCCGTGAGCGTCCCGTGAAGGTCGGACTCGCACATGTCGGCCGCGTCGAGGAGGTCGATCGCGGCGATCGGCCCCTCGTCGGCGACCACGGCGAGCAGGCCGAGCGAGCGGTCGTCGCGGACCGCCCCGAGCGTCCGGCGGACCGGCTCCGGCACGCCCGAAGCGGCGGTCGCGAGCGGCGACTCGCCGTCGACGACGCTGAGCTCCTCGTTGTCGACGTACCGCTCCGCGCCGGTCGCGGGGTCGCGCACGCGACTCGACTCGGCGGATCGCTTCACGAGGAGGTACGTCTCGCCGTCGCCGTCGCGGACCGTCTGCATGGTCGAACCAGCGCCCCGTCGGACATTACGCTTCCGGGGGATCAGCGGTGGAGTCGGCATCAGTGTCATCGGCCTCTTCGAGGGGATCCGACTCCGACTCGTCGGCCTCGCCCTGCGAGCGCCGCCACGACCGGTACGTCTGGTACGTTCGGACCCCGGCGAGGAGACCGGCGACGAGCAGCGCCGGGCCGGCCCGCGACCACCCCTCGAAGAACCACACCATGGGGCCGAGCGCGACGAGGAGGACGGCGGCGTTGGCGTAGACGACGGCGACGACGAACGCGCGGAGGGTCCCCTGGTCGACGTCGCTCGCCCCCTCGAAGTCGCCGCCGTCGTCGAACGTCTTCACCGACGGGGCTTTGGGGATGTCGGGCGTCATCTCCCGCTCGGCGTCGGAGCTCTCGCCGACGGAGATCTCGCCCTCGTCGTCCTCGTCGAGGCTGAACACGCCCGGACCTACGCCGGGCCGGGGCAAAGGGGTTCCGTCCGGGCGACGCCGCGGCTACGGGAGGAGACGGACGGAGCGCGCGGGGTCGGCGGGCCGGTCAGAGCGCGTCGGCGAGCCGCACCGTTCGGCTCGCTTCGACCCAGGCGAGGGGGTTCGTCGCGTCGAAAAGCACCACGTTCCCGTCGTCCTCGTACACCTCCACCTCGGCGTCGACCGCGTCGGAGTCGGCCGGGCGAGCCGCCTGGGGTCCGGAACGTGGATCCGAAGACATGGGCCGTGGTAAGAAGTCACACAATATATGCCTTTCCGTGGCGGGATACCTCGCCGCACCCGAAAGCCGTGTTTTTTAGCCGGGTGACGCCGAAGGACGGATATGACTCAGTCGGGGCTGTCGGACTTCTCGTCGGCCGGGGACGCGGACGGCGAGGCCGACGGCGACACGGACACCGAACGGGAGGAGCTGGCCGCGCAGGAGGCGGCCGTCGTCGCCGGGGGCGGACGGGGCCACGTGAACGACGTGGTCGACGTGGACGAGGCGAAGTTCCCGGAGTCGACGGGGACCGTCGAACTGATGATCACCCAGATCGACTACGCCGTCGAGGGGTACGGCAGCGACGAGTACCCGGTCGTCCATGTGTTCGGCCGGCGACCGGCGGAACACGTCGAGGACGCCGACCACGACGTGATCGAACACCTCCGCGTGCTGGGCGTCGAGCCGTACTTCTACGTCCCGACGGCCGACCTCGACCGCGACCCCGTCGAGGAGTACGACGTGGTGATCGGGACGCGCGAGGCGGGCCCCGACGGCGAGCCCTACGAGAGCATCCGCGGCGAGCCGCTCACCCGGATCGTCACCCGGACTCCGCGCGACGTGGGGAACATCCGCGACGACTTCGCGACCAGCTTCGAGGCGGACATCCTCTTCCCGAACCGCTTCCTGATCGACAACGGGATCAACGGCGGCATCCGCGTCGAGGAGCGGCGCCTCGACGACGGGGAAGAGACGATTCAGGTCCACGAGGGGCACCTCGAACCGGCCGAGGTCGACGCCGACCTGCGCGTGAACACCTTCGATATCGAGGTGGACGACCGCCGCGGCTTCCCCGAGGACGGCGAGGAGCCGATCATCTGTCTCACCAGCCACGACTCCTACGAGGACGAGTACGTCGTCTGGCTGTACGACGCGCCGGAGGCCGAGATTCCCCCGCCGGAAGACCTCCCGGAGTACGAGGGGATCGTCGGCGACGGCGCGGAGGTCGACTTCAGGGTCCGCACGTTCGACGAGGAGGCCGCGATGCTCGACGCGTTCGTCGAGTACATCGACGACACCGACCCGGACCTCCTGACCGGGTGGAACTTCGAGGACTTCGACGCGCCGTACGTCCTCGACCGGCTGGAGGTGCTTGACGACGGGAGCGAGTACGACCTCGACGTCGACCGGCTCTCCCGGATCGGCGAGGTGTGGCGCTCCGGCTGGGGCGGCCCGGACGTGAAGGGCCGGGTCGTCTTCGACCTGCTGTACGCCTACAAACGCACGATGTTCACCGAGCTGGAGTCGTACCGCCTCGACGCGGTCGGCGAGCGCGAGCTCGGCGTCGGTAAGGAGCGCTACACGGGCGACATCGGCGACCTCTGGGAGCAGGACCCCGAGCGCTTACTGGAGTACAGCATCCGCGACGTGGAGTTGTGCGTGGAGATCGACCGCAAGCAGGACGTGATCGCGTTCTGGGACGAGGTGCGTACCTTCGTCGGCTGTAAGATCGAGGACGCGCCGACGCCGGGCGACACCGTCGACATGTACGTCCTCCACAAGGCGTTCGGGAAGTTCGCGCTCCCGACGAAGGGCCAACAGGAGTCGGAGGAGTTCGAGGGCGGGGCCGTCTTCGACCCGATCACGGGCGTCAAGGAGATGGTGACGGTCCAGGACCTGAAGAGCCTCTACCCGATGTGTATGGTGACGATCAACGCCGGCCCGGAGACGAAGGTCGACCCCGACGAGTACGGCGGCGAGACGTACGTCGCGCCCAACGGGACCCACTTCCGGAAGGAGCCGGACGGGATCATGCGCGAGATGGTCGACGAGCTGCTCTCCGAGCGCGAGGAGAAGAAGGCGCTCCGGAACGACCACGACCCGGGCACCGAGCCGTACGAGCAGTACGACCGGCAGCAGGGAGCTGTCAAGGTTATTATGAACTCGTTATATGGGGTTACGGGATGGGATCGGTTCCGCCTCTACGACAAAGAGGGCGCGGCAGCCGTTACTGCGACCGGCCGCGAGGTCATCGACTTCACGGAGGAGGCGGCAGAAGAGCTTAATTATCAGGTAGCTTATGGTGACACCGACTCAGTTATGTTATCCCTTTCTGACATGTCTGAGCGGGAGGCGATCGAGACCTCCTTCGAGATAGAGGACCACATCAACGAGCGCTACGACGACTTCGCGCGCGACGAGCTCAACGCCGACGAGCACCGCTTCGAGATCGAGTTCGAGAAGCTCTACCGGCGCTTCTTCCAGGCGGGCAAGAAGAAGCGGTACGCGGGCCACATCGTCTGGAAGGAGGGGAAAGAGGTCGACGACATCGACATCACCGGCTTCGAGTACAAGCGCTCGGACATCGCCGGGATCACGAAGGAGGTCCAACAGAACGTCATCGAGACGATCGTCACCGGCGACGACATCGACGAGGACATGGAGGAGGTGAAGTCGTACCTCGAAGGCGTCATCGCGCGGGTGCTCGACGGCGACGTGGACCTCGACGAGATCGGGATCCCCGGCGGGATCGGCAAGCAGCTCGACGCCTACGACACGCCGACCGCGCAGGTCCGCGGCGCGAAGTACGCCAACCGCATGCTCGGGACGAACTTCGGGAGCGGGTCGAAGCCGAAGCGGCTGTACATCGAGAAGGTCCACCCGGACTTCTGGAGGCGAATGGAGGAGGAGGAAGGGCTCGACCCCCAGCGCGACCCCCTGTACGGGGAGTTCAAGCGCGACCCGGACGTGATCTGCTTCGAGTACGCCGATCAGGTGCCCGAGGAGTTCGAGGTCGACTGGGAGAAGATGCTGGACAAGACGCTCAAGGGGCCGATAGAGCGCGTGATCGAGGCGCTCGGGATGTCGTGGGAGGAGGTGAAGACGGGGCAAGAACAGACCGGACTCGGCTCGTTCATGTGACTGCCGACGAGCGCGAACGCGCTCTCTGGAAAGCAGTTTTCGATTGCTAGAAAATTTCTTGGTCGATATGCGATTTTTGACGGGGAGATGCGTAACCATTAACCCCCTCAACCCCCACCATCGATGTACGAGGCACGAGAATACATATGGCTACTCTCGAAATCAACGATCTTCACGCACGAGTGGCGGAAGAGGGCGGCGAACGCATCCTTCTCGGCGTCGATCTGACCGTCGAGTCGGGCGACATCCACGCGCTGATGGGACCGAACGGCTCGGGGAAGTCGACGCTCGCGAAAGTGATCGCCGGCCACCCCGCCTACGAGGTCACCGGCGGTGAGATTCTGCTCCACCTCGACGAGGCCGACGTCGCCGACGTGGACGTCGACCTCGACGACGAGGACTATCACTGGGAGCTCCTGGAGCTGGAGCCGAACGAGCGCGCCGCGCTCGGCATCTTCCTCGGCTTCCAGTACCCCGCGGAGATCGAGGGCGTCACGATGACGAACTTCCTCCGACAGGCGCTCAACGCGAAGGCGGACGAGCGCGAGGAGCTGTTCGAAGACGAGGAGGAGGAGGCCGCCGAGGCCGAGGCCGAGGACGACGACGAGGGGTACGAGACCTCCCCGATGGAGGGCCCCGCCGACGACGGCGAGATCGGCGTCGCCGAGTTCCAGGAGATTCTCTCCGAGAAGATGGAGCTCCTCGACATGGACGAGAAGTTCATGCAGCGCTACCTCAACGCCGGGTTCTCCGGCGGCGAGAAGAAGCAGAACGAGGTCCTCCAGGCCGCGATGCTGGAGCCGAGCGTCGCCGTGCTCGACGAGATCGACTCGGGGCTCGACATCGACCGCCTGAAAGACGTCTCGAAGGGGATCAACGCGCTCCGCGACGAGCAGGGCACGGGCGTCCTCCAGATCACGCACTACCAGCGCATTCTCGACTACGTCGAGCCCGACCACGTCCACGTCATGCTCGACGGGGAAGTCGTCAAGAGCGGCGGCGCGGAGCTCGCCGAGAAGCTCGAGGACGAGGGGTACGACTGGGTCCGCGAAGACGCCTACGAGGCGGCGTAACCGAATGTGGGCACGCGACACACGTAAACACGGGAATCAGTAACAATACACTATGAGTTCACAACAGGACGACCTCAAGGAGACAGACACCGAGGCTCGCTTCGAGTTCAAGAAGGAGGAGAAGTCCGCCTTCCAGACCGAGAAGGGTCTCACCGAGGAGACGGTCCGCGTCATCTCGGAGGACAAGGACGAACCGGAGTGGATGCTGGAGCGACGCCTGCGCGCGCTCGAGCAGTTCCAGGAGATGCCGATGCCGACCGACTGGCCCGGCCAGCCGGACCTCTCCGAGATCGACATCGACGAGATCGTACCGTACATCCGCCCGGACATCGAGGCCCGCGGCGGCGCCGAGAGCTGGGAAGACCTCCCCGAGGAGATCCAGGACACGTTCGACAAGCTGGGCATCCCGGAGGCGGAGAAGAACGCGCTCTCGGGCGTCGGCGCGCAGTACGAGTCCGAGATCGTCTACCAGAACATGCAGGAGCGGTGGGAGGAGAAGGGCGTCATCTTCTGTGACATGGACAAGGCCGTCCAGGAGCACGAAGAACTCGTCCGCGAGCACTTCATGACGAAGTGCGTCCCCCCGAGCGACAACAAGTTCGCGGCGCTTCACGGCGCCATCTGGTCGGGCGGCTCGTTCGTCTACATCCCCGAAAACACCACCGTGGAGATGCCGGTCCAGGCGTACTTCCGGATGAACTCCGAGGGGATGGGTCAGTTCGAGCACACGCTCATCATCGCCGAGGAGGGCTCCGAGGTCCACTACATCGAGGGCTGTTCCGCGCCGAAGTACTCGGCGTTCAACCTCCACTCGGGCGGCGTCGAAGTGTTCGTGGGCGAGGACGCCCACGTCCAGTACTCGACCGTCCAGAACTGGTCGAAGAACACGTACAACCTCAACACGAAGCGCGCCATCGCCGAGAAGGGCGGGCGCATGGAGTGGATCTCCGGCTCGATGGGCTCGAAGGCGACGATGCTGTACCCCTCGACGATCCTGAAGGGCCGCGGTGCCTCCGACAACCACATCACCATCGCCTTCGCGGGCGAGGGCCAGGACATCGACACCGGCGCGAAGGTGTACCACAACGCGCCCGAGACCAAGTCGACCGTCGAGTCGAAGTCGATCGCGAAGGACGGCGGCCGCACCAACTACCGCGGGCTCGTCCACATCGCGGACGGCGCCGAAAACTCCTCGACGGCCGTCGAGTGCGACGCGCTGATGTTCGACAACGAGTCGACGTCGGACACGATGCCGTACATGGAGATCAACGAGTCGAAGGTCGACGTCGCTCACGAAGCAACCGTCGGGAAGATCGGCGACGAGGACATCTTCTACCTCCAGTCGCGCGGGCTCGACGACGACGACGCCAAACAGATGATCGTCTCCGGGTTCATCGAGCCGATCACGGAGGAACTGCCGATCGAGTACGCCGTCGAGCTGAACCGCCTCGTCGAACTCGAGATGGAGGGCTCGCTCGGATAACATGAGCACGCAAGCAATCGAGAGCCTCTCGGAGGACACGGTACGACGCATCGCCGACGAACGCGACGAGCCCGAGTGGCTCTTGGAGACCCGTCTGAACGCGCTGGCCGCGCTGGAGACCGCGGAGCTGCCCGACGTCATCCAGACGCCGGGCCGCCGCTGGACCGACCTCGAGGCGCTGGACTTCGAGTCGCTCGTCGACCCGCTGAACCAGGCGGACGAGACCGAGCGGACCGCGGGCGACGACGAGGTCGTCGTGCTGCCGTTCACCGAGGCGCTCGCCGAGTACGGCGACGTCATCGAGGCGAACTTCGGCTCCGTCCTCGACCCCGAACACAACTATCTCACGGCGCTTTCGGTCGCGCTGTTCACCACCGGTACGTTCGTCTACGTCCCCGAGGGCGTCGACGTCGAGGACGTGACGGTGCGCGCGGAGATGAACTCCCGTTCGCTGTTCAGCCAGACGCTCGTCGTCGCCGAGGAGTCGTCGTCGGTGACGATCCTCGAGTCGATCACGTCGGGCGACGCCGACGTGAGCGGCGACCGGTACTTCTCGAACCTCGTCGAGGTCGTCGCGGGCGAGAACTCGAACGTCCAGTTCGGCTCGCTCCAGAACCTCGACGACGACGCCTACACCTACTCGCTGAAGCGCGGCGTGACCGACACGTACGCGACGGTCGACTGGATCGAGAGCAACTTCGGCTCGAAGCTCACCCGCTCCGACATCGAAACCGAGCTCGAGGGCGACGGCTCCGAGAGCCAGATCGTCGGGACGTTCTTCGGCACGGACGACCAGCACTTCGACATCAACGCCCGCGTGTGGCACCAGGCGGAGCAGACGACCGCCGACCTCGTCACCCGCGGCGTGCTCGACGACGTGGCGCGCTCCGTCTACGAGGGCGTTCAGGACGTCGGCGAGGACGCGTGGAACACCTCCAGCTACCAGCGCGAAAACACGCTGATGCTGTCGGACGACGCCGAGGCCGACGCGTCGCCGAAGCTGATCATCCACAACCACGACACCGAGGCGTCCCACTCCGCGACGGTCGGACAGGTCGACGCCGAGGACCTGTTCTACCTCGAGAGCCGCTCGATCGACTCGCGGACGGCCCGGAACATGCTCGTCGAGGGCTTCTTCGTGCCCGTCCTAGAGGAAATCGCGGTCGACGAGTTCCGCGACGACGTCGAGGAGCTCGTCTTCGAGCGGCTCCAGTAAGCCGCCGGCGCCGAACGGATTTTTTCAGCCCCGCCCGGAGTCCCGGAGCGACCGGCGAGCGAGGGGAACCGCTTAAGACCGACGACGCCCGAGTTGTTCGTATGCGAACCCGCGTATCGTGCCGTCTCGGGTGGTCGCGGTGAGCGTGAGCCAGCGGGTCGCCTCCGACGACCAACTCGCGCGGCTGCTCCAGATCGGAATCGTGCTGGAGGAGGTCGTCGAAGCGCGAGCGCATCGCCACTACCAGCAGTTGGACGCCGAACTCGACGCGGAGGTGGAGACGCTCCTCGCGGACGCGGCCGAGGAGTCGGCGGACCACCGCGAGCGGCTGGAGTCGCTCATCGACGGGCTCGGCGTCGACAGCGTCCCGTTCGACGAGATCGAGTCGCTCGTCGACGCCCGCTACGGGCGGACGCGGCCGGAGGACTTCGACGACGTGCTGTACGACCAGCTGTGCAACGAGGAGACGGCGTACAAGTTCTACGACGACCTCATCGAGGCGATCGAGGGGTCCGACGGGTCGTTCTCGGTCGACCGCGAGGAGCTGATCGCGACCCTGGCGGCGATCCGCGACGAGGAGGCCGAGGGCGTACGCGAGGTCACGGAGGTCATGGAGCGCCGATGAACCGGACAGACGAGTCGCCGACGAGCGCCGACGGAGGACAGCCGTGAACACCGCAGATCAGTACCTCAAGACGATATACGTCGTACAGGACAGCGAAGACGGACCCGCCTCGACCGGGTCGATCGCCGATGCGCTCGGCGTCAGCCCGGCCAGCGCCAACGAGATGATCGGCAAGCTCGAAGAGCGCGGGCTCGCCGAACACGAGAAGTACAAGGGCGTCAAGCTGACCGACGACGGCATCGTCCGGGCCAGGGACGCCCTCCAGACCTACTGTATCATCGAGCGGTTCCTCGCGAACGTCCTCGCGGTCGAGGATTATCAGGCCGAGGCCCGGGAGCTCGAGGCCGTCATCGACGACACGGTCGCCGAGCGGCTCGACACGATCATCGACCGGCAGCCGGAGTGTCCGGACTGCTTCGACCCGGAGTCCGACGCCTGCGCGTGTTTGGAGATCGCGCCGGGGCCGGTCGAGCCGGAACAGCAGTAAAACGGCCGCAGAAACTTCTTCAGAGGTCCTTAGACTCCGGTCGAGTACCGCAGGATACCGGCGATGCCGCCGAACGCGTCGAGCAGCTGTTCGCCCTTCTCGAAGTCCGTGGAGATGAACTTCGTGTCCGTCCCGCGCTGTTCGGCGATGGCCATCAGGTGTTCGATGACGTCCTCTCGCTCCTCGACCTCGGCCGCCTCGCCGCACTCGCTACATTCGTGGTCCGGCGTCGAGTGGCGGGCGTCGACAACCTCGTACTCCTCGTGGCCGGCGGGGCACTCGTAGACGACGACGTCGGAGCGAAGGTCCTCGGAGATGAGCAGGCGGTCCACCGATCCCATGATCAGGTTGCGGCGGGTCTGCTCGAACCCGTAGGTCGCCTCCTGCCCGGTGTTGAGCTTCTCGAAGAACTCTTCCATGTTGCGTTTGTCCTCGACGATCTCCTGGTCGGCGAGCGCCTCGCTGGCGTTGTCGACGAGGTCTTTCAGGCCGGACTCATCGGTGTAGGCCACGTCGAACTTGCCGAGCACCTTGTCCTGAAGCTCGTGGTGGAGGTAGTCGCCGTCAAGGAACTCGTCTTTGGTCGGCGAGGGACCGCCGACGAGGATGCCGTCGAGCTCGTGGCGCTTGTCGACGAACAGGTCGTTGGCCATCCCAGCGACCTCCTGATAGAAGTTGTCGATCGCTTCGAGGCGCAGGCGGGCGAATCGCTGTGCGGACTGACCCCCCTTCCGCTGTTTGCCGGGGACGAGCGAGGAGGCGGACTTGACCGCCTCGACGCGTTTCCCCTTCAGCCAGCCGACGTTCGCCTCGCGGCGGTCCAAGACGATGAGCCCGAACAGCCCGGAGTCCTCGAGCATGTGTTCGAGCGGCTCGGTGAGGAACTCCGAGTCGCAGTGGTAGCGGAACGACTCGACGGGCTGCGGGGGCGACTCCAGCGTCCGGGTGACCATGTCGGTCTGGCCGCCGCCGCTGTCGATGGCGCCCGAGAATATCACGATCCCGTTGTCCGGCGGGAAGGTGTCGTAGTAGCGCAGCCGGTCCTTGATCGACGTCAACGCGTCCTGAACGGCCGTCCGCGTCTGCTTGGACTTGATGTTGGACGCCTCGCTGTGCTCTTGGGTGACGTGCGCCACCACGTCGGAGATCTGCCTGTCCTCGGGGATGTAGATGGTGACGAGCTGGGTGCCGGAGCCCTCGTACTCCTTGAGTTCCTCGATGACCTTGCGGAACTCGTACTTCCGGCGGTCCGCGTTCGCCTCCTGTGCGTCGCTACTCATTACTCCGAATACGGTCGCGTGCGTGTAAGTAATCTTTGACCTGTCGATACGGGCGGAAGCGTCCGTCTCGGCCGCGTTTGGCGATGGATCGCTCGGAGCCCCGCTCCGGGCGACGGAGGGCGGGATACCCTCGATTTACATCGACTCCGGCGCCTCGACGCCCAGCACGTCGAGCGCGTTCGCCATCGTGTGCTTCGCGGCCGCGACGAGCGCGAGCCGGGCGTCCCGCAGGGCCTCGGTCTCGGCGGTCACGACGGGGCACTCGCGGTAGAAGGCGTTGTACGCGTCCGCGAACTCGCGGGTGAACGTCGCGATCGTGTGCGGCTCCAAGTCGTCCGCGGCGGCCTCGATTGCGGCGGGGAAGCGCGCGACCTCGCGGAGGAGCTCGCGGGCCGCGTCGGTTTCGAGCGCGCCCGCGTCGACGTCCAAGGCGTCGGGGTCGACCTCGCCGTCGGCGTCCGCCGTCACGCCCGGCACGTCGATCCCGGCGGCGGCCGCCTCGCCGAGGATGCCGGCGCAGCGCGCGTGGACGTACTGGACGAACGGCGCCGACTGCGCCTCGAAGTCGAGCGCGTCCTCCCACTCGAAGGTGATCGCCTTCGCGGGCTGTTTGGAGACGATGTCGTACCGGACCGCGCCGATCCCGACCTGGTGGGCGATGCGCTCGACGTCCTCGTCGGTGAGGTCGTCGTCGCGGATGCGGTCGTCCATGCGCGACTCGACGGCGTCGCGAGCGCGGTCGATCGCCTCGTCCAGCAGGTCGTCGAGCATCACGCCGGTCCCCCGCCGGGTCGACATCTTCCCCTCGGGCAGGTTGACGTACGAGTAGATGACGTGGCCGAGGCGGTCGGTGTCGTTGCCGAGCAGTTCGAGGGTCGCGTCGAGCTGGTCGGCCTGGAGCTTGTGGTCCTCGCCGAGGACGGTGACGGCGCGGTCGTAGTTCGCGAACTTCCACTCGTGGTGCGCCAGGTCGCGGGTCGTGTAGAGGCTCGTGTCGTCCGAGCGGAGGAAGACGAGGTTCTTGTCGATCCCCCACTCGTCGAGCTCCAGCTGCCAGGCGTCCTCCTCGTAGACGGCGTGGTCGGTCTCTTTCAGCCGGCCCGCGATGTCGTCGGTGGATCCGTCGCGCATGAACCGCGTCTCCTTGACGAACTCGTCGAACTCCGCGGGGAGGCGGCCGAGGCACGCCTTCATTCCACCGAGGACGGCGTCGACGACCTCGCCGACGCGCTCGTACGTCTCCTCGTCGCCCGCCTCGAGCCCCTGGAGGATCGACTGGATCTCCGCCTCCGCGGCCTCGACCGCGTCGTCGTCCGCTTCCTCTAAGAAGGCGTTCCCCTTCCGGTAGTAGCGCACGAGGTCGTACTCGGCGCGGTCGCGGGCGGGCTCCGCGTCGAGGTCTGACTCGTCGAACCGCTCGTACGCCCAGGTGAACACCGCCATCTGCCGGCCCGCGTCGTTGACGTAGTAGTGGCGGTCCACGTCGTAGCCGGCGTACGCGAGGAGGTTCGCGACCGCGTCGCCGACGATGGGGTTGCGCGCGCGGCCGACGTGGACGGGGCCGGTCGGGTTCGCGCTGGTGTGTTCGACCACGACGCTCGTGTCGCGGTCGGGGAGCGCGCCGTAGTCGGCGTCGACCGCGGCCGCGTCGAGCGTGTCGGCGAGGTAGCGCTCGTTCGCGTGGAAGTTGACGTACGGCCCCGCGGTGTCGACGCTCGCGACGTAGTCCGCGTTCCCGACCGACACCGCCTCGGCGACAGTCGCCGCGACGTTCGGCGGCGCGTCGCCGACCTCGCCCGCGAGTCGGAAGGCGACGCTGGAGGCGAGCGTCGCGTCCATGTCGTCGGGCGGGCGTTCGATGCCGAGGTCGTCGGTCGGGAGGGCGAGCGAGTCGAGCGCGTCCGCGAGCGCCGCCTCGACCTCCGACCGGAACTGCCGGAACATACCGTCCGTTCGACGGGCGGGTTAAAAGGCCCTTCCGAAGCGGCGCGGCGGGCGGAGACGCGGATCGAACCGCGAGCGACACCGCCACGGGAAACCCACCGGGGTGTGCGCAACAGCCGTCCGTATCGCTCCGTTGACGCCGCCGCCTCCGGTCGGTTATCGGGACAGCTTCGGCAGTCGAGCGATCCGGTCGGCGTTCGGGACCCCCTTCGGTTCGCCTGCGGCGGGACTGAAGCGCCTCCGCGGTCCGCACCCGATCGGCGGAGTTCGTCGGAGGGGATCGCGCTACTCCACGATCTCGTCGATCAGCTCGCGCGCACTGCGCCGAACCGCCGCGTCGCTCTCGACCGACGGCTCCCACCCGAGGGCGGCGAGCTTCTCGATCGACAGCCGCATCTTCGGTACGTCGCCGGTCCAGCCGCGGTCGCCGCCGGTGTAGGCGTACTCCGGGTCGACGCCGAGCTCCTCGCTCACGATGTCTGCGATGTCGGTGACGGAGGTCGTCGTCCGCGTCCCGAGGTTGTAGACGTTGTACGCGGCGTCTGCGTTCTCGACCACGTGCCGGATGGCGTCGACACACTCCGAGACGTGCATGTACGACTTCTCCTGCCGGCCGTCGCCGAGGATCTCCAGTTCGGTCGGATCCTCGGCTAACTTCTCGATGAAGTCGGGGATCACGTTGCCGCGCTGGCGCGGGCCGACGATGTTCGCGAACCGGAACACCCACGACCGGACGCCGTAGGAGTGCGCGAACGTCGATATCAGCGCCTCGTCCGCGAGCTTCGCGGAGCCGTACATCGAGATCGGTTCGAGGGGGGCGTAGTCCTCGGGGGTCGGTCGCGGCGCCTCGCCGTACACCGTCGAGGAGGAGGTGAACGCGAAGCGGTCGACGCCGACCTCGCGCATGCGCTCCAAGACGTTGTACGTCATCTCGGTGTTCTCCTCGAACAGCGCGCGGTCGTCGTCGTAGTTCGTGTCGGTGTACGCCGCGAAGTGGAAGACGACATCGAGGTCGTCGGTGACGACGCGCGCCACGTCGTCGGGGTCGGTCATGTCCGCTTCGACGAACGCCGCGCCCTCGGGGACGCGGTCGCGGGTCCCCTTCGAGAGGTCGTCGGCGACGCGGACGGTCGCGCCGCGGTCGAGCAGGTCGGCCGCGAGGTGGCTTCCGACGAGACCGGCGCCGCCGGTGACGAGGACGCGCGAATCGGCGAGGTCCATATCGGCCCGTCGGCGGTCGCGGATAAGTAGGTGTGGAATCGCGACGAGCGGGATCGACACGGAGGCGAGGCGAACGGAACCGGGTCACGTCCGTGTCGGTCGAAGCGCCGGCCGCACCGATCCGAGCGCAGACCGCGCCGATCCGATCGTCGCCGACGGCGAGTGCCGCCGAGCAGAGCGCCGGCGACGCCGTAGGGACGGCTGTGTCAGAGCGTGGTCAGAGGTTCTCGAACGCCTCGTCGACCATCTCGCCGGTGTCGGCGATGATGCCGGCCATCTCGTCGTCGTCGGGCGCCATGCCCGCGAGGCGAGCGAGGCGCATGATAGAGACGTGATAGACGCGCTGCGTCCCGGGCGCTTCCTCCCAGACGACGACGTTACACGGCATGAGCGCGCCGAGCTTGTTGTCGGTCGCGTCGAGCGCCCGGTCGGCGACAGCCGGGTTACACGCGCCGAGCACGTAGTAGGGGTCGCGACCCGCGTCGACCTTCTCGTTGAGCATCTCGGACGGCGAGAACTCGACCGGGACGCCGAATCCGGCGTCGGTGAACACCTCGCGGACGTGTTCGATCGCCTCCTCGTGGCCCATCTCAAGGGTGGCCTGCTCTTCGCCGATGTCGTCCGGGTCGATCTGCGTCGGGTCGATCGGAAGCGTCATTCGTGTATCGTCTTGGGCCTACGTAACAAAGGCTCTTCGGATGCCCTACCGAGAGAGCGGAGCAGCCGTGAACTGAACCGGACTGTCGCCGACTCGACTGTAGTAGTATTGTACTATTTAGGAACAACTTTAACCCACTCTGTCGCCCTATTGTCCGATACGATGACCGCGTCAGTGCGTGACGACCTCGAACGGGACTTGGGGTGTATCGACCTCCTTGAGTGTATTCACGGGCTCAACGAGCGGGATCAGGCGGTGTTTCAGGCGCTCCAAGGAGTGAACGAAGGGTTCACCGTCGACGACGTGGCGGACCGGCTGGAGTGTGAGCGGTCGACGGCGTACCGGTCGATCTCGCGGCTCGTGGACGCCGGCGTCGTCGTCCAGCGACAGGAGAACTACGATCAGGGCGGGTACTACTACGTCTACCGGCCGCGAACGCCCGAGGAGGCCGCTCGCGAGATGCAGCAGCTGCTCAACAGCTGGTACGCGACCGTCGGTCAGCTCATCCAAGAGTTCGAGGACCGGTACGGCGGCGAGGCGGACGAGCGCGGGGATCGGTCGCTCCAGCCCGGACCGTGACGCGCGGGCGACCGCGACGCCCACCGATTAGTATTGTGCGAAACATACAAAATAAATAAATCGTTGGGGATCGAAGGGGATGGCATGGCCGAAGACACGGGAGCGACCCGGCCGCCGACGGACCCGGACGACGCTCCCGCCGAGTACGTGCGAGCCAACCGGGAGGAGCTGGTCTCGCTGGCCCTCGATCTGCTCGCGGTCGACACGTCGAACCCGCCCGGCGATACGCGCGAGATCGTCGCGGCGATCGAGCGGTTCCTCGACCCGCTTCCGGTCGAGGTCGAGCGGTTCGCCGTCGACCCGGCGAAGCCGAACCTGCTCGTCCGGGTCGACGGCGCGTCCGACCGAACGCTGCTGTACAACGGACACCTCGACACCGTGCCGTTCGACGCCGGCGCGTGGACGCGCGACCCGCTCGGCGAACGCGCCGACGGCCGCGTCTACGGCCGGGGCGCGACCGACATGAAGGGCGCCGTGGCGTCGCTGCTGTTCGCGCTCCGGGCCGTCGTCACGACCGACGCGGAGCCGCCCGTCGACCTCCTGTTCGCCTTCGTGAGCGACGAGGAGGTCGGCGGCGACGCGGGGCTCCCGGCGCTGCTCGATGCCAGAGCGCTCGACGCGAACGCGTGCGTGATCGGCGAGCCGACCTGCGAGGAGGGTCGCCGCTCCGTCACGGTCGCGGACCGGGGGAGCATCTGGCTGACGCTCGAAGCCGCCGGCGAGGCGGCGCACGGCTCTCGACCGATGCTCGGGGTCAACGCGGTCGACCGGCTCTACGGCGCCGTCGAGACGATACGCGAGCGGTTCGGCGCCGAGCGGCTGGAGATCGACGCCGAGATGGAGCCGATCGTCGAGGAGTCGGTCGAGTACTACGCCCCGTCGATGGGCGAGGCGGCCGCTCAGGACCTATTCCGGTACCCGTCGATCAACCTCGGCGTCCTCGAGGGCGGCGACGCGGTGAACGCCGTCCCGGGGTCCGCCCGCGCCGAGGTCGACGTGCGGCTGACGGCGGGCGTCCACACGCCCGACGTGCTCGCGGCCATCCGCGACTGCGTCGCCGACTGCGAGGGGATCACGGTCGCCGACGTTTCCTGGAGCGTCGGCACCACAGAGGACCCCGCCAGCCCGCTGGTCGACGCCGTCGCGTCGACGGCGGCGGCGGTCACCGGGGACCGCGTCTTCCGTCGGAGCGCCACGGGCGGCGGCGACGCCAAGAAGCTCCGGAACGCCGGGATATCGACCGTCGAGTTCGCCCTCGGGACCGACACGCTCCACGCCCCCGACGAGTACGTCCCGGTCGACGCGCTCGTCGACAACGCGGTGGTCTACGCCCGGCTCCCCGCCGCGTGGCGCTCTCGGGTCGACTAGCTGCCCGCGGACGAGCGGGGCGACTCGGGCACGCCGGTCGGCGACGGTCGAGAAAGACTTAGATAGCGGACTGGTTCACATATGGGTATGAAGGACAAGACCGATGCGACGAGCGAGCCGCCTCGGGGGGCCGACGACGGGTCCGTGAGCGGCGGACACGGGTTCGCGGGCGGCGGGAGTGACGGACGCCGCCTTCCGGCGGACGGAACGGGAGCCGGCGCGTCGGGCCCCCGCTGACGATGGAGCGGTTCCAGAACACCGGCCAGCCCGACTGGGACTGGTGGGGGAAGCTCTGGCCGACGCCGGGCGCGACGCTCCGGCAGCTCGGGGTCGAGCCCGGCCTGTCGGTGGCCGAGGTCGGCTGCGGGAGCGGCTACTTCGCGCTCCCGGCCGCCCGCATCACCGAGCCCGCGCCCGTGTACGCCGTCGACTTGGACGAGGCGCTGCTCGACGAGCTCGACGCGCTCGCCGGGCGACAGGCGATCGGGAACGTCGTCCCGGTCCACGGCGACGCCCGGGACCTGACCGGTGTCCTCCCGGAGCCGGTCGACGTGCTCGTCGTGGCGAACACCTTCCACGGCGTCGACGACCGCACCGAGTTCGTCGAGGAGACGTTCCGAGCGGTCGCGCCCGGCGGCAGCCTGGTCGTCGTCAACTGGCACGACCGGCCGCGCGAAGCGACGACCGTCGGGGGGGAGCCCCGGGGACCGCCGACGGGGCTCCGGATGGACCCCGAGGAAACGGCGGAGGCCGTCCGGGGGGCGGCGCCGTTCGAACTCGACCGGCGGGTCGATCTGCCGCCGTACCACTACGCGGTCGTGTTCGACCGGTAGCGCCGCCGACGCCCCAACCGTCAGCGACACCCCGACTGCCGCCGACGCTGACCGATCCGCGCCGAACACGAGGATTTTTAGATTGTGGAATGAGCGCACAAGACTAATACGCCACGCGCGTAACTGTCTGGTGTGAGACCCCCATGACCGACATCGAACCCGAAGAAACCGTCGACGCCAGAGGCGCAGCGTGCCCCGGTCCCCTGATGGACCTCATCGGAGCGATCCGGAGCGCGGAGTCGGGCGACGTGGTCCGGCTCCTGAGCGACAGCGACGGGTCGCTCACCGACGTTCCCGAGTGGGCCGATGAGGCCGGCAACGAACTGCTCGCCGTCGAAGAGCTCGACGAGCACAACGCGTTCTACGTGGAGAAAGCATGACCGAACGCATCGTCATCGTGGGCGGCGGGACCGGCGGATCGGTGCTCGCCAACGACCTCGCCGACCGGCTCGGTCCGGAGCTCGACGCCGGCGACGTGGAGGTCACTCTGATCAACGACGGCCCCGACCACGTGTACAAGCCGGTCTGGCTGTACGTGCCGTTCGGCAAGCGCGAACCGGCGGACGGTCGCCGCGCGCTCGACGAGCTGGTCGACGACGCGGTCGACCTCCGGATCGACCGCGTGTCCGAGATCGACACGGATTCGCAGACGCTCCGGTTCGACGGTACCGCGCCGTCGATGGAGTACGACCACCTCGTGCTGGCGACCGGGTCGACGCTGGAGCCCGAGCAGATCCCCGGGCTCGTCGAGGGCGGACACGACTACTACAGCGAGTCGGGCGCGACGGCCCTTCGAGAGGAGCTGCTGGAGTTCACCGAGGGCGAGCTCGTCTTGAGCGTCATCGGGACGCCCCACATGTGTCCCGCGGCGCCGCTGGAGTTCGTCTTCATGACCGACGACTGGTTCCGCGAGCGCGGCCTGCGCGAGGACGTCGAGGTCACCTACACGTACCCGATCCAGCGCGTTCACGGGAATCCCCACATCGCCGAGTGGGCCCGTCCCATCATGGAGGACCGGGACATCAACGTGGAGACGTTCTTCAACGCCGAGTCTGTCGACCCCGACGCGGAGACCGTCACGTCGATGGAGGGGACCGAGCTCGACTACGACCTCCTCGTCTCGATTCCGCCTCACGGCGGCGTCGACCTGATCGAGGAGGCCGGCCTCGGCGACGACGGCTGGGTCGACGTGGACAAGCACACGCTAGAGGCGGCGGCCGCGAACAACGTCTACGCGCTCGGCGACACCGCCGACACGGGCGTCCCGAACGCGGGCAGCGTCGCGCACTACCAGGCCGGCGTCGTCGGCCAGCGCCTCGCCAGCGAGGTCCGAGGCCGCCCCGCGACGGCGACGTACGACGGGAAGACCCTGTGCTTCATCGAGACCGGGATGGACGCCGCCTCGTTCGTCGAGTTCGACTACGAGCGCCCGCCGTCGCCCGCGCCGCCCTCGGAGAAGCTCCACTGGTCGAAGCTGGCGTACAACGAGTCCTACTGGCTCACCGCGCGAGGGTTGCTCTGACCATGTCCGAGACGCACGAACCCGAGCCGGACGACCTCGAAGCGGCCATCGCGGAGAACCCGGAGGCGGTCGCCGAGCTCGTCGAGCGGCTCGACGCGGTCAACGAGCTGTTGGACGTGCTCTCGCTGGGCGAGGGCGCGCTCTCAGACGAGATGGTCCGCGAGCTCTCGGCCACGGGGTCGACGCTCGCGGAGTCCGCCGACGGCCTGGCGACCGACGAGACCGTGGCGCTGGCCGAGGCGGTCGGCGAGAACGGCGACGAGCTGCGGGAGGCGCTCGACACGCTGCTCACGCTCCAGCGGAGCGGCACGCTCGACGAGCTGGCCGAGGTCGCGGAGGTCGGGTCGCTGGCGACCGCGGCCCTCGACGACGAGATGGTCGCGTCGCTGGCCGGGACCGGCGCCGCGCTCGGCGAGGTGGCGCAGACCGCGGCCGACGACGACACCCGCGAGGGCGTCGAGACGCTGCTGAAGGGGGTCGGCGAGGCGGAGCGCGACCCGCCGGATCGGGTCGGGGCCGTCGGGCTGATCCGCGGGGTGCGCGACCCGGACGTCCAGTACGGGCTGGGCTACCTGCTGGCGGTGGCGGGCGCGATCGGCCGCGAGCGCGCCGGGCGCGAGCGGAGCGAGGGATCGCGCTAGCGGGGGCGACGCGCCGTTCCGCGGCGCGAGCGGGCGGAGTCGGTCGTGGTCACTAGTTGTTTTTGCGTTGTATCGAGGGTGTCTGGAGCGACGACGCCGGCGACGGCGCGGGCAAAACAGAACCGGGGGCTCGTTCCGCGGCGGTCAGACGAGCAGTTGGATGTCCGCCTCGGCCATGTCCTGAAGCGCGGTGGCGGCGCCGACGCCCGTGGTGACGCCGTCGTAGAAGTTGTCCTCGTCGTAGTCCATCAGGTCGATGGTCATCTGACAGGCCTGGAACTCCACGCCCATGTCGAGGCTCGTTTCGAGGAGCTCCTCGATCGTGGCGGTGTCGTTGTCCGAGATCCGGCGCTCCATCATCTTCGTCGTGACGCGGTCCATCCCGGGGAGCGCGGCGACGGCGTTCGGCACGGGCATGTTGGGGTTGCCGACGGAGCTGAGCTGGAGGTTCTTCGACCGCTCCTCGTGGAGGATGTCGAGCCCCCAGAACGTGTGGAAGACGGTCACCTCGTAGCCGAACGCGGCAGCGGTGCTGGCGAGGATGAGCGGCGGGTACGCCATGTCGAGCGTCCCCTTGGTGGCGATGATGCTCATCTTCTTGCCGCCGTCGTCGGCGGTGGCCTCGGCGAGCGCCTCCTCGAGCTCGTCGACGCGCGCGGCCAATTCCGCGCGGGAGGGCGCGTCGTCGGTCGGCGCGTCGTCGGCCGACGCGTCGGGTGTGTCCGTGCTCATCGTTACTCCGTCTTGCGGACGTAGTGTTTGTACACGTCGTCGCCTTCCGTCTGGTCGAGGAGCTCGACGCCCTCGGTGCCGTCGGCCCAGCCGTCGAGGTCGCTCATGCTTCCGGGGTCGGTCGCCAGCACTTCGAGGACCTCGCCCGCGTCGAGGCCGTCGACGGCGGACTTCGTCTTCACTACCGGCATGGGGCACGATGCGCCTTTCACGTCGAGCGTCTCCGCGATGTCGAATTCAGCACTCATTGTGTATCTGCTCCGGTGTCTGTATTGGAGCTAGCGCACAATACCCCCCGGTGAAGTAAAACTGTGTCGGTTCTTGGGAATTCTCCCAACTACTGTATAAAGTGAAACCTGTTTAGCCGCCGCATAAGCCCCTGAGTACAACAGTAGGAGATACGGACCGGATTCTATTGAATATAGTATTGCTTAGAAAAGGAAATACTATGAAAATGCTTTTGTGCGTCGACCCGGTATGAACGACTGCGAAACATGAATGCCGACGACTTCCCGACTCCGGACGTCGACGTCGACTCCGTCGACCCGGAATCGCTCAAAGACCGAATCGACGCCGGCGAAGACGTCACGATCCTCGACGCGCGCATGCAGTCGGACTACGAGGAGTGGCGCATCGACGGCGAGAACGTCACGTCGATCAACGTCCCGTACTTCGAGTTCCTCGAAGACGAGATCGACGACGACGTTCTCGACCGGATCCCCGACGACCGCGAGGTGACCGTCCTCTGCGCGAAGGGCGGCGCCAGCGAGTACGTCGCGGGCACGCTCACGGAGCGCGGCTACGACGTCGACCACCTCGAAGACGGGATGAACGGCTGGGCGAGCATCTACGAGGCCGTCGAGGTCGACCGCTACGACGGCGCCGGCACGCTCCTCCAGTACCAGCGCCCCTCCTCGGGCTGTCTCGGCTACCTCCTCTACGACGACGGGGAGGCCGCGATCATCGACCCGCTGCGGGCGTTCACCGACCGCTACCTCGACGACGCCGACGAGCTCGGCGTCGAACTGAACTACGCCCTCGACACGCACGTCCACGCCGACCACATCTCGGGCGTGCGCGACCTCGACGCCGCGGGCGTCGAAGGCGTCATCCCCGAGGCCGCGGTCGACCGCGGCGTCACGTACGCCGACGAGCTGACCACGGCCGCCGACGGCGACACGTTCGCGGTCGGCGACGCCACCGTCGAGACCGTCTACACTCCCGGCCACACGACCGGGATGACCTCATACCTCGTCGACGAGAGCCTGCTCGCGACCGGCGACGGGCTGTTCATCGAGAGCGTCGCCCGCCCCGACCTCGAGGAGGGCGACGAGGGCGCCCCCGACGCCGCGCGCCTGCTGTACGAGTCACTTCAGGAGCGGGTGCTGACGCTGCCCGACGACACGCTCATCGGCGGCGCGCACTTCAGCGACGCGGCCGTCGCGGCCGACGACGGCACCTACACGGCGCCGATCGGCGAGCTCGTCGAGGAGATGGACGCGCTCACGATGGACGAGCAGGCGTTCGTCGACCTGATCCTCTCGGACATGCCGCCGCGCCCGGCCAACTACGAGGACATCATCGCGACGAACCTCGGACAGAACGCCGTCGACGACGACGAGGCGTTCACCCTGGAGCTCGGGCCGAACAACTGCGCCGCCAGTCAGGACTCGCTCGCGGGTGACTGACGACGCCGATGGTCGCTGACCCAGTACTGCTGCAGGCGGTCGCCGAGCTGTTCCCGAACGGGGTCAGCCGGTACGCCGTCGGCGGACTGCTCGTCGGTCTCGGGACCGTCGTCATCTACGTCGGAACGGGTATCCCGGCCGGGGCGAGCACGTTCCTGGAGTCGACGCTGTCGTACGTCTCCGGCCAGTCCCGGTTCCGGCGGTACGTCGGATCGCGGGACTGGCGGCTCGTGTTCACCGCCGGCATCATCCTCGGCGGGCTCGCGTTCGCCGCGACGTTCCAGTCGGGGCTAGTCACGAGCCCGCTCTACGAGCCCGGGACGACCGGCACGCTGTACGAGGTCGCCGGCGTGACGCTCTGGGCGACCGACGTCCAGCCGTGGCGGCTGTTCTTCGGCGGGATCCTCGTCGGGATCGGCACCCGCATCGGGAAGGGGTGTACGTCCGGCCACGGGGTCTGCGGCGTCGGATCGGCGTCGAAGACGTCGCTGGTCGGCGTCGCGACGTTCCTCGCCGTGGCGATCGGGACCGCCCAGGTCGTCGCCGCGCTGGGGGTGAGTCCGTAGATGGCGGACCGACATCCGCTGTTCAAGCCGCTGATCTTCGTCGGCGGCCTGATCTTCGGGTTCGGACTCGGGTTCAGCCACATGGCGCGGCCGGAGGTCGTGCTGAACTTCCTCACATTCGAGGACCTCGGCCTCCCGTTCGTCATGTTCGGGGCCGCGATCGTCTCCGGGATCGCGTTCGCGCTGCTGCCGCGCATCCGCGACGCCGCGCCGCTCACCGGGGCTCCCTACGAGCGCCGGCTGAAGCCGTTCGACCGGAACGTCCTCGTCGGCGGCGCCGTCTTCGGCGTCGGCTGGGGGCTCTCTGGCATCTGTCCGGGCGCGGCGTACGCGAGCCTCGGGGTCGGTAACGTCACCATCCTCTGGGCGCTCGGCGGAATGTTCGTCGGCGCGTACGCGCAGGGGTACTGGCGGAGCCGGAGCGGAGCCCGCGACGCCGCCGCGGCGGGCGCGGACTAACGCACCGGCTCCATGGACCCCGCTCTCATCGCCCTCTCCGTCGGCGCGGCGCTCGCGAGCCTGTTCATGGCGTGGGTGATCGGCGCCGGGTCGAGCGGCGCGACCCCGTTCGCGCCCGCCGTCGGCGCGAACGCCATCGGAACGATGCGCGCGGCCCTGCTGGTCGGCGTCTTCGGCTTCGCCGGCGCCGTCACGCAGGGCGGGAACGTCTCTGAGGCCGTCGGGAGCGGCCTCGTTGGCGGGATCAGCCTGCCCGTCGCCGGCGTCATCCTCGTGCTCGTGCTGGGCGCGGGGCTGATGGCGGTGGGCATCACCACCGGGATTCCGATCGCGACCGCGTTCACCGTGACCGGCGCCGTCATCGGCGTCGGGCTCGCGCTCGGCGGGACGCCGGTCTGGGCAAAGTACCAACAGATCGGCGCCGTCTGGCTCCTGACGCCGTTCATCGGCGGCGGCATCGCGTTCGCCATCGCCAGCGTCCTCCCGCGACCCGGGGCGCCCGAGCGGTACAGCGTCCCGGTCCTCGCCGGGCTGGTCGGGAGCGTCCTCGTGAACGTCCGGTTCAGTTTCCTCGGCGAGGGGACCGCGCCCGGGACCGTCCGCGGTCTCGGACAGCGGACCCTGTCGCTCGACGGGACCGCGTCGGCGGTCGCGATCACCGGCCTCGCGGCGCTGGCCGTCGCGGCCGTCGTCTGGTGGGACGTGAGCCGCGACGAGCAGGGCGGGCTGCGGCGCGTGCTGCTCGCGCTCGGGTCGCTCGTCGCGTTCTCCGCGGGCGGGAGTCAGGTCGGGCTCGCGGTCGGACCGCTCCTACCACTGCTCGACGAGGTGGGAATGGTGTCGGCCACCGCCGTCCTCGTCGGCGGCGGGCTCGGGATGCTGGTCGGCTCGTGGACCGGCGCGCCCCGGATGATAAAGTCGCTGGCGCAGGACTACTCGTCGCTCGGGCCGCGCCGCTCCATCTCGGCGCTCGTCCCGTCGTTCCTGATCGCGCAGCTGGCCGTGCTGCTCGGCGTGCCGGTCTCGTTCAACGAGATCGTCGTGAGCGCGATCATCGGGAGCGGCGCGGCCGTCGGCGGTCGGGAGGCCGTCGACGCGGAGAAGATCCTCACGACCGTGGGGGCGTGGGCCGGCTCGTTCGGCCTCTCGTTCGCGCTCGCGTACGCGGCCGCCGCGCTCGTCTTGTGATCGGCGCGCGCCGCGGCGTCGCCTACTCTTAAACCGCCCGAGGCGGCGGGACGAGGAAGACGTTGCCCGTCGCCCGCGTGACGATCTCCTCCGAGACGCTGCCCAGCAGGAGCCGCCGGATCCGGCTCCGCCCCTTCGACCCGACGAGGACCGTCGACGGAGTGACCTCGGCCTCGACGGCGAGGATCTCCTCGGCGGGGTCGCCGCGGCGGACCTCGGTCCGCGTCTCGATCCCCCAGCCCTCCAGCGTGCTCGCCCGCTCTGCCAGCCGCTCCGCGGGACCGCCGCCGGCGTCCGGCCCGTCGTCCTTCGGCGACCGGACGTGGACGAGCGTCGCCTCCTCGGTCGCGCGACGGAGGTACGAGAAGGCGTCGAACGCCCGGTCGGCGTGCTCAGAGAAGTCTGTCGCGAAGAGGACGTGCCGGAAGAGGTGTTCGCGGAGGACATCGGGGTCGTCGGCCGCCCGCTCGACGCGGTTGACCAGCAGCGGGACGACGGTGGTCCGGGCGAGGTTGCGGGCGGTCGAGCCGACGACCCGGTTCTCCAGCGGGCTCTGTCCGCGCGAACCCACGATCGTCAGGTCGGCGTGAACGGTCTCCGCGATGCCGTTGAGGCGGCGGTACGGGGTCCCGCGAACGACGTGCGTCTCGACGTCGAACCCCGCGGCCTCGATCACCTCGCGGTACCTGTCGAGCCCCCGCCGCCGGCGCTCCTCGAAGTCGACGCCGGGCATGCCGGGGTGGACGTTCGCCGAGACCACCGTGACGAGGTGGACCGTCCGGACGCCGATTCGGTCCAGGCAGCCGAGGCAGGTCTCGTTCTCGATCGTCGCCTCGCTGGCGGCCGACAGGTCGGTTGCGCACAGGGCCCTCATGTCGATCCCTTCGGCGGGCGGCGACAACACGATTTTGTTCGTCGTTTGATACTTCAGCGAGCGCGAGCGCGTAGCCGGCGCTCGGGCCGACGGAGGCGCCGTATTATCTCTGTAAGTTATCGGTACTCCCGCCGAGGTTACCGGGATATAGTATTGTACATCAAGCCCAAAACCGTTATAGGCACGAAGCGGATAGTGGACACCGAGCAGAAATGTGCCAAGACCGAATTTCCGCGTTCGGAAGCCGGAGGACGAATAGATGGCTGGACTAGAGATACCCTCGTGGGACCCAGAGACGGTCCTACTCATCGGCACGATTCTCCTGGAAGCGTTCGTGTTGTACGTGGGGTACGGCGGCCTCGAACGGCTCGTCGGGCCCTATCTGATGCGGCTCTTGGTCGGGGGTGACGCCAGTGCTCGGTAACTTCCTCGGCGGCCTCGGCATCTTCGAGACGAGCCCCGAGATGTTGGCGCTGTTCGTCGGGTTCGGCCTCGTCGTCGGGGTGCTGTTCGGGTTCTTCGGCATGGGCGGGTCGTTCCTCGTCACCCCGGCCCTCCTAATGCTAGACTACCCGGCCTCCGTCGCCGTCGGGAGCGGGATGGCGTTCGTCTTCGGAACGGCCGTCATCGCGACGCTGAAACACCACGACCTCGGGCAGGTGGACTACAAGCTCGGGGTGATCATGATCACCGGGACGACCATCGGCATCGAGGCCGGGCGCGCCAGCGTCTACTACCTCGAATCGATGGGGCTCGCCGGCGGCGTCATCAGCGTCGCCTACGTTGTCCTGCTCGGCGGCGTCGGCGCGATGGTCACGCGCGACGCCCTCAAGGGCGACGACGACGGCGGCGTCGACCACGAGGCCGCCGACAAGGACCTCGACGAGTACGAGATCCCCGACGTCGCCAAGAAGATCCAACGGACCGTTCGGATCCCGCCGATGGTGACGCTCCGCGGCGACGTCACCGTCTCCGTGTGGGTCATCACGGCCGTCGCCTTCTCGACCGGCGTCCTGTCCGGGTTCCTCGGCGTAGGCGGCGGCTTCATCCGGATGCCCGCGATGATCTACGCGATCGGCGTCCCGGTGCCCGTCGCCGTCGGGACCGACCTCTTCGAGATCGTCTTCTCCGGCGGGCTCGGGAGCTACCTCTACGGACAGGACGGCGGCGTGAGCCTCGGCATCGTCGCCCCGCTGCTGTTCGGGAGCGCGCTCGGCGCGCGCGTCGGCTCCGCCGCGACCGCCGTCGTCGACTCCGACGAGATCAAGGTGTACTTCGGCGGGATGCTGCTCGTCGGCGCCCTCGCCGTGGGCATCGGCGAAGTGGGCTCGTACATCGGCAGCTCGACGCTCGAACTGCTCGGACTGGTGCTTACCATCGGCGCGGCGGTCGTCGTCGCCTTCGCGGTCCTCTACACGACGATCAGCTCGCTCCGCGTGACGCGTCAACAGCAGACGTCTGCCGCGGACTGACCCGTTTTTCTCCAGTCCACGGCCGCGGTATTGTTAGTTTCTTTCAACACTATCGAGAGCGACCGGTCTCTCGGACCGACGGGAGCGGCGGCGACCGCCGCATCTGGTGGCGGCGACCCGGCGCGGACCGCCACATCCGAGGACGGTGACCGCGACCCTCACAGCCCTTCTTCGCCGCCCTCCTGCGTGAGGAGGACGACCATCGAGAGCCCGGAGATGAGGAGGAGGATGAGCGTCGGCACCACGGCGTACTGGTAGAGCGCGGTCGACTGCGCGCGCCAGATCTGCGTGACGATCGTGTCGAACCCCGTGGGGCGGAGCACCAGCGTGACCGGTAGCTCCTTCATCGTCGTGAGGAACACGAGCGCGGCCCCGGCGACGATCCCCGAGCGCGTGAGCGGGAACGTGACGCGCTTGAACGCGCCGGTCGGCGACTCCCCGAGCGTCCGCCCGGCCTCGACGAGCCGCGGGTCGACCTGGAGGATCGACGTGCGGGCCGAGCCGACCGCCTGGGGGAGGAAGCGGACGACGTAGGCGAACACCAGCAGGGGGAGCGTCTGGTAGAGCCACGGGACGTAGCCGGAGCCGAAGTACACCAGCGCGAGCGCCAACACGATGCCCGGCACCGCGAACCCGACGTACGTCGCGCGCTCGAAGACGACCGCGAGCGGCGAGTCGTGGTTCGCGGCGAAGTACGCGATCGGGAGGGCGGCCAGCGCGGCGACGACCGCCGCGGCCGCCGAGACGGACACCGAGTTGAGCACCTGTATCGGCTCGAACGCGAGCGAGGGGCGGCGGCCGGCCTCCGAGCGAACGAGCCACAGCCCGAGGATCCACAGCGGGACCAAGAGCGCAAACGCGGACACGCCGGCCGGGAGCAGCGTCGCCGGCCACCGCAGCCACCCGAGCGACACCCGGTCGTCGGTGCGGCCCGCGTCGTCGCCGCTCGTGTCGCGGTCCGAGCGGACGGCCCACTCCAGCGCGAGCACGAGGACCACCACGACGAGCAGCTGGAGCGACAGCAGCGCCGCGTAGTCGCGTCCGAACGCGTTGTACTCGACGTAGATCTGGCGGGTGAACACCGGGAGCCGCATGATCGACGGCGTCCCGAAGTCCGAGACCGCGTACAGCGCGGCGAGCAGCGACCCGGCGGCGATCGCCGGCCGAATAGTCGGGAGGGTCACGCGGCGGAACGCCGCGAGCCGCCCGTGGTTCAGCGTCCGGGCGGCCTCCAGCAGCGTCGTGTCGAACGACAGCAGCGCGGCCCGGGTCGTCAGGTAGACGTACGGGTAGGTGTACAGCGTGATGACGAGGATCGACCCGGAGAGGCCGCCGATCTCGGGGACGCGCTGGACGCCGAGCGGCGCGAGGACCTCGTGGAACTCGCCCTGCGGGCCGAACGCGGAGACGAACGAGAAGGCTCCCACGTAGCTCGGGACGACGAGCGGAAGGGCGGCCGCGACCGACCAGAAGCGACGGAAGGGGAGGTCGGTCCGGGCGGTGAGGTACGCGAGCGGCACGCCGATCGCGACCGAGAGGCCGGTGACGCCCGCCATCAGGAGGAGGCTGTTGACGAGGACCTCCGCGGTGCCGGCGCTGAAGAGGAGGTCCGTCGCGCGCCCGCGGTCGACGGCGATCGCCTCGATGACGAGCCACGCCAGCGGGAACACGAGCGTGGCGGCGATCGCCGCGCACAGCAGCGTGAGCCCGATCGGCAGCCTGTCGTCGCCGTCGGTCAAGTGGTCGCGGAGCCGGTTTCGCAGGGTCATTGTACGGGGCAGAGTCTCTGTCCGAGCGTGGTCGCGGCCGGCGTTAGGGGTTCCGATCGCGCGTCGAGCGCGCTCCGACGGATATATTAATTTAGGGCTGCCTAAAATATTCCATGGAACTGACGCGACGCGACGCGGCGGCCGCGCTGGCCGCGATCGGCGCGACCGGCGGCGTCGCGCTTGGTGTCCGTCGGGCGACCGGCGACGGCGGTCGGGGAGGCGCCGAGGCGGAGCCCGCGCGGGACGGCGACGGCACCCCCGGCGACGAGGCGGTCCGCGAGGCGATGACGGCGGTCGCGCGGACCGTCTACCCGGAGGCGGTCTCCGGGCTCGACGCGTTCGTCGACGGCCTCCTCGACGGCCGCCTCGACGGGTCGGCGCACGCCGAGGGGATCCGAGCCGCGGTCGCCGAGGTCGAGTCGGCCGCCCGGTCGTGGTACGGCGCGCCGGTCGCCGACCTCTCGCCCGCCGACCGCGACGATCTGCTCGGGGAGATGGGCGCGGACGTGGCCGAGGAGAACCCGGACGGAACGACCGCGGAGCGAGTCCGGTACTACGTCGTCAACGAGCTGCTGCTCGCGCTGTACGCCTCGCCGACGGGCGGGGAGCTCGTCGGCATCGAGAACCCGCAGGGGCACGCGGGCGGCGCGGAGAGCTACCGGCAGGGGCCCCGATGAGCGGCGCGGAGGACGCGAGCGGCGGACGGGACGCTCGTTACCGGCAGACCGGCGACCGGGCCCGCGGCGACGTCGACCGCACGCCCGTGCCGGACACGGACGTCTGCGTCGTCGGCGCCGGCCCCGCGGGAGCGCTCGTCGCCGACCGGCTGGCGGGCGACCGGGAGGTCGTCGTGCTCGACGCGGGCCCGCGGTTCGACCCCGCCGACCGGCTCGCGAGACAGGAGCGCGCGATCCGCCCGTTCTACGACCGGCCGGACGTCTGGGACGTGGGCGGCGAGCGCGACGCCCACGAGACCGCCGGCGACCGCCCGTACCCGCTCAACCACGCCCGCGTGAAGGGCGTCGGCGGGTCGACGCTCCACTGGCAGGGGATGGTGATGCGGCTCCACGAGGACGATTTCAACTCCGGCACGGCGCGGGGCGTCGGGCCGGACTGGCCGATCGACTACGAGGACCTCCGCCCCTACTACGCCGAGGCCGAGCGCGAGCTGGGCGTCGCGGGCGCGTCGGACAACCCCTACGCGCCGCCGCGCGAGGAGCCGCACCCGATGCCGGCGTTCGAGCCCTCCTACAGCGACTCGCTGTTCGCCGAGGCCTGCGAGTCGCTCGGGATCGCCATGCACTCCGTGCCGAACGCGCGCAACTCCGAGCCGTACGACGACCGGTCCCCCTGCGTCGGCTACGGCACCTGCCAGCCGGTGTGTCCGAGCGGCGCGAAGTACGACGCGACGGTCCACGTCGAGCGCGCCGAGGAGCGGGGCGCGACCGTCATCGACCGGGCGTCCGTGCGGTCGCTGGAGCACGACGGCGACGACAGGGTGACCGCGGCGGTGTACGCGACCCCTGACGGGGCTGAACACAGGCAGACGGCCGACGCCTTCGTCGTCGCCGCGGGCGGCGTGGAGACGCCGCGGCTCCTGCTCCTCTCCGCCTCGGACCGATACCCCGACGGGCTCGCGAACGGGAGCGGTCACGTCGGCGAGTTCTTCATGGACCACCTGTTCGCGGGGGCGGGCGGCACCCTCGACGAGCCGACCAGACAGAACCACGTCGGCTTCTACACCAGCGCCTGCGACCAGTTCTACGACGAGGCCGACGAGGCGCAGGCCCCGTTCAAGCTGGAGTTCTTCAACTACGCCGGCCCCTCGCCGGTCGAGACGGCCCTGTCGGGCGACGACTGGGGCGACCCGCTGCTCGACCAGCTCCGTGAGGGGTACGGGAATCACGTCGCCATGGGCGGGCTCGTCGAGCAGGCCCCGCGGGCCGACAGCCGGATCGCCCTCGCCGACGACCGCACCGACGATCACGGGGACCCGGCGCCGCGGGTCGAGTGGAGCGTGGGCGAGCGCGCGCTCGACACGATCGAGCGGGCGAACGAGATCCAGGTCGCGATCTTGGAGGAGCTCGGCGCCGACGTGGAGTGGGTCGCCGGGCCGGACGCGACCGGGCCCGCCTACCACCACATGGGCACGACGCGGATGAGCGACGACCCCGACCGGGGAGTCGTCGACGCCGACTGCCGGACCCACGACCTCGACAACTGCTGGATCGCCTCCAGCTCCGTCTTCCCGACGAGCGGCGCGATGAACCCCACGCTCACCATCGCCGCGCTCGCGCTCCGCGTCGCCGACGACGTGGAAGCCCGCCTCTCGGCGCAGACCTGACTGCCGTCGAACATTATTTTAGGTAAACCTAAAAACTCAAGTAGGTGCGAGCGGAGATCCGGGTAATGAGCGACTCAGCACACGCGACGAACGGATCTGCGAGCGCCGTCGACGTGACGGAGACCGTCGGGGAAGAGGGCGGAGGCTCGGCGGACGAGGAGATCGAGAGCGCGGCGGACGAGAAAGGCGAGAGCGTGGCGAACGGGGGGGACGGCGGGGCATACACCTTCGACGACCTCAGCGTCGTGATGGGGACGTACAACGAGGCGGAGGCGATCGGGACGGTCCTCGATGACATCGACGAGGTCACGGACGGGAGGGCGGAGGTCGTCTGCGTCGACGGATCCGACGACCGCACTCCGGAGATCGCCCGCGAGCACGGCGCTCGGGTCATCGAACAGGAGCCGCAGGGGTACGGCGTCGCCGTCCGCGAGGCGATCCTGACCCCCGACCGACCGGTGGTCGTCACGACCGACTGCGACGACACCTACCCCATGGAGGCGCTGCCGGAGTTCCTCGCCGAGGTCAACGACGGCGCGGACGTGGTAAGCGGCGACCGGCTCTACCACGGCGCGGAGGCGATGCCGGCGTTCAACCGCTTCGGAAACCACGCGTTCGCCGCGGTCGCGAGCCTGCTCATGGGTGAGCGCGTCCACGACACCACGACCGGGATGCGCGCGTACCGTCGCGAGGTGGTCGAGGAGATCGGCTGGACGGAGAACACCGGCCTCTCAGCGGAACTCCTCATCCGCCCGCTGATGCGCGGCTACGACGTGCGCGAGCGCCCGATCGCCTACGCCGAGCGGCTCGGCGACACGAAGCTCGACCCAATCGGCGGCGGCGCCGCCATCGCGAAGTCGATCGTCACCGTCTGCCTCGAAGAGCAACTGCGGCGCTTCTGAGGGCGCTTCGCCCCCGACGCGACGCCGTACGGCGGTCCGGACGGACGCTGTGGGCACAGTGGACCGCCGCCGGCGACGGTTTCTACGACCCTGAGCGACAGCGCCGATTATACATAAACAGACGCGGCGGTCGGCGCGTGCCGACGAACGCCGGCGGGGCGTGAGTCGCACGCGCGAGGGAGTCGCTGGCTCACGGAGCGAAGCGGAGGGTGCCAGCGACGAGGCTGGGGAGGGGTGAGGCGCGGTGCTGTGAGGGGCGGGACTCAAAGGGATAGCCCCGAGGCCGCAGTAGGCGACGTAAGCACCGCAGCGAGCGGAGCGACACAGGAGCGCAACGAGCGTACCGCGGCCTCGCGGCTGGGGCTTTGGAGGTTGTCACCACCGATCCACCAGCAACTGCGTGTGAGATATCGACGTATTAGTCGCTCGCCTCGGCGGCCGTCTCGAAGACAACCCACTCGGGGTGGGCGTCAGGCTCGTCGGGGAGGTACGTCCCCTCAGTCCCGCACGCCGTGACGAGCCGACAGGTCGAGCGCTCGGGCGGCCAGACGACCTCGACGCGCTCGCCGCTGGCTCCCGCCTCGCTGCCCTCCGTCACCCGAACCGTCACCTCCTGCCGGTATGTGAACGTCGCGCCGGCGGGGTCGACGAGCGTCACGGTCACGGCGACCGCGTCGCCTTCGGGGTCGAACGGCACGGGGTCGCCCGCCTCGGGGTCGCCCGCGGCCGCCGCGCCGGGCAACCGGACGCCCTCGGGCGTCACCGCCCAGTCGACCGCGAGCGAGTCGCCGAGATCGCTCACCGTGTAGGAGACGTGGTCCGGACCGCCCGGAGCGCCCCGTCGCGGGTCGACGCGGACCTGCGCGCGGGCGACGCGGTCCGGCACGCCGACGGTCGTCTCGGCGTCGATCCGAGCGCCAGTGCGCCGGTCGAGCGGCTCCAGCTTCGGCGTGACGCGGGTCTCCGGATCCGCGGTCCAGACCCCCTGATAGCCGTAGCGGTACAGGGTGCGGTCCGGGTACGCGTCCAGCACCGCGAAGTTCTCGACCGGGTCGCGGTCGAGCGCGTACACGACCTCGCCGTCGAGCCCCGGCCCGTTCCGGAGGTACTGGAACGGGTGGTTCTGCCACTCGCCGTACGGCGTCGGCACGAAGACGAGCCCGCCCTCGAAGGTCGTCTCGTCGAACGGCGCGTACGCGGCCTCGTGTTTCGCGTCGACCGCGGCGTTCCGCTCGATCGGATCCGCGGCCGCGTCGACCGCGGCCACGCCCGCGACGACGACCGCGCTCGCGACGACGACCGCGATCGCCACGCGGGCGACCGTCCCCGAGGCGCCGCGGGAGACGAGCCGGTCGCGGGCCGCGGACAGCGCCCGGGCGGCGGCGGCGACGGCCAGCCCGCCGAACACCGACAGCGGGACGAGCAGGTCGAAGTGATAGAACGGGCCGAACAGCGACGCGAGCCCGTCGGTCGGGTCCGAGAGGTCGGCGAGCGTGTTGTGCGTCCCCCAGAAGTAGAGGTTCCCGACGACGACAGAGACGGCGACGCCGACGAGCAGCGCCGTCGCTGTCCGTCGGAAGCCGGGCGTACCGGACGCGTCGTCGGCCGCCCGGTCGTAGAGGAGTCCGCGCGGATCGCCGGTCGCGCGCCACCCGCGGAGCGCGACCGCGCCGCCGACGAGCGCCGCGAGCGTTCCGAGCGGGCCGGCGGCGAACCAGCGGGTCGCGATCTCCCGGAGCGCGTACCCGTTCGACTCCAGCGCCAGCCCGAGCGTGTAGTCGACCGAGTGGCCGAGGATCCGGCGCTCGCCGAAGCCGGGGCCGTCCATCGGCGCGAACACCTGGTACGGGAACACGAGCGGGGACCCCGTCATCCGGGCGTTGTACGCGAGCGTGACGCCGACGAACAGGGTACCGAACAGCGCCGTCAGCCCGTGGCGGCGGACCGGGTCGGGGAGCCCGCGGACGCCGGCGTCGACCAACGCGCGCGGCGTCGACGCCGCGGACTCGGCGCCGAACCGCCGGGTCGCCGACGCGACGCGCCACAGCGCGTGACAGATGAACGGGGCGGCGAACAGCACCGCCGTGTACGGCCGCGCGAAGAAGGCGACCCCGATCGCGAGGCCCGCGACGCTCGCGGCCCTGAGGGACTCGTCCCGGACGCTCCGGAGGTACGCGACCGCGAAGACCAGGTTGAAGAGCGTCGTCGGCGCGTACGGAAGGAACGCCGAGGAGGTCGCGATCGCCATCGGCGACGCGGCGAAGAGGACGGCCGCGGCGAGGCCCGCCCGGCGACCGACGGCCGCGGAGCCGAGCAGGTACACCAGAGCGGCGTTCCCGGCGGCGACGACCGCGAGAGTCACGCGCGGCTCGCCGAACAGGGCCATCGAGACGGCGAACGTCGCCGCGGGAACGGGGTTGTACTTCGGGTAGAGCCGCCCGCCGTCCTCGATGAAGAACCACGGGTGGACGGCATCGGCGAGCGAGCCGGCGTGGAACGCCAACTGACCGTCGAGGAGGAGAGCGGCCTGCGTGAGGTAGACGCCCTCGTCGTGGTTCGCCGAGTGGTGCGAGAAGACGGTGACGGCGACCGCGAACGTCAGGGCGCCGGCGGCGACGGCGACGAGCGCCGCGGCGAGGCTCACCCGGTCGGCGCGTTCGAGTCGCTGGCGGAGGTGGACGAGGAGCCGGCGGGGACGGAGCGACGGTGGGAGAACTGACACGGTCGGTGGAGTGAGGCTGTGAGCGTGACGGGCGCGCGGCGCGACGCGGCGGTGAGGCGGCGGCTCAGATCTGGACGCCGGCGTCGCGCATGAGGTCGATCGTCGGTTCGAGGTTGGACAGCTCCGAGAGGTCGATGTCCGGGACGTCGAGCTCGTCGATCGTCGGGAGGTCGCCGATCGGCTCGACCTCCGGAATCAGCGGGTACTCGAAGGTGGAGCGCGCGAAGTAGTCCTGCGCCTCCGCCGACAGCAGGTGGCGGACAAAGTTCGCGGCGAGGTCAGCGTTCGACGCGGTGTCGACGACCGCGGCGCCCGCGACGTTGAACACCGCGCCCGCGTCGCCCTGCGTGAAGGAGGTCGCGATCGGGGCCTCCGGGTTCCCGTCGAGCACGCGCTGGATGTAGTAGTGATTGGTGAACGCGGCGTCGATCTCGCCGTCGGCGATCTCCTGACACGCGCGGAACTCGTCCGGGTACGTCGCGGCGCCGCGCTCGACCATCGCTTCGAGCCACTCGCGGGTGGCCTCCTCGCCCTCCAGCAGCCGCATCGCGGTGACGAACGCCTGCGCGGAGCCGTACGACGGCGCCCAGCCGAGGTCGCCCTCGAACTCGTCGGGGTACGCCATGATGTCGTCCGGGAGCCCGTCTTCGGAGACCGACTCGGTGTTGTACGGGACCGTCCGGGCGCGCCCGGAGGTGCCGACCCACTGCTCGGTGTGGAACTCCCCCCGGACCTTCCCGGT
Organism: Halorubrum sp. CGM4_25_10-8A; assembly: GCF_005435025.1. Lineage (NCBI taxonomy): Archaea > Methanobacteriati > Methanobacteriota > Halobacteria > Halobacteriales > Haloferacaceae > Halorubrum > Halorubrum sp. CGM4_25_10-8A. The sequence goes on along the minus strand of NZ_SGTX01000002.1, from coordinate 104,282 downwards.
CACGTCGTCGGGGAGCGCCTGCGTGCGTCCCGCGTCGGCGAGCGCGCCGAGCGAGCCAGCGTTCACCGAGTAGAACACGTCGGCCGGCGACCCCTCGCCCTCGTTGATGATCGCGTTCACGTGGTCGGTCGAGCTGTTGTACCGAACGGTCAGGTCGAGGTCGTCGTACAGGTCGTCGATGTAGCCGACGAGGTCGCCGACGAGGAACTCGCCGCGGCCGGAGTAGACGGTGAGTTCGCCCTCCAGCGCCGGCATCTCCGCCATCGGCGTCCCGCCGGGGGCGTCGCGCCCGGCGCGACCGGAACCGATCTGCCCGATCGCCGGTCCGCCGTCGCCGCCGTCGGAGCCGTCTTGATCGTCGCTCCCCGTACAGCCGGCGACCCCCGCGACGCCGACCGCGCCGGCCGCCGCGAGGAACTTCCGCCGTCGAACGTCGCGCCCGTCTCGTGCGTCGGATTCGTGGGTCGTCATGTGTTTTAGGCTTGCCTAAATGGTTTTAGTCGTGTCGGTTCAGTCGTCCGCGGGCGCCGGCGTCCGCCGGATCGCGTCGAGGCAGTCGAGCCAGTCGCGCATGTACTCGCCGCAGTGATTGAGGAACGCGCCGTTGTTCCACTCGTCGAAGTCGCCCTCGGCGAGCGCGTCGGCCATCGCGTCGAAGACCGCCGCGTACGAGTCGGCGTCGGCGCCCGCCTCGTCGACGACCTCCCAGACGTGCTCGTTCAGCTCCAGCCCGGCCACCTCGTTCGCGAGGTCGTCGAACGTCGAGCGCGGGGCCTTGTTGTGTTCACAGAGCGGGTCGCCGTTGTAGATGCGCTTGCCGAGCACGTCGCAGGCGCGTTTTAAGAACAGCCCCGACCAGATGTCGTCGAACCGCCCCACGTCCCACTCGTTGTCGTCCATCGGCAGCTGGTAGAACGCCGGGATCACCTCGCGGCGGAACGCGAGGTTCATCGAGCAGACGGTGAGGTAGTTGCCGCGCGCGGCGACGAAGTCGTCGCCGAAGTCGTCGGCGGTCGTCCGCGTCTGCGCCTGGCCCTCCAGGTCGCCGTCCATCAGGATCCGGACCGCGTCGAGGTCGGGGACGTTCGTCCACAGCCCCTGCGAGGCGACGACCTCACCGGCCTCGACGTCGACCGCGTCGGTCTCGACGGTCTCGTCCATCGCCGAGTACGGGTAGCCGCGCGGGTAGAGGCCGTGCTCGTCGGCGTTGTCGTAGAGGACGTTCACCCAGTCCTCGTCGGAGCGCACGCGCTCGATTTCGCCGCCGAACGCGAGGTTCGCCATGTGTCGACCGAAGTAGTCGACGTCGTCGTGCGGGAGCGTGTCGTCGTCGATGAAGACGCCGTAGTCGAACGACTCGTCGGCCCACATGTACAGCAGGCCGAAGCTCGTCTCGGCGTGGCTCGCCGCCGGGACGACGTGGCCGTACTCCGCGACGCCGTTGGCCTCGTACCACTCCTCGCGGCGGCTGCCGTCGAACACCTCGCCGGAGACGTCGAGGTCGTCGAGCATCGCGCGCATCTCGTCGGTCTCGCAGAAGTCCTCGGTGACGAGGACGAAGTGGAGCCGCGAGACGTCGAACCCGTGCTCGCGGGCGTTGGCGACGTACGCGCGGAGGCACTCGTACTCTCTGATCGTCGGAACGATGACGCAGATATCCGAGCCGTCGCCGCTCGGGGCGGTAGCCGTCATACGCGTTAGTTTTTAGGCTGGCCTAAAAGTTTAGCGGTCCGTCGTCGGCTGCGTCGCGGTCGCGTCGGGTTCCCGCTCCGACTCGTCGGGAGCGCGCGTCGGCGACAGGTCGAACGCGGCCGCGACGGCGCCGCCGCCGGCGAGCGTGACGGCGTTCTTCAGCGCGTGGTCGAGGGCCGCCGCGGCGAGCGCGACCTCGGCGGAGATCGGCGTCGCGGCGACGACGATCCCGGTGAACGCCGCCTCGTACAGCCCGATCCCGCCCTGCGAGAGCGGCAGCACCTTCGCGAGGTTCCCGGCCGAGACGGCAAGCGTCCCGACGACGGCGAGCGCGACCGGATCGACGGCCCCGCCGAACCCGCCCACGAGCGCCGCGAGGACGAAAACAGCGGTCGCGACGTCGAGCGCCCACACGACGCCGCTCGCGAGCGACACCCGAACGAGCGCGCCCGCGTCCGCGGCGACGACGCGGACGGCGGCGCCGAACCGGACCGCCGCGTCGACGGCCCGGGCGAGCCGGGATCCCGCAGCGCGATCGCGGAGGGCCGGACCGAACTGCCGGTCGCTCCGAGCGACGACGACGGTGAGCGCAGAGAGCAGCGCGGCCGCGATCGCAGTGCCCCCGGCGACGACGAGCACCCGACCGGAGCCGTCGGGCGCGACGACCCGCCCCCCGGCGAGGCGGACGGCGAGCGCGGCGCCGCCGAGCGCGCCGAGCGCGATCAGGTCGAAGGCGCGCTCGACCGCCAGCGATGCGACGCCGGTAGCGTAGGGGACCTCACGGCGGTCGTTCAGCAGGTACGCGCGCACCCCGTCGCCGGCCCGGGCGGGGACGATCAGGTTCGCGGTCTGGCTCGCGAACACGGTCGCCGTGAGGAACGCCGTGCGACACCGGTGTCCCATCGGCCCGAGCACGTCGCCGTACCGCCGGCCGCGGACGGGCCACGACGACAGGTACGCGACGAGCGCGGCGGCGACGTAGACCGGGTCCGCGGTCGCGACCGCGTCGACGACGGCGGCGAGGTCGAGGGTCCGCGTCAACACCGCGCCGCCGATCGCGAGGACGAGGACGGTTCCCGCGACCGAGAGCGACCCCCGAGGGACGCGCGCTCGGAGCCGGGAGAGGCGCTCGCGGAGTCGAGCGGCGGCGGTTCGCGGTCTCATACGATTATTTAGGTCGCCCTAAAGAACATAACGCTGGCGGTTCGCGGAGGCGAACCGGCGGGGCGGGCCGGACCCGGCGCGACGCAACACGTTTGTTCGCGGGAATCGAACAACCACGCATGAGCGCGAACGAGGCAGACGCCGGCGCTGCGACCGAGGACGTGCGGATGTGGCTCGTCGAGCGCACGTACTCCGACGACGAGCAGAACATGGTGATCCTCACGTACGCGACGCCGGACGGCGAGCGCTACTTCCGCAAGGAGCGCGCGCTCACCTCCTTCACGGACGTGCGCGACACCACGGCCGCCGTCGACGCGGCGCCGTCGAACGTCGGAGCTGTCGACGACCCCGACGGCCGCGAGCGCTACGCCGCCGAGGCGACGCGGATGGCCCGCGCCCACGACCCCGACGACGTCATCTGAGCCGCACCGCGGACGGACCGCGAGCGACCGGGCCGCACAGCCTTTTCACCGCCCGGGCCCAACGCCCGGCCGATGCGCGCCACTCTCGAAACGCTCGGCGTCGCCCTCCTCGTCGGCGCCGCGCAGGCCCTCCTCGGCGTCGTCGGCCTCGCCGGACTGTTCGCGCTGTCGACCCCCGTCGCCGTCGCTCCCTGGACGCTCGTCACGAGCGTGTACGCGCACGGCTCCGTCGGCCACCTGCTGGCGAACGCCCTCGCGCTGCTGCTCGTCGGGCCCCTGGTCGAGCGCCGGACGACCCGCGCCCGCTTCCACGCGTTCGTGGTCACGACGGGCGCGCTCGCGGGCCTCGCGCAGGTGACCCTCGGGAGCCTACTCGGCCCGCCGGTCGCTGTGTTGGGGATCAGCGGCGCGGTGTTCGCGCTCGGCGGCTACCTCCTCGCGGGAAACGTCGTGAGCGAGACGCTGTTCGACCGCCTGCGCCTCTCGCCGCGAGTCCAACTGGTCCTGTTCGGGCTCGTCGCCGTCGTCCTCACCGCGACGACGGCCGCGCCGGGCGTCGCGCTGATCGCGCACGCGACCGGGGCGTTCTGCGGGCTCGTCGCCGGACGCGTCGGCCTGCTCGACGCGCGGTGACCGGAACCGGACCGGACGGTGGGCGCGGGCCGCGATCGACGGCGCCGGGGCTAGGCGATGTGAAAAACGAAAGGGGTGAAAGAGAAACGCCCTAGCGCTCAGTCTTCGAGAACGATCTCGATGCTGACGTCGTTCGGCACTTGGACGCGCATGAGCTGGCGGAGCGCGCGTTCGTCGGCGTCGATGTCGATCAGACGCTTGTGGACGCGCATCTCCCAGTGCTCCCACGTCGCCGTCCCCTCACCGTCCGGGGACTTGCGCGACGGGATCTCGAGCGTCTTCGTCGGCAGCGGGATCGGGCCCGACAGGGCGACTCCCGTCGAGTCCGCGATCTCGCGGACGTCGTCGCAGATGTCGTCGAGGTCCTCGGGGCTCGTGCCGGCGAGGCGGACGCGTGCCTGCTGCATCGATTATCGCTCGTTGACGTCCAGCACCTTGCCGGCCGCGATGGTCTGACCCATGTCGCGGATGGCGAAGCTGCCGAGTTCCGGAATCTCGCCGGACGGCTCGATGCTGAGCGGCTTCTGGGGACGCACGGTGACGACCGCCGCGTCGCCGGACTTGATGAAGTCCGGGTTCTCCTCGGCGACCTCACCGGACGAGGGGTCGATCTTCTGATCGATGGACTCGATCGTACAGGCGACCTGCGCCGTGTGGGCGTGGAAGACCGGGGTGTAGCCGGCCGTAATGACCGACGGGTGCTGCATGACGACGACCTGCGCCTGGAACGTCTCGGCGACGCTCGGCGGGTCGTCGGCCGGGCCACAGACGTCGCCGCGGCGGATGTCGTCCTTGCCGATGCCGCGGACGTTGAATCCGACGTTGTCGCCGGGCTCGGCCTTGGGCACCTCCTCGTGGTGCATCTCGACCGTCTTCACCTCGCCGCCCACGTCGGACGGCTGGAAGGAGACGTTGTCGCCGGTGTTGAGAATCCCGGTCTCAACGCGTCCCACGGGGACGGTCCCGATACCGGAGATGGTGTAGACGTCCTGGATCGGCAGGCGGAGCGGCGCGTCCGTCGGCGGCTCGGCCTCCGGCAGGTCGTTGAGCGACTCTAGCAGCGTGGGGCCGTCGTACCAGTCGGTGTTCTGGGACGGCTCGGCGACGTTGTCGCCCTCGAACGCCGAGATCGGCACGAACGTGGTGTCGTCGGTCGCGAAGCGGACCTGGTTGAGCAGGTCCTCGACCTCGCCGATGACCTCCTTGTAGGAGTCCTCGCTGTAGTCGACGAGGTCCATCTTGTTGACGCCGATGATGAGCTCGTTGATCCCGAGCGTGCGGGCCAGGAACACGTGCTCGCGAGTCTGGGGCGCGACGCCGTCGTCGGCCGCGACGACGAGCACCGCGTTGTCGGCCTGCGAGGCGCCCGTGATCATGTTCTTCACGAAGTCACGGTGGCCCGGGCAGTCGACGATGGTGAAGTAGTACTGGTCCGTGTCGAACTCCTGGTGGGCGATGTCGATCGTGACGCCGCGCTCGCGCTCCTCGGCGAGGTTGTCCATCACGTAGGCGAACTCGAAGCCGCCCTTGCCCTTCTCTTCGGCTTCCTCGCGGTGCTGCTCGATTACGTGCTCGGGGACGCTCCCCGTCTCGAAGAGGAGGCGACCCACGAGCGTGCTCTTGCCGTGGTCGACGTGGCCGATGATGGCCAGGTTCTGGTGCGGTTTGTCACTCATGGGGTAATCACGCGCTAAGGCGCTCTGTGAGTAAGTTTCGGTAGATTCCACTAAAACGGTTTCGATACGGCCCACAGAGTATCGTGCCGCCGTCTTGCGATTCTCGACAACCCGGGGCACGCCACACGGCCGCACGGAGACCGTCGGTGGGCGAGTCGGGCGTCGGCTACTCCAACCGGCCCACGTCGCCGAGGACCGCGCTCGCGGTCTCGGGGCCGCCCGCGCCGCGGCCGGAGATGTTGAGCCGGCCGGCGTGGGAGGTCTCGATCTGGACGATGTTCTGCGTCCCCGAGACCGCGAGCGTGCCGTTCTCGGGGACGAGCCGCGGCGCGACGCGGACGGTCTCGCCCGTCGCCTCGCCGATCAGCCGGACCGTCCGCCCGTCCTCGGCCGCGAGGCGGAGCGCGGAGCCGGGCACGTCGCGGATCCCCGAGACGTCGGCGTCTTCGAGCGTGAACTCCCGGGCGTCGGCGGGGTCGTCGACCGCGCCGAACGAGAGCACGTTCGCGAGGATGACGCACTTCAGCGCCGCGTCGGTGCCGTCCACGTCGAAGGAGGGATCCGCCTCCGCGACGCCGAGGTCCTGCGCCTCCGCGAGCACGTGGTCGTAGTCCAGCCCCTCGGCGGCCATCCGCGTCAGGATGAAGTTCGCCGTCCCGTTGAGCACGCCCCGGACCGCCGTGACGTGGCCGGGCTCGATGTCCTCGACGGTCGACACTGCGGGGATCGCGCCACCCACGGTCGCCTCGAACCGGATCTCGCCGTCGCTGTCGCCGACGGCCGCCCGCAGGTCGCCGTACCGCTCCGCGACGGGGCCCTTGTTCGCGAGGACCGCGTGGCGGTCGCACTCTAAGGCGGTCGTCACGTGCGAGAAGCCCGGCTCGGCGTCGCCGAGCGTCGTCGGCGTCGCCTCCACGAGGACGTCGTAGTCGGCCGCCAGCGCGTCTGCCGGGTCGTCGTCGCCGACGATCCCCCGTTCCGCCTTCCGCGCCACGACCGCGTCGGGGTCGACGCCGACGGCCTCTCCGCCGGAACCGCCCGTCCCGTCCGCGACGACCGCGGTCGACGAGTCGGCGACCGCGACGACCTCGTGGCCGTGTTCGCCCGCCAACTCGACGACGGAGCGCCCGACGGCGCCCGCACCGATCACGGCGAGTCTCACGCCTCCACCCCCGTGAGTGGCTCAACGACGCGGAGGTCCTTCTCCGCGGCGAGGTCGCGGACCGCGGCGAGCGCCGCGTCCGTCTCGCCGGCCCGGGCTTCGAGCCGGAGCCGCGCGCTCGACACCTCCTCGGTGCCCTGCGGGGCCGCGAGCGACACGTCGGCGACCGACGCCGACTCGCAGGCCTCGATGCTCGAGAGCGTGTCGGAGAGGTCGGTGTCGATAAGGTGGCCGAAGAGGAGCAGCGTCACCTCCTCGGCGTACCGCTCCGTGCCGGCCTGCATCACGTTCACGCCCTCGCTACGGAGCGCGTCGACAATCTCCTCGAACCGGTCCGGCGTCGCCTCGAAGTCGACCTCGACCGGGATCCGGCCGCGGGGCGTCTTGTTCCCGCGCTCGTGGTAGATCGACAGGAGGTTCCCGCCGTTGTCGGCGATCGGGTGGAGCGCGGCGAGCAGCTGCCCGGGCTCGTCGACCAGCTCCAGCCGGACCGTGTGCGTCGAGACCGCCGTCGAGGCGTGGCCGCCGTCGGGCGACGCTCCCGAGTCGGGCTCGTCGACGCCCGCCTCCGCGTCGAGCGCGGCCTCCGGCGCCCCGTCGCGACGGTCGCTCACTGCGCCACCTCCGGCGCCGCGCCGCGCCCGGCTTCATCGCGGCCGGTCGAGTCCGGATCGCTCGTCCGCGGACGCGCTCCTGTCCCCGACGTGGAGCGGTCGCTCGGTGGCTCCGTCGCGGTGCGCCGGGGGGGAGTCGTGCCCGTCTGCATACCCGAACGGAGTCGGACGATCCGGTATAAGCCTTCGGCGCTGGCAGGCGTTGCCTCGCTTCCGTGCCTGTCAACGCGGCGCACGGTTCGGGGAGGTCTGCCGCGATCGACGGCGTCGGGGCTCTCAGGCGGAAGACGCGAGAGAGAAGTTGACCGCAGAGACCGCAGACCGCGTCGTCGACTTAGAAGTAGTCGATCGACTGCGGCAGTTCGAGCTTCATCCCCTTGCGCTCGCGGATCTCCATGATCTTCTCGCGCTGGAGATTATCGACGAGGACGCGGAAGCCCGCGTTCTCGGTGTTCCACGAGGCGCGGCCCTCGGTGGCCGAGCGGATGTCGGAGGAGAACCCGATCATCTCCTCGACGGGCGCGATGCCCTCGACGACCATGAGGTCGCCCTCCTGGTACATGTCGTCGACGCGGCCGCGACGACCCTGGATCTCGCCGGAGGCCGCGCCCATGTGTTCGCTGGGCACGTCGATCCGGACGTCCTGGATCGGTTCGAGCAGGCGGACCTCGCCGTCGATCAGCGAGCGGTGGACCGCGTCGCGGACCGCCGGGATGACCTGCGCCGGACCGCGGTGGATGGTGTCCTCGTGGAGCTTCGCGTCGTGGAGTCGGAACAGCGACCCCTGGACCGGCTCGGCGGCCAGCGGACCGTCGTCGAGCGCCTCCTGAAGCCCCTCCAAGACGAGCTCCATCGTCTCGTTGAGGTGCTGGATCCCCTTCGTGTCGTCGATGAGGATGTTGGTCCGGTGGATGTCCTCGACGTTCTGGGAGGTGTCCTTGTCCATGCCGGCCTCCTGGAGCGCCTCGCGGCGCTCCAGTTCGGGCATGTCCATCGAGACCTCGCCGAGCTGGATGGCGTCGACGATCTCCTGGTCCATCGGCTCGACGGTGATGTAGAACTTGTTGTGGCGGTTCGGCGACTGCCCCTCGACCTCGCGAGAGGACTCCTGGGGCTGCTCGCGGAACACGACGATCGGTTCGCCGGTGATGACCGGGATGCCCTGGTTGTCGCGAATCCGCTGGGTGATCACTTCGAGGTGGAGCTCACCCTGCCCGCTGATCAGGTGCTCGCCGGTGTCCTCGTTGATCTCGATCTGGATCGTCGGGTCCTCCTTGGCGACCTGCTGGAGCGTCTCGATGAGCTTCGGCAGGTCGTCCATGTTCTGCGCCTCGACAGACTTCGTGATGACCGGCTCGGAGATGTGTTCGATCGACTCGAACGGCGTCATCTCGACCGAGGAGACGGTGGAGCCGGCGATGGCGTCACGCAGTCCGGTGACGGACGCGATGTTCCCCGCCGGGACACGGTCCACCTCCTCGCGTTCGGACCCCATGAAGAGCCCCACGCTCTGGATGCGGTTCTTCCCGGCCGTGCCGGAGACGTACAGCTCCTGGCCCTTCTCCAGCGTGCCGGAGAAGACGCGGCCAGTCGCGATCTCGCCCGCGTGCGGGTCCATGGAGATGTCGGTGACCATGAAGACGACGTCGCCGTCCTCGTCGACCAGCTGCATCCCCTCGGCCAGCTCGGTGTCCGGGTCACCGCGCCAGATGCGCGGGACGCGGCGGGGCTGCGCGTCGACCGGGTTCGGGAAGTGTTCGCAGACCATGTCGAGCACGACGTCAGACAGCGGCGTCCGCTCGTGGAGCTCCTGCCGCTTGTCGTTCTGTTCGAGCTCCATGATGTCGCCGAAGTCCATGCCGGTCCGCTGCATCGAGGGCATCGAGACGCCCCACTTGTACAGCGCGGAGCCGAAGCCGACCGTGCCGTCCTCGACGGAGACGGTCCAGTCCTCGGGGATGTCGTCCATGTTCTCGGCCATCCCGCGGATGAGCTCGTTGACGTCGGCGATGACCGACATCAGCCGCTCTTGCATCTCCTGGGGCCCCTCCTGGAGCTCCGAGATGAGGCGGTCGACCTTGTTGATGAACAGCGTCGGCTTCACGCCCTCGCGGAGCGCCTGTCGGAGCACCGTCTCCGTCTGGGGCATCGCGCCCTCGACGGCGTCGACGACCACCAGCGCGCCGTCGACCGCGCGCATCGCGCGAGTGACGTCGCCCCCGAAGTCCACGTGGCCCGGGGTGTCGATGAGGTTGATGAGGTGGTTGGTGTCCTCGTACTCGTGGGTCATCGAGACGTTCGCCGCGTCGATGGTGATCCCGCGCTCCTGCTCGTCCTCCTTCGTGTCCATCGCGAGCTGCTCGCCCGCGGTGTCCTCGGAGATCATCCCGGCGCCCGCCAGCAGGTTGTCAGACAGCGTCGTCTTCCCGTGGTCGACGTGGGCGGCGATGGCGATGTTCCGGATGTGCTCCGGGTTGTCCATCAGCCGCTCACATTCCTGAACGATCTTCTTGCGTCGGCCCATTATACCGAGTGTTACCGAAAGGAGGGTCAAAAGGGTAGTGTTTCGTCGCGGCCGATTCGCCGGGGATCACCCCCGATCCCCGGCGATTTCGTGTCGCACAGTGTCACGGAACGACCGCCGCGGGCGCCCGGGTCGAGACCCCGGCGGAGCGGGCATCGGCGCGGTTTTAAGGGCCGACTCGGGAAACGGTGAGTATGAACGAGACGCTCTCACGGCTCGTCGACAGCGGCGTCGTCGCGGTGCTCCGCGGGGTGCCCGCCGACCAGCTCATCGAGATCGCGGAGGCGCTCCGCGAAGGCGGCGTCACCGCCGTCGAGATCACCGCCGACACGCCGAACGTCGCGGACCTCATCGACGAGGTGACCGCCTCCTTCGACGACGAGGTCGTCGTCGGCACCGGTACCGTCCTCGACAGCGAGACCGCCCGGACGACGCTGATGGCGGGCGCCGAGTTCGTCGTCTCGCCGAGCCTCCACGAGGACGTCATCGAGACGTGTAACCGCTACGGCGCGGTCAGCGCACCCGGCGTGATGACGCCGACGGAGGCGGTCCGCGGCTACGAGGCGGGCGCCGACTTCGTGAAGGTGTTCCCCGCGAAGACGGTCGGGCCGGCCCACCTCGGCGCGATGAAGGGGCCGCTCGGCCAGATTCCGATGATGCCGACCGGCGGCGTCAGCCCGGACAACGCCGCGGAGTACGTCGAGGCGGGCGCGTTCGCGGTCGGCGCGGGCGGCGCGCTCGTCGACTACGACGCCGCCGAGCGCGGCGACTACGAGGTCATCACCGAGACCGCCCGCGAGTTCACGCGGGTGGTCGAGGAAGCGCGCGGCGACTGAACCCCGAGGGTCCGGCGCGGTGAGGCCCGCTCGACCCGCGGCCGCTCCCCCCACCTCACATGAAGTCCGCGATGCCGGACTGCTTGTTCGTGTCGTCCTCGAAGATCGACTCTAACGACTGGTCTAACACCTTCAGCCGCTGTTTCGTGTAGGGCCGGCAGTCGAACCGCTCCGCCACCTCGATGGCGGTGTCGACGTACTTGCTCACCGACCCCTCGTGGACGGTGAGGTTCACGCGGCCGCCGCACTCGCGGCACTCGCCCGTCAGCGGCATCCGCCGGTACTTTTCGCCGCAGTCGAGACAGCGCGTTTCCTGCCGCGAGAACGCCCGGAGGTTCCCGATGATGTCCGGCAGGAAGTGGTACTCGATCACCCGCTCCGCCACGTCGGTCTCGTCGACCGCGCGGAGCTTCCGGGCCAGCTCCAGCTGGGCGTCCATCTTCTCCATCATGTCGCCGAGCGTCTTGTACGCCGAGAGGTCCGGTCCCATCGCGATGTCGGTGGTGTCGTGGGTGTGGTCGAACCCGTGGTACTCGTCGTCGGTGCCGAGCGTGTCCTCGCCGATCTGGATCAGCTCCTCGACCGCCTCCGGGTCGGCCATCTCTCGGGACGCCTCGTACAGCTCTTTGGGGTACTCCCGCACGATGTCGACGTTGTGCGCCTCGTCGTCGATCTCGGAGGGGTCGATTCGCGAGGACATCACCAGCGGCGCGTCCATCCGCCCGCCGCGCTGATCGGGCAGAAATTCTTTCGAGAAGTTGAGCAGTCCGTCCATAAGCAGCATCACGCAGTCCTCGTCACCGTCACACTGACCGGAGTACACGTCGTTCGCGACGAGCGTGTTTGTCTCCTCAACAGTCAGACAGTATGTGAATTCGATGTCGGACTGGACCATCTCGACAGAGACGACTTCATCAACCCAAACGTCGCCTCCGTCACCGAAGAGTCGCTGTGTTCGGGTATCGACGCGGTCCAGCACGTCAGTAAGCGTCTCGTCCTTGCGGCCGAGATGGAAGCCGACTCGGTCGGCGAACCGCACGGCGTTCTGTGATGTGATCTTGAGGACCCAGGATTCGAACGACTGCTCGCCGTCGTAGAACTCGGCCACCGCACCCGTCTTCGGGGTACGCTCCTCGCGATACACTTTCGTAGCGATACCGAACCGCTTGAGGGCTGCGATTAGGTCGGACTGTAGGTCGTCGCTCACCGTATGTGCGCGAACCTCGACGCGTTCGCTAGACGTGCTTCCGTCGCCAGAGAAGTACGCCGCGAGGAACGTTCGGAGAATCGAGTCCGGTGCGGAGAGCACGCAGTCCGGGATTAGTTTCGTCTCCGCACGACTCCCGGCGTCAAGAACATCCGAGAACAGCGTCGTGACGAGGCGACTGGAAACAGTAATCTTCCATTCGTTCTCCTCGAACGCCTCAACGTCAAATACGTCGTCAAAGACGTCAATGATCTCGTCGCGTGGCACGTCGTCCGGCGTACAGATTGTCGTCTGGTAAAATGACCCAGCCTCCTGCCGGGTGAACCCTTCTGCAGCGTAGTATCCGAGCATCGTGCCGACCGTCTCGTCGACATCGAACTGACGCGAAATCGAAGCGCTGTCTCGACGGATTCCAAGTGTCACGTCGGTGGGAACGCGTTCGACGACAGTGTCGCAGTCGTACAGTTCGATCAGAACGCCGGCCGAGATGCTGTCGCGAGACACCCAGTTGTACACCGTCGACTGACTAACGTCGAGGAGTTCCGCAACAGGCTTCAGGTAGTTCTCGGCGTCTGTCGCATCATCGAGGAGTTGTTTGAGATTAGATTCGCCGAGCCCTCGGATCATCAGGTCGTCGTTCGAAACGGCGTCCGCGTCGAGGAATTCCGCGAGCAGGTCGAACGTCGCTGTTTCCCCGTCAACCGAGATCTGTTTCGGCGCAGGGAGCGCATCTTCCGTGGTTAACTCTCGGGCCGACACGCGCTCGATTCCATCGCCGGTCCACCGACGCATCGAGTGGTCGGGCGTCACCGTCAGCTCCTGTCCACTCTTTGTTTCGACGCGGACGAGGTGGTCAGGCGAAGGATGCTTCGAGAGTGCTTCAGCCCGTTGGAGCGTTTTCTCGCCATCCTCAGTTACGGACGGTACATACACATCGTCATCGAGTTTCTGGACAAGCGTCCCGAAGTCGTCCTCTTCAGCCGTTTCGGCGTCAAGTCGGTCCTCAACGAGTGTCTCGATGGGGTCGTAGTGCCACTTTCCGGCTTCGTCCTCGTACCAGATTTTCGTCTCCGGGTGGAAGCAGTTCCGCCGTTTCGCGGCGTGAAAGTACGGATGAGCGTATCCGACCGCGGCCGACGTGAAACCTACCACTCTCCCAACAGTCGCGGCGCTCGTGTGGGGCGCCATCCCGAAGACGAGCTCGCCGACGAGGTCGTCGCGCTCGTTCACCTCGTAGAAGCGGTCGAGCCCGTAGAACTGTTCGAGGAGGTCGTCGACGAAGTCGGCGGTCTTGAGCATGTGCTCGGCCGCGCCGTCCGAGAGGACGATGTCCTGGACGCGCAGTTCGACCACCTGGTCGTCGTGGCGCAGCGGCTCGCCGTCAATATCGGTCTCGTAGCCGAGCTCGCGGAAGTGGTCGGCGGTGACGTCGAGCTCCTCGGGCCGGACCGCGGTGACCGGGAGGTCGGTCATGTCGTACCGGACCGTTCCGTCCTTGAACGACGTGACGCCGTTCTTCGCGCGGAGGACGCCCTTCTCGATCGGCTCCGGCGTCTTGTTCCGCGAGGTGAGCCCCTGAACCCCCTTCAGGATCTCGAAGGCGGACTCGCGCTCGCCGACCGTCTCCAAGGCGGTGCGGTACGCGTCGTTGACGTCGACCACCTGATACCCCGCGGCCGTCACCTCCCACTCGCAGTTCGGGCACTCGACGCGGCCGGCCTCGTCGGGCTCGCAGACGGTGCCGCAGTCGTTACACTCGTAGTGCGGTTCGGTGTGCGTCTCGCAGTCGGGGCACAGCGCGGCGTAGGTGTGCTCGCCGCAGTCCGGGCAGACGCGGTCGGAGACCTCCAGTTCGTGTCGCCCCCGCCGGCCGGTGTCGTCCATCACGTTCGCGGCCTCGGCGACGTCGCGCTGGGGGCCGCCCGCCTCGTTGATCGGGAAGAGGGTGTGGACCGCCGGCGAGAGGTCGCGGCTCTCCGACTTCTCGGGGCGTCCCATCCGGTTACCGATGCGGGTGGGGGCCCGCTCGCGCACTTCGAAAGGGGCGACCTCGTTGACCGCGCGGATCGCGTTCTCGCCGTCGGCGTACTCCCGGGCCGCGGGGGAAAGGTCCGCGGGGTCCCACTCCTTCCGGAGGCCGTCGTCGATCCCGAGCGACCGCGCGAGCGGCCGCCACGTCGGGATCCGGAGGGCGTCCGGGGTCGCCGCGTGTTCGATCAGCAGCGACTCCAGCGTGTCTTGGACCTGATCCGTGCGCTCGATCGCGAGGACGCCCTCGACGACCTCGCCAGCCGCGATCGCGTCGGCGAGCGCCGCGAACGCGTCGACCGACACGTCGTGCCAGAGGTAGGTGTACTCGGGGTGGAGCGGGCAGTCGTGCTCGCGCGCCCACGAGAGCGCCCGGTCGACATCGGGGTGTTCGAGGTCGACGTGCGGGTCGTCGCGGAGCGCGCGGACGTCGGCGCCGGCCGCCTCGAACTCCTGGACCCACCACTCGGGGGCGTACGAGGCGGGCGCGAGCGGGTGGTTGTTCTCGACGAACTCCCCGTAGTTGACGAGGTACTCGCCCAGGTCGAGGACCTTCTCGACGCCGTTGCGGAGCTCCTTCGCCTCCTCGGGGTCGTCGATCCGGCGGACCTCGCCGTTCGCGAGCCGGACCGTGGGGCCCTCGATGGAGTCGACCGGGACGACGCCGTGCGCCTTCCCCGGCCGCTCGGTCTTGATCTGCGTGCCGGCCGCGAGGAAGTCGTCGACGATGTGCATCGTGGCGGGGTGGACGCCGCCGGTCGCGAAGCCGTGGTTGCGCGCCCGGCCGTACCGGAGTCGGAAGCCGCCAGCCTCGCTCGGGTGGGTGAACACGGGCCGCCCCGCGATGAGGTCGCGGAGGAACTTCTGTGAGGGGTCGGCCCGCGGCGGTCCGGCCGCGTCGTCGGCCGCGCTCTCGTCTCCCTCGGTGTCCGCTACGTCGTCGGCTTCGGCGTCGCCGTCACCGTCTCCCGTGCCGCTCTCGGTGTCCTCGTCGGCCGCGGCGCCCCCGTCGCCCGCCCCGTCTTTCCCGATCGTCCCGTCGATCAGGTCCTGGAGCCACGGCCAGTCGACCTCCTCGAGGTCACGGGTGTACCGCTGGATCTTCGGGGCCTTCAGCGCGATCCCCTCGGCGGCGACGAGGCACATCCCGCCGCGCGCGGAGTTGGTGTCGACGCGTTCGAGGTCGCGGAACCCCGAGACCTCCTCGTCGCTCGTCGCCTCCCCGTCGAGCATGACGGGGATGTGCTTGGCGATGAACTTCGACTCCTTGTCCTTCGGCGTGTACTGGAGCCCGGTGTCCTTGTCGTAGAGGGCGATCTCCTCGGCGTAGCGCTCGACCTCCACGTCGCGGGGCTTGTACTCGTCGACGTCGAGCAGCGACCGGGCGTAGTCGGCGACGAGCACGGACAGCGCCTGCGCCGTCCCGCCCGCCGAGCGGATCGGACCGGCGTAGTAGACGTTGACGAACTCCGTGCCGTCGTCGTTCTCCAACAGCTCGACGCGGTCGATCCCCTCGATCGGCGCGGCGACGACCCCCTCGGTGAGCAGCGCGACCGCGGTCCGGACCGCCCCCTCGATCTTCCCCTCGCGGGAGTCGTAGTCACCGACGTTGCCGTCGACGAAGTCAGTGACCAGCTCCAGAGCCGCCTCCTCGCGAGACATCTCGCCCTCCAGCTCGCGGACGCGCTCGGCGACGCCGTCGATGCCGAGGATGTTCTCGACGCGGTCGGCCATGTCGCGGGCGATCGGGATCTCGATCTCCGGCTCCGGGTCCCGGCCCTGCTCTTTGGCCGTCTCCGCGACATCCCACGCCTCGTCGAGCCGCTCTTCGATCCGCGCGAAGTAGCGCTCGTCGTCCGGTCTCATCGGGCCTCTGGGGTCCGGTGGCGCGGTCGACGGGTCACAGCCACAGGTCGAGGTCCGTCGCCTCGTCGTGCGAGCGCTCCAGCGGCTCGGCGAACGCGCGCAGGTGACACTCGCCGGCCCAGACCGTCGCCGAGTCGAGGTGCCCCGCGAGCGCCTGTCCGCTCGGCCGCGAGAGGACGGCGTGGGTGTGTGCGAACACGTCGCCCTCCAACAGCGAGACGTTGCCCACGCAGGCGGCCACCTCGAGCGGTTCGTCGAACGTCACCGAGCGATACTCGGTCTCGTCTTGGTCGTAGAACCAGACGTCCGCGTCCTGGACCGCACCGAGCGCCGTGAACCAGCCGGCCTCGACGTCTTCCTCGCGGGCGAGCGACTCGATCTCCTCGCGCCAGTCGGCCCCCGTTTCGAACCGCGCGACGTACTCCGCCGTTGGTTCGACCTCGCGGTGGTACATAGCAACTCCCCACGGCGGCCGGGGAGAAAAAGGCTTCAGTCGGACCGAGGAGGACGGCGAACTCAATTCAATATAGCGTTATGTGATACATCTAGCGACGACAGCGAGAGTCAGAGAGACGACAATAAGGCCGAGAGAACGCGTCTACACCGTAGAAACGGTGGATCTACAGAGATAGGCGGTTCAGTAGCTGACGGCGTTGCGACTCGCGGAGCGGAAAGAGAGGAAAGGCGTGGTCGGCGGGGTTCAGAACGGCGCCTGGGGGCCTTCGTCGTCGCCGTCGTCGTCGGTCGTCTCCCCGGGGAAGGAGGGAGACATCCCGCCGCCGCTGCTGGTGCCGCCGAGGTCGCCGTCGGCGCCGGCCGACGCGCCGGTGTCGGCGTGGACCGTCTCGATCTCGGGGATCTCTTTGACCATCCGGGACTTGATCGCCTGGATCGTCATCGGGGAGATACCGCAGCCGGAACAGGCCCCGCCGAGCTGGACCGTCACCTCGCCCTTCTCGCGGTCGAGGTGGGCGATGGCGGCGCTGCCGCCGTGCATCTGGATCTGCGGGAAGTTGCGCCGCAGGAAGTTCGTGATCCGCTCGCGGAGTTCGTTGTCCGCGTCAGCCGTGTCCGTGCTCATGCCCGCGAGTTGGCGGGCACCGGGCTTATGCCTTTGGTTCGGCCGGATCCGCTCCCGTCGCGGGCCGCGTCGGACCCCTACTCCGGTCGGTCGACCCCAAGGGTCCGGTACAGTTCGGACTCGATCCGCTCGACGTACTCCTCGAGCGTCTCCTCGAACGTCTCGTCGTCGACCGCGACGGCGCCGCGGATGCGCTCGCGCGGGCTCTCCGGGAGCTCGACGCGGAACTCACCGTCCTCGTAGAACGGCTCCGACTCGTTGAGCACGGTCTGGTCGATGCCGTGGATCAGCTCCGAGTCGTACCGGTCGTTCATCTGGTTGAACGCGTTCTTGTACGCCCGCTGGAGCTCGTTGAAGTAGTGCGCGTACTTGTCCTCGAACTTCTCCGGGTCGAACTCGTCGGCCATGTCGCCAGCGAGGGCTCGACGGGAAAAAAGCCGGTCGATCGCCCCCGAGACGCCGAAACGGGGGCCCCCTCGAACTCGCGGCTCGGGGAGAGATTCGAACGTGGCCGACAAGATAAATTATATGTCGCGATATAGAATTTGATCGGCGCCGGTCACCGGGTCCGAAGCGAGAGTCACGACTCGGCGGCCGACAGCGAGAGGCTCGAACGGCGGGCGACGGCGGAGCGACGCACCGCCGGCCCGCGTTCGGCGGGGGCAGAGTCAGAGAGAAAACCGGGAGCGCGGCGATCGGGTTACTCGAGATCGAAGCGGTCGAGCTTCATGATCTCGCTCCACGTCGCGGCGAAGTCCTCGACGAACTTCTCCTCGTCGCTGGCGTACACGTCCGCGATGGTCCGGAGTCGCGCGTTCGAGCCGAAGATGAGGTCGGCGCGCGTCGCCTCCCACGCGACCTCACCGGTGTCGCGGTCGCGGATCTCGTAGACGTCCTCGTCTTCGGTGACCGCGTCCCACTCGTACTCCATGTCGAGCAGATTCGCGAAGAAGTCGTTGGTGAGCGCGCCGGGCTCGTCGGTGAAGACCCCGCGGTCGGAATCGCCGTACGTCGCGCCGAGCGCGCGCAGACCGCCGGCCAGAACGGTCATCTCGCTGGCGGTCAGGTTCAGCAGGTCCGCCTTGTCGACCATGAGGTCCTCGACCGGCTCGTCGGCGTCGCCGAGGTAGTTACGGAAGCCGTCGGCCTCCGGCTCGAGCGCCTCGAAGGAGTCGACGTCGGTCTGCTCCGCCGTCGCGTCGACGCGGCCGGGCTCGAACGGCACCTCGACGTCGTAGCCCGCGTCGGCCGCGGCCCGCTCGACGGCCGCCGTCCCACCGAGCACGATGAGGTCGGCGAGCGAGACGCGGACGTCGTCGTCGCGCGACTCGTTGAACTCGGTCTGGATCTCCTCGAGCGTCGAGAGGACGTCAGCGAGCGCCTCGGGCTCGTTGGCCTCCCAACTTCGCTGCGGTTCGAGGCGGATGCGGGCGCCGTTGGCGCCGCCGCGCTTGTCGCTGTCGCGGTAGGTGGACGCCGCCGCCCACGCGGTCTTGACGAGTTCGCCGGTCGACAGGCCGGACTCGAGGAGCGCGTCCGTGAGCTCGGCGACCTCCGCGTCGCCGATGGCCTCGTAGTCGGCCTCGGGCAGGGGGTCCTGCCAGACCATCGTCTCCTCCGGGACCTCGGGGCCGAGGAACCGCTCCGGCGGGCCCATGTCGCGGTGGATGAGCTTGTACCACGCCTTCGCGAACGTCTCCTGGAACTCTTCGGGGTCGTCGCGGAACTCCTCTAAGACGGCCCGGAAGTCGTCGTCGTGCTTCAGGGCGACGTCCGTCGTGAGCATCATCACGTCCTCCTTGTCGTCGGGGTCCGCGACGCCGGGCGCGGCGTCGTCGAGCTCGTCGTTCTCCGTTGTCCACTGCCACGCGCCGCCGGGACCCTTCTCCGGCTCCCAGTCGTAGGTGAGCAGGTTGTTGACGTAGCTCATGTCCCAGACGGTCGGGGTGGCGTTCCACGGCCCCTCGATGCCGCTGGTGATCGCGTCGGGGCCCATCCCCTCGCCGAACTCGTTGTCCCAGCCGAGTCCCTGGAGGTCGATGGGGGCGTCCTCGGGCTCCGGACCGAGGTTGTCGCCGTCGTCGGCGCCGTGGACCTTGCCGAAGGTGTGGCCGCCGGCGATGAGGGCGACGGTCTCCTTGTCGTTCATCGCCATGCGGCTGAACGACTGGCGGATGTTCTTCGCGGACCCTTCGAGGTCGGGCTCGCCGTTCGGCCCCTCGGGGTTCACGTAAATGAGGCCCATCACGGTGTTGCCGAGCGGCGCCTTGAGGTCGCCCTCCTCGTCGAAGCGCTCCTCGGAGGTCGTCTCGAACTCGCTCTCGGGGCCCCAGTCGACCGCGTCGTCGCCACGGAAGTCGTCCTCGCGGCCGCCCGCGAAGCCGAACGTCTCGAAGCCCATCGACTCGAGCGCGACGTTGCCGGCGAGGACGATGAGGTCCGCCCACGAGAGCTTCTCGCCGTACTTCGTCTTCACTGGCTCCAGCAGCCGCCGGGCCTTGTCGAGGTTCACGTTGTCCGGCCAGCTGCTGATCGGGGGGAGGCGCTGGTGGCCGCCGGCGGCGCCGCCGCGGCCGTCGAGCGAGCGGTACGTGCCGGCGCTGTGCCACGCCATCCGGATGAACAGCGGCCCGTAGTGGCCGTAGTCGGCGGGCCACCACTCCTTCGAGTCGGTCATCACGTCTTCGAGGTCGGACTTGACCGCCTCGAGGTCGAGCTCCTCGAACGCCTCGGCGTAGTCGAACTCCTCGCCGTAGGGACCGATGTCGGCGGAGTTCTGATCGAGCAACTCCAGGTCCAACTGGTCCGGCCACCACTCTTGGGTGTTACTAGCCATCAAAAAATAGTCGCCCTTCTTTACGGATAATATTGTCTAATACGAGGAGACAATAATCGATATAACCGAGAGTTTCTATCGAGAAACTGAAGTTCTGTTTTCCGATCTGCGAAGTCGGCGTCGTGGGCCGCAGCGGCGCTCCGCGTGGCGTGCTCCGCCGGGAAGCGAGTGGCGACCCCGCTACGGATCGAGAAGTCGACAGTTCGATAATCATGTGTGAGAGTTCCACCCGAGGGAGGCGGGCGCGTCCGTTCGCCTCGCGGCCACTTCTGACTCCGCGCGGGAGCGTCGAGTCGCCGACGGCGCCGACCCGGGGTCTCGAAGACGGGCCGCTCAGCGGTTCAGCGTGTGGATCGCCTGCCCGCGAGCGTTCTCCGCGGCCTCCATCACCGCCTCCGCGAGCGTCGGGTGGGTGTGGACGGTGGCGGCCACGTCTTCGAGGGTCGCGCCCATCTCGACCGCGAGCGCGACCTCCGCGATCAGCTCCGACGCCTCGGGTCCGACGATCTGCCCGCCGAGGACGAATCCGGTCTCCTCGTCGGCGACGATCCGGGCGAACCCCTCGGTGTGGCCGGTCGTCATCGCCCGGCCGGAGGCGTTGAACGGCATCTCGCCGACGACGGGATCGAAGCCGGCGTCCTCGGCCTCGGCCTCGGTCATCCCGACCGTCCCGATCTCGGGGTCGGTGAACACCGCGGCGGGGACGGCCTGTCGGTCGAGCGCGGCGGGTTCACCGGCGATCACCTCGGCGGCGACGATCCCCTCGTTCGAGGCCGCGTGCGCGAGCATCGGGTCGCCCGCGACGTCGCCGACGGCGTGGATGTGCTCGACCGCCGTGCGCGTGCGATCGTCCGTCTCGATGAAGCCGCGGTCGTCCGTCTCGATACCGGCGTTCGCTACGTCGAGGCCGTCGGTGACTGGCTGACGGCCGACCGCGACGAGGATCTTGTCGACGCCGTACGTCGACTCCTCGCTGTCCTCCGTCTCGGTGTGGAGGAGGTACCCGCCGTCGGGCGCCTCCGACCACTCGCTCGCGCCCTCGCCGAAGTTGAACTCGACGCCGAGCTCCGCGGCGCGCTCCCGGACGATCCGCTTCACGTCGTCCTCGTAGGGGTCGAGGATGTCGTCGAGCATCTCGACGACCGTCACGTCGGCCCCGAGCTTGGCGTACGTCGTCGCCAACTCCATCCCGATGTAGCCGCCGCCGACGATCCCGAGCCGGTCCGGGACGGTGTCGGCGTCGAGCGCGTCGGCGGAGCTCCAAACGTGGTCCTCGGCGAACTCGAAGCCGGGGATCTGGATCGGACGCGAGCCGGTCGCGACGACCGCGTGTTCGAACGAGAGCGTCTCAGAGCCCTGCCCGTCGCCGCCGTGCGCGACGCGGACGGTGTCCTCGCCGACGAACGAGGCGGTCCCCTCGATCAGGTTCACGCCGTTCGCCTTACAGAGCTTCTCGACGCCGCCGGTGAGCCGGTCGACGACGCCGTCTTTCCACTCGATCATCTTCCCCATGTCGACGGCGGGGTCCGCGTGGACGCCCATGAACTCCGCGTTGCCGGCCTCGTGGGCGAGCCCGCTCCCCGTGATCAGCGCCTTCGAGGGGATACAGCCGCGGTTGAGACAGGCGCCGCCGTAGGCGTCCTTCTCGACGAGGGTCGTGTCGAGCCCCTCCTGTGCGGCGCGGATGGCGGCGACGTAGCCGCCCGGCCCCGCGCCGATGACCAGTACCTCCGTTCCCGTGGTGACATCTCCGACGACCATTATTCGTTGAGTAACAGCAGGGGGTTTTCCAAGTGTTCCATGACGGTGTTCGCGAACTCGGCCGCGACCGCGCCGTCGACGACGCGGTGGTCGATCGATAAGGACAACGGGAGCGTCGGCGCCGGGACGACCGTCGAGTCGTCCGAGTCGTCGAGGAACTCGGACTCGACGTCCGCGTGGTCGCGGACGACAGGGCGCTCCTCGATGGCCCCGAGCCCGAGGATCGCCGTCTCGGGGTAGTTGATGATCGGCGTGGCGTACTCGCCGCCGATCGCGCCGAAGTTGGTGATAGAGAAGGTCCCGCCCTGCATCTCCGCGGGCTTGAGCTTCCGCTCTCGGGCGCGCGAGGCGAGGTCGTTCACCGCGTCGGCCAGCTCGAAGAGCCCCTTCTCGTCGACGTTCTCGACGACGGGAACCATGAGACCCGCGTCGGTCGCGACCGCGATGCCGAGGTTGTACTCGCTTTTCAACACGATCTCCTCGTCGTCCTCCCGGAGCTCGCTGTTGAGGTACGGGTACTCCTTCAGCCCGGCGACGATGGCCTTCATCACGAACGGCATGTAGGTGAGCTTCACCCCCTCGGCCTCGGCCTTCGGCTTCAGCTCCTCGCGGGCCTCCACGAGCGCGTCGACCTCGGCGGTGTCGTGGTGGGTGACGTGCGGCGCCGTGAACTTCGAGCGCTCCATCTGCTTGCCGATGGTGCGCCTGACGCCGCGGTACGGGACGGTCTCGTCGCCCGACGCGGGAGCGCTCGTCTCGGACGCGTCGCCGGCGGTCACGGCGGGCTCCGTGCCCGGGCCCGTCTCGACCGGTTCCGGCTCGGGCGTCGACGCGGGCGACTCCAGCGCGTCAGCGTACGCGTTCACGGCCTCGGCCGTGACGAACGCCTCGCCGTCCCGGGTCTGGTCGGTCGGCACGTCGTCGATGTCCACGTCGCGGTCGCGCGCGGCCTTCCGCGTGGCGGGCGTCGCGAGCGTCGTCTCCCGGCCCGCGGGGTCGGGCCCGCCGGCGGGCGTCGCCGGGGCGTCGGCGGAGCCGTCGTCGGCGCCGCGCTTGCTGACCGCGGACTTCCGCCCGTCGGAGCCGGGATCGGTCGGCGTCGGCGCGGGACGGGGTTCGGGGCCGTCGTCCGGGGCGCCCGCGTCGGCGGCCCCGGCGTCGCCCTCGGCGTGGGCGCGCACGTCGGCCTCGGTGACGCGGCCGCCGGGGCCGCTCCCGTCGACGGCCGCGACGTCGACGCCGAGCTCGCGGGCGAGCCGGCGGGCCGACGGCGGCGCGAAGGTGCGTCCGGCGGGCGTGTCGGGCTCGGCGTCGGCCGCCTCGGTGGTCGGCTCCGACGCCGACTCGTCGGGCGAGTCGGGCTCCGGCTCCGGTTCGGCCTCCGCGTCGTCGCCGGCGGCCGCCTCGCCGTCCTCGTCGACGCGGAACGAGATGATCACGTCGCCGACGGGGACCATCTCCCCCTCCTCGGCGAACAGCTCCTCGACGACGCCGTCGTAGCTCGACGGCACCTCGACGAGCGCCTTGTCGGTCTCGACCTCGGCGACGGGCTGGTCCTCCTCGACGCGGTCGCCGGGCGCGACCAGCCAGCTGACGAGTTCGCCCTCCGCGACGCCCTCGCCGACGTCGGGCAGTTTGAACTCCTCGACCGTCATTCGTCGCCCCCCTCGGCGGTCGGGCGTCTCCCCTCTGCCGTCGTGCGCCGGTCCTCGGCGTTCATGGGTGTACCTCTGCCGGACATCTTAAAATTCGACCGCCTCCAAGATTCCGTCCTCAATGCGGGCGGCAGACGGGAGGTAGTAGTCCTCCAGCGCGTACAGCGGGTACGGCACGTCGAAGCCGGTGACGCGGCCGATCGGCGCCTCCTGGTACAGCAGCGCCTCCTCCTGAAGGATCGCCGTGATCTCGCCCGCGAGCCCGCCGGTCTTGGGGGCCTCGTGAACGACGACCGCGCGACCGGTCTTCTCGAACGCCTCGACGACCGCCTCGCGGTCGAGCGGGGAAATCGTGCGGAGGTCGACGACCTCGCACTCGATCCCCTCCTCCCCGAGCGTCTCGGCGGCCTCCAGCGTGGGGCGAGTCATCGCGCCGTAGGTGAAGACGGCCACGTCGTCGCCCTCGCGGCGCGTGGCCGCCTCGCCGATGGGGACCGTGTACGGCTCCTCGGGGACCTCCTCGCGGAACGCCCGGTAGATCAGCTTCGGTTCGAGGAATATCACCGGGTCGGGGTCGCGGATCGACGCCGCGAGCAGCCCCTTCGCCTCGTACGGCGTGGAGGGGATGACGACCTTCAGCCCGGCCTCGTGGGCGTAGAACGCCTCCTTCGACTCGGAGTGGTGTTCGGGCGCGCGGATCCCGCCGCCGTAGGGGGCACGTAGCGTCATGGGGAGCGTGAACCGCCCGCGGCTGCGGGTCCGGAACCGCGCCATGTGCGAGACGATCTGGTCGAAGCCGGGGTACATGAACCCGGAGAACTGGATCTCCGGGACCGGTCGCATCCCCATGGCGGCCATCCCGACCGCGGTGCCGACGATGCCCGACTCGGCCAGCGGCGTGTCGATCACCCGGTCGCCGCCGAACTCGTCGAACAGGCCCTCGGTCGCGCGGAAGACGCCGCCGTTCTTCCCGACGTCTTGCCCCATCACGACGACGTCGTCGTCCTCGCGCAGTTCGGTGTGTAGTCCGTCTCGTATCGCCTGTACCAGCGTGAGGTTCTGTGTCTCGGTCATTTACTCCTCCAGGAACGCCGCGTCGCCGCGCTCGTCGCGCAGGGCGGCGAACTCCTCGTACTGCCGCTCCAGCTCGGGCGGAAGCTCCGCGTACGCGTGTTCGAACAGCTCGCGCGGGTCGGGGCGCGCCATCGATTCAGCCTCGTCTATCGCGTCCGCGACCCGGGCCTCGACCGTCGACTCGATCTCCGCGACGCGCTCGTCGTCGAGGACCCCTTCGTCCCGGAGGTACGACTCCAGCCGGTCGATGGGGTCCTTCCGCTTCCAGCGCTCGACCTCGTCGTCGTCGCGGTAGACGGTCGGGTCGTCGGCGGTCGTGTGCGCGCCGAACCGGTACTGGACCGCCTCGATCAGCGTCGGCCGCGGCCGGTCGGTCTCGGGGTCGCGCGCCTTCTCTAAGGCCGCTTCCGTGACGCTGTACACCGCCAGCGGGTCCATGCCGTCGACCTGAACGCCGTCGATCCCGTACGCCTCCGCCTTCTGCGCCAGGGTCGCGCTCCGGGTCTGGCGCTCTCGCGGAACGGAGATCGCCCACTGGTTGTTGTTACAGAAGAAGACGGTCGGCGTGTCGAACACGCCGGCGAAGTTGATTCCCTCGTGGAAGTCGCCCTCGCTCGTCGCGCCGTCGCCGAAGTAGCAGACGAACGCGTCGTCCTCGCCGCGGAGCTTCGAGGCCCACGCGGCGCCCGTCGCGTGGGGGATCTGCGACGCGATGGGGACGGCGACCGGGAAGACGTTGACGTCCGTCGGCGCGTTGTTGCCGTCCTCGTGACCCATCCAGTAGAGCAGGGTCTGTTTCAGCGGGAGCCCGTGGACGAGGGCGGCGCCGTGTTCGCGGTACGACGGGACCATCCAGTCGTCGTCGTCGAGCGCGAACGCCGAGCCGATCTGGGCCCCCTCCTGGCCGGAGAGCGGGGGGTACGTCCCCATCCGCCCCTGTCGCTGGAGGCTCACCGCGCGGCCGTCGAAGTGACGCGCCAGCCGCATGTGCCTGTACATGTCGACGAGCGATTCGTCGTCGAGGTCCGGCACGTCGCCGACGACCTCGCCGTCCTCGTCGAGGACGCGAACCGTATCGTCGTACGCCCTATCGAACACGTTCACGGTCGAACCCACCTTCGCATGTAGGATCCCTTCACCGCCCGGGTAATATCGTTTTCGTAAATAATTTAGTATACTCAGAAATAGCGGCGTCGCTCTGAGAGACCGTCCATCAGACGGGTCGAGAATCGGACGTTTCTGAACAAACTCGGAGCATCACGGCAATATTTTCGCCAACATGGGCGGTTCAGCGGTTAGTAACGGACGAACAGGAAGGTTTTCGTCCGCGCGTCCGACCGTCATCGAAGTACGGTCCGAACGTCGCGGACGGTCGGAGCGGACGGCGCCGTAGCTCAACGGTGGACGGGTCTCTCCCGGATCGACGGAGCGGTGGAAATGGAAGGAATCGGCGGCTACCCGAGGCGGAAAGCGGGTTCGTCCGGCTCGCCGTCGAGGTCTTCGAGCTGGATCACGTCGTCGTCCTCGTCCTCGAGCTGCTCCCGGAGGTGATTGACGTACCGCTTGTGCTCTTCGAGCTGCTCCCGGAGGTGTTCGGCCTCGAGTTCCAGCCGCTCGTGCTCGCGGACGAAGCTCTTCGGAACCTCGACTTTCGGGGGAAACGGCTCGCCGTCGTCGCCCGCGTCGGCCAGTTCCGACTCCGGGACGACCCGGACCTGGCCGTCGTGGGCAACGAGCGCGTCCACGTAGTCTCGGAACACCGCCGACAGCGAGATGTCCCGCTCCTCGGCGATGTCGCGAAGGGCCTCGAACGCGTCCTCGTTGACGCGGAACGAGATGGTCTTGTTCTTGTTGCCCATCACCCGAAACGTGGGCGCGCGGATCACTTAATGGTTTGTCAGACAGTCGCAAGAAACGGCGAAAAGTGAGTCGTTACGGGGTGACGCGCCCGATCGGTTCGTCGAGGCGGTCGGCCGTCGCCGGTCAGGGCTCGGGCGTCTCGGCCGGGTCCGGCTCGTCGCCGGCGTCGCCGGCGAGCTCGTCGCCGCTCTCGTCGAGGTCCTCTAACGCCGACAGCGCGGCGGCCTTGTACGTCTCGGGGTCGAGGTCGTACTCCTCGCGGGCCATTCGCGCGTACTCGTTGCCCTCGTCGTCGAACGCGGCGACGCGCTCGACGGTACGGCGGGCGGTCTCCGCGACCCAGCGGTCGCGGGTGGCGGCGTCGACCTCGGTGATCGATTCGGGGCGGACGGACACTCGGACCGTGCCGTCGTCGGTCTCGTAGGTCCGGGGTTTCCCCACGACTGCGACGTAGGCCGGGGGCTCCAGGTCCCGGAGTTTGGAAGCGGCCTCGGGCTGGTACTGGCCGGCGTACACGAAGAACGTGCCCGTCGGGTCGACGATGCGACCGCGCCAGTACTCGCTGTCCTCGCCGACGTCCTCCTTCTCGGTGAGGGTGCCGACGAAGAACACGCGGTTCGAGGACTCGCCCGTCGGCAGCAGCGCGTAGACGGGGGCCCGCTCGTCGTCGGACTCGGTGAACGTGTAGCCGGCGTCGTTGAACTCGCTCGCGAACACGCGCCGGGCGACCTCTCGGGTGGGGGCTGACTGGCTCATTTCAAATCGACCTCGCTTCGATCAGCGCGCTTTCAACGTCGACGGTGCCGGGGTCCTCCATCTCGTCGACCAGGACGTACCGCCCGAAGGTCGGGCCGGTGACGCGGTAGTAGCGCCCGAGCACGTCCTCGCCCATCTCCTCGGCGACGACGGTGGTGTCGAGCGCGTCCATCGCCATGTCCTTGGCCTCCTCGAGGGTCATGCCGGTGAGATCCTCGGTGGCCTCGCGGTCGAAGATGACCTCGGTGACGGTCTCGCCGTCGTCGAGGACGCCCTTGATCCGCAGGTCGAACTCGCCCTCGACCTGGCCGTGCTCGGAGCAGCGCCCGTTCTGGAGGACGCGCGTACAGTCCTCCTCGGGGCAGCGCTTGATCAGCCCGGAGCCGGACTGGATGTCGACCAGCGCGCCCTCGACGGTGTCGGCGTTGTCGCCGACCTCGATCGCTTCGTCGATCTCGGTGATACCGGTCGTCCGGTTGAGCTTCACCGAGTAGCTCCCCTCGTACTCGTCGGTGACGACGTTCGAGAGCTCGTACGCCTGTCCCTCCGTCAGCTCGGGGAGGTCGGAGGTCTCGAAGGCGACGAACTTGATCGTGCCCGACTCGTCGCCGAGGAGCCCGACCTGCGAGATGGAGTCGCTGCGGGGCTCCCACAGGTCGACCAGCTCGACGCGCAGGTCCACCCACTGCTCGTCCTCGTCGATGTCGTTGACGAGGACCTCCTCGCTGCCGCCGCGGCCGAGCTCGTCGCGCTCCATCCCGGCGTCTTCGAGGTAGCTGTTGGTGACGCTCCGGCTCGCCTCGTCGAGCGGCACGCGGTACTCGTCGACGAGCGTCGTCAGGCGCTCCTCGACATCGTCGGGGTCGACGTCCGTGTGGTCCGAGAACTGTTCCGCTATCGCTTCCGCTTCCTGTCGCAGTTCGCTCATGGGGTGTCTCCGCCTCCGGTCTTGTTTCACTGGGAGGCGTACGGCCGTTGGTTCCTCACCGTATTAAAACGCCCGTGACCGCGGTGAAAGTGAACGTATCCGTCGAGAGCGCGCTTCTCTCCGGAGTTCTCCGGATCGGCGCCGGACCGACCGCGGATCAGATGCTCGGAAGACACCGGAGCGGCGGCGGCCGCGTCAGACGCGCGTCAGCCGTGCGCGGGCGCCGTTTCGAGTGGAACCGTCCCACGGTTTGCGGTAGCACGGAGGGGGACGAGCCGAACGGAGGAACGGGTGTTCGGGACCCTCACTCGTCGGCGTCGGGGAACGGCACCTCGATCAGGTCGCCGTCGTCGGGGAGCAGGCACTCGCCGTCGAACGCCTCGCGGGCGTCGCGGTGGATCGGGCGCGGGTCGGCGGCGTAGCGCGAGGAGATGTGGACCAAGGCGAGCCGCTTCGCGTCCGCGCGGTCGGCGATCGACCCCGCCTCGCCGCCGGTCGAGTGGGCCGTGTCGCGGGCGCGGTCGGCCATGTCGTCGGCGAAGGTGGCGTCGTGGATGAGCAGGTCGGCGTCCGCGGCCGCTTCGACCGTCGACTCGCGCGGGCGCGTGTCCGCGGTGTAGACAAGCTTCCGGCCCGGACGCGGCGGGCCGACGACCTGCTCCGGCTCAACGACCGTGCCGTCCTCGGCCTCGACCGGCTCGCCCCCGTGGAGGCGGCCGAACTTCGGCCCGACGGGGACGCCGAGCTCCTCCGCCTTCGGGCGGTCGAACCGGCCGGGGCGGTCGTCCTCCGCTAGGACGTACCCCTGCGAGACGGTGCGGTGTTCCGTCTCGAACGCGCGGATCTCGTACTCGTCGGTCTCGTGGGCGACCTCGCCGGGAGCGACCGGCTCGATCCGGATCGGGAAGGCGGGGTCGTGGCCGGCCGCGTGGACCAGGTCGTGGAGGTGCCCGCCGGTCCCCGGCGGGCAGTGGATCGCCAGCGGGTCGGTGCGGTCGTTGAACCCGAGCGTCTGGACGAGGCCGGGGATGCCGAGGACGTGGTCGCCGTGGAGGTGCGAGACGAACACGCGGTCGACGGCGAATCCGGTGCCGCTGCGCATCATCTCGCGCTGCGTGCCCTCGCCGCAGTCGAAGAGGAAGCGGTCGCCCTCGCGGTTGACGAAGACGGCGCTGGCCGCGCGCTCGACGGTGGGAACGGCGCCGCCCGTCCCGAGGAACGTGACGCGAAGAGACATGGCGACTCATCGGGTCGGCGGTTGTAAACCGGTGTCGATGCGGGGGAGGAGGGCGCCGGATCGGGCGGGCGGCCGATCGGTCGACACCCACATGAGTCCGGCCGCCCGAGAGCGACCATGCGAGAGCCGATCGCCGCCTTGGTCAGACAGGAGGGGTGGCGCGCGGAGGGCGCGGCCGCCCGCGTCCACTACGAGGGGGGCCGGGACCGGTACGCGGTGGAGTTTTACGCCGAGACGGGCCACGTCCTCTACTGGTCCGTCCCGACCGACGAAGACGAGGAGGGAACGGCGACGCCGGTCCCGCGGGACGGGGTGCCGGACCCGCTCCGGCGACGTGTGCGCGACGACCTCGACGAGGCCGGGATCGACACCGCCGTCGAGCGGCGCGAGCTCTGAGCCCGGCGCGCGGTCGGCGTGACCGAGGTCGCCGCGCACGCCGGACTGACCGTCGGGTCGACCGCTGCGCCGACGCCGGTGACCGCGGTGGTTCCGGGAGATATCACCCGATCGAACGGGTGTTACCGGCGTTTTCTGCCGACGTATTTCGGTTCGAAGGAAACCTATTTGCCCGCCTACCTGATACGAAGTCGTGATGAGTGGCGTCGAATGGGAGGACGACGATCCCTTCGAGGAGCAGCGGGACAAGATAGAGAATCCGATGAAGCGGCTGTTCGTCGAGTACGGCCGCGACTACGTCCCGCAGGTGACCGTTGGGGTGTTCGCGAGCGTCTTCGCGCGGCTGCTCGACCTGCTCCCGCCGCTGATGCTCGGGATCGCCATCGACGCCGTGTTCTACGAGGACGCCCTGTTCAGCGAGCAGATCCCGCTCGTCGTCCTCCCCGACGCGTGGCTGCCGACGGGACAGACCGCGCAGTTCTGGTTCACCATCGCCGTCATCGGGGGCGCGTTCGGGATCGGGGCCGGGTTCCACTGGATCCGGAACTGGGGGTTCAACGCCTTCGCCCAGAACATCCAGCACGACGTCCGGACGGACACCTACGACAAGATGCAGCGGCTCAACATGGAGTTCTTCTCCGACAAGCAGACCGGGGAGATGATGTCGATCCTCTCGAACGACGTGAACCGGCTCGAACGGTTCCTCAACGACGGGATGAACTCCCTGTTCCGCCTGTCGGTGATGGTCGTCGGCATCGGCGTCCTCCTCTTCTGGATCAACTGGCAGCTCGCCTTAGTCGCGCTGCTGCCGGTGCCGATCATCGGCGGGTTCACCTACCTGTTCATCAGGATCATCCAGCCGAAGTACGCCGAGGTCCGCTCGTCGGTCGGGAAGATGAACTCCCGGCTGGAGAACAACCTCGGCGGCATCCAGGTGATCAAGTCGTCGAACACGGAGCCGTACGAGTCCGACCGCGTCGACGACGTGTCGATGGACTACTTCGACGCCAACTGGGACGCGATCACGACCCGGATCAAGTTCTTCCCGGGGCTCCGCGTGCTCGCCGGGGTCGGCTTCGTGGTGACGTTCATCATCGGCGGCCTCTGGGTGTTCCAGGAGACGCCGCCGGGACCGTTCACCGGCGAGCTCTCGGTGGGGATGTTCGTCGTCTTCATCCTCTACACCCAGCGGTTCATCTGGCCGATGGCGCAGTTCGGGCAGATCATCAACATGTACCAGCGCGCCCGCGCCTCCTCCGCGCGGATCTTCGGGCTGATGGACGAGCCGTCGCGGCTCGCCGAGGACCCGGGCGCGGAGGACCTGACGGTCGGCGACGGCGACGTGGTGTACGACGACGTCTCCTTCGGCTACGACGACGAGACGATCGTCGAGGACGTCGACTTCGCCGTCGAGGGCGGCGAGACGCTCGCGCTGGTCGGCCCGACCGGCGCGGGGAAGTCGACCGTGCTCAAGCTGCTCCTCCGGATGTACGACGTCGACGAGGGGTCGATCGAGATCGACGGACAGGACGTCCGCGACGTGACGCTCAAGTCGCTCCGTCGCTCGATCGGCTACGTCGGGCAGTCCTCGTACCTGTTCTACGGGACGGTCCGCGAGAACATCACCTACGGCACCTTCGACGCCACCGACGAGGAGGTCCGCGAGGCCGCCGAGGCCGCCGAGGCGCACGAGTTCATCCAGAACCTCCCCGACGGCTACGACACCATGGTCGGCGAGCGCGGCGTGAAGCTCTCCGGCGGGCAGCGCCAGCGCGTCACCATCGCGCGGGCGGTGCTCAAGGATCCGGACATTCTCATCCTCGACGAGGCGACCTCGGACGTCGACACGGAGACGGAGATGCTGATCCAGCGCTCGCTCGACCGGCTCACCGAGGAGCGGACGACGTTCGCGATCGCCCACCGGCTCTCGACGATCAAGGACGCAGACACGATCCTCGTGTTGGAGGGCGGGCAGATCGCCGAGCGGGGGACGCACGACGAGCTGCTCGACAACGACGGGCTGTACGCGCACCTCTGGGGCGTTCAGGCGGGCGAGATCGACGAGCTCCCGCAGGAGTTCATCGACCGCGCGCAGGAGCGCACGGCGCGGATAGTCGAAGAGGCCGATACCGACGACGACTGATCGGGGCCGCGCGCCGAGCGGAACGGGGCGGGGCTCGACCGAAGAGTCACCGCGGAAGCCGCGTCCACTCGTCGGCGGCCGCCTCCGGGGACGCGTCGGCGTGCCCGAGCGCATCGAGAACGGCCTCGCGGACCTCCGACGGATCCCGAAACTGCGTCTCCTCGCGCCCTTCGAGCAGCCCGTCGAGCCGCGCCGTCCTCGCCGGCGTCTCCAACGTCGCGGCGCCGTACTGCTCTATCAACTCCGCCGCGGTCACCGGATAGCGGTGTTCGCGGAGCGCCCGCTTCAGCGGGCCGAACGTCACGGCCGGAGCCGAGTCGTGTGCCCCCGTATCGTGATCCGCGTTGTCACCGCTCACGGAGCCGCGATCCGCGGGAAGCGTCATAATACCCCGGGAGCGGCCGCGGGGCGAGCGCCCATGTCTCGCGAGCGGTCGACCGCCCCTGCGCCGCGGCGACCACCAGACGCCGGCGGTGGCCACTCGGCATCGGCGATGACCGCCGGCTATACGACGCCGGCCACCGAGGCGTCGGTATGCGCCTCAGCGAGGTCACGTGGACCGACGTTCGCGACGCCGACGTCGACGTCGCGTTCCTCCCGGTCGGCAGCACGGAACAGCACGGGCCGCACGCCCCGCTCGGCACCGACGCGCTGAACGCCGTCGCGGTCGCAGAGGCGAGCGCGGACGCCTACGAGGAGACGGGAACGGACGACGAGGGGTCGGGCGGCGAGCCGGGAGCGGACCGCGGGGAGGTCGCGGTCGCGCCGCCGATCCCGGTCGGCGTCGCGGAGGAGCACCGCGCCTTCGACGGGACGATGTGGGTTTCCCCGGAGACGTTCCGGGCGTACGTCCGGGAGTCCGCGGAGTCGCTGGTCTCGCACGGGGTCGACCGCGTCGTGTTCGTCAACGGGCACGGGGGGAACGTCGAGGCGCTGGCGGAGGTCGCCCGCCGCTTCTCGCGCGACGACGCCCACGCGGGGTACGGGGTGGCGTTCACGTGGTTCGAGTCGGTCGGCGACCACGCGAGCGACATGGGTCACGCTGGCCCGCTGGAGACGGCGCTGCTGCGCGCGACGAATCCGGACTTGGTCCGCGAGGAGCGGGTCGACGATGCGAGCGCGGGCGCCGCCGACCGGTGGGGCGAGTGGGTGTCTGGGGTGAACCTCGCGCACGACTCTGCCGAGTTCACCGACAACGGCGTCGTCGGCGACCCGCGGGAGGGCGACGCCGAGCGGGGCGCGGTCCTGCTCGACCGCGCGAGCGCGGCGCTCGCGGCGCTGGCGGAAGTGGTCGCTGACCGGAAGTCGACGTAGGGCGCGGCCGGAGCGGAGGGTTACTCCTCGTCCGCCGCGTCCTGAAGCGCCCCGCGGATCGCGGGGACGGTGCCGGTGAGGGAGGCGACCTCGTCGGCGGCGCTCTCGATGTCGCCGACGAGCGATTCGAGCTCCTCGATCTCCGCTTTCAGGTCGGCGGCGTCCTCGAAGGCGTCGGCGCGCTCGCCGAGGACGTACGCCTTCTTCGCCGAGCGGACGCTGTCGACGGCGTCGCCGGCGTCGAGCGCGGATTTCAGTCCGTTGAGCGCGCCGAGGACGTTGTCCGCGTCCGTCTCCCACACCGCGTCCGGGTCCGGGAGTTCCTCGCGCGCCGCGGCGAGGTGATCTTCGACCTCCGCGCGGGTCTCCGCGGCCGCCTCGCCGAACAGGTCGTCGTCATCGAACGTGGACTGGCCCATACCGGACCCGTCTCGCCCGCGCCTTTTAAAAACGCGCCCGAAAGCGGAAGTGAAACCGACGGAGAGGACGGGTCGGGTGCCGGATCGGGCGGGTCTCGCGTTCAGTTTCGGTCGGCCGGCGGGCTCAGATGCGAACGAGCAGCTCGACGGCGATCAGCGTCACGAGGAGGGCGAGAAGGCCAGCGAGGACCGCGAGCGTCCGGAGCTGATCGAGCACCGCGTCCGTCCCGGGCGTCGCCGCGAGGAGGGCGGGACGGTCGCGGAGACCGGACTCGCCGTCCGGGTCCGAGTCGGCGCTCGGGGAGCCGCCGGCGGGCGGGCCGGCGTCGGTCCGCGAGTTCGGGTCCGGCACGGGCGGGGGTTCGATCCGAATCCTCGTTAA
The DNA here is from genome assembly GCF_005435025.1 of Halorubrum sp. CGM4_25_10-8A. Lineage (NCBI taxonomy): Archaea > Methanobacteriati > Methanobacteriota > Halobacteria > Halobacteriales > Haloferacaceae > Halorubrum > Halorubrum sp. CGM4_25_10-8A. Next base: position 70,616 of record NZ_SGTX01000002.1, on the reverse strand, counting down.
ACCGACTATGAGGCCACAATACCGGTATTGAGCGTTACGGAGATCGGTCTCGGTTCCACGACGCCTCCTCGAAGTCGACGATCCGCTCGCGGCGGTCGAGCGCGTCGATCCGGGCGATCTCCCCGTCGGACAGGTCGATCCCGCGGGCGGCCCAGTTCTCCTCGACGTGGCCGAAGTCGGCCGCCTTCGGGATCGGCGCGACGCGGTCCTTCGAGAGCAGCCACGCGAGGCTCACCTGCGCCGGGGTGGCGTCGTGCGCCGCGGCGACCTCCCGGAGGACGTCGACGTCGGCGACGCGGTTGCGCGCGATCGGCGAGTAGGCGACGAGCCAGTGGCCGTCCTCGACCGCGTACTCGCGGAGCCGCTCCTGCTGGAGGAGGGGGTGACACTCCACCTGATGGGCGAACACCTCGCGGTCGAGGCGGTCGGTCGCCTCGTCGAGCTGGTCCGGCTCGAAGTTCGAGAGCCCGATCCGGTCGATCACGCCGTCGTCGACGAGGTCGTCGAGCGCGGGCAGCGTCTCTTCCGGGTCGTAGCTGTTGATCGGCCAGTGGACGTACAGCAGGTCGATCGAGTCGACGCCGAGGCGGTCGCGGCTGGCGCGCGCGGTCTCGACCGCGTCGTCGTACGAGAGGTTGTCCGTCGAGAGCTTCGTCGCGACGAACAGGTCCTCGCGGTCGCGGTCGCTCCGGTCGATCCCGTCGCCGACCGAGGCCTCGTTGTCGTACCCCTGGGCGGTGTCGACGTGGCGGTAGCCGGTCTCGATCGCGTGGGCGACGCCGGCCGCGCACTCCTCGCCGGCGGCCAGCTTGTACGTCCCGTATCCGAGTCTGTCGAAGGCGGTCGCCATGCGCGTCCGTGCGGGCGGCGACGCCCTCAACGTACCGGTCCCGGCGGATCGGGGTGTCAGGCCCGGCGGCCTCGCGCACGTGCTCGCTTTCCGCTCGCCGAGCCGCCGGTACCGCCCGAGTCGACCGCGAGCAGAGTATCACTGGTAATATTCGGGGAGGAGTTATTATGACGATAGGATCTCTGCCGTTCGGTATACATGCAAGAGGGATCGGCCTCGGGCGTCCGATCGAGCTACGGTGCGAAGCTCGCTCTGTCGCTGATCGGGGTCATGGCGGTCTCAGTTTCGTACGGAGTCATCGTCTATCTACGCGCGGAGGGGACCGGCGCCGCGGGCGCCGAAGTGCGCTCCGGACTGATCGGGATGACGCTGTTGACGGTGATCGGGCTCGCGCTCATCGGCGTCACCGTCGGCTCGAACACGGTCATCTCCCTGCGGCAACTGACTGACAAGGCCGAGCGGATGGCCGAGGGAGAGCTCGACGTGCGGCTCGACACCGGGCGAACCGACGAGATCGGGCGGCTGTTCCACGCGTTCGACGAGATGCGCGGTTCGCTGCGCTCGGAGATCTCCGACGCCGAAGCGGCCCGCGAGGAGGCGGAACGAGCGCGACGGGAGGCCGACACGCGCGCCGAGACGGTCGAACACAAGGCGACCGAGTACGAGTCCGCCATGCGCGCGCTCGCCGACGGCGACCTGACGCGCCGGGTCGACCCCGAGAGCGACAACGAGGCGATGGCGCGGGTGGGCGCCGCGTTCAACGAGATGGCCGACGAGCTGGAGGGGACGGTCGCGTCCGTCGCGACCGTCGCCGAGGACACCGCCGACGTGGCCGGGACCGTCGACGACCGCACGGAGGACCTGCGGGCGACGACAGGGACCGTGAGCGAGGCGGTTGAGGAGATCGCCGAGGGCGCGCGCACCCAGCGCGACGACCTGCGGGCGGCGACCGACGAGGCCGAGAACCTCGCGTCCTCGGCCGAGGAGGTCGCCTCCACCGTCACCGACGTGGCGGAGACCGCGGAACACGCGGCGGAAGTCGGCGACGAGGGTCGCGAGGCCGCCGAGGAGGCGCTCGCGGAGATGGACGCGGTCGAGGAGACGACCGCGGAGACGACCGCGGAGGTCGAGGCGCTCGCCGCGGAGGTCGAGGAGATCGGCGAGGTGGTCGACACCATCTCGGAGATCGCCGAGCAGACGAACCTGCTCGCGCTGAACGCCTCCATCGAGGCGGCCCGCTCCGGGGCCGACGGCGCCGGCTTCGCGGTCGTCGCCGAGGAGGTGAAGGCGCTGGCCGAGGAGACCCAGGAGTCGGCGAGCGAGATCGAGGCCCGGATCCGCTCCGTCCAGGAGCGCGCGGAGACGGGCGCCGACGCGATGGCGCGCACGGAACAGCGGATCTCGGCCGGCGTCGACACGGTCGAGACCTCGATCGACGCCCTCGAACGCCTCGCGGAGGCCTCCGAGCGCACCGACGCGAGCATGACCGAGATCACCCGGACGACGGAGACGCAGGCCGACTCCGTCGACGCGGTGGTCGGCCACGTCGAGGACGTCTCCGCGATCAGCGCGCAGACGGCCAGCGCGGCCGGCGACGTCACCGGTGCGGTCGACGAGCAGGAGCGGACCCTCGGGGCGGTCGAGACCGCGGCCGGGTCGCTCTCCGACCGGGCGCTCGCGCTGCGCGACGCGGTCGACGACTTCGAGTTCGCGGCCGGCGACGGTCTCGGCGCCGCGGGCGACGGGACGGGCCGCGGCGCGGCGGCCGACGGCGCCACCGCCGTCCCCGACGGGGGAGGCGACGGCGACGGGAGCGAGTTTGACTTCTCGCGCGGCGGGGGCGACGACGCGCCCGCCGGGGAGGGGGTGAACTGAGATGCTCGTCGACACCACCGTCTGGGCGTGGATCGGCGCGCTCGCGATGGGCGCCGGAACGGTTCCCCCGCTGTGGGCGTGGCTCTCCGGATCGTCGGCGACCGACGAGTCGCACGGCGTCTACTACGGGACCCTCGCCGGCGTCACCGGCGTCGCGGCGCTCGCGTACCTCGCGATGGCGCTCGGCGTCGGCACGCTGTCGACGGCGGCCGGCGAGCTGGAGGTCGTCCGGTACGTCGACTGGCTCGTGACCACGCCGCTCATACTCCTCTACCTCGGGCTGCTCGCCCGCCCGTCCCGACGGGTGCTCACCGGGCTGATCGGCGTCGACGTGGTGGTCATCGCCGGCGGGGTCACCGCCGCCGCCACCGGCGGAGCGGTGTCGTGGGCCGCCTTCGCCGTCGGCGGAGCCGCGTACCTCGCGCTCGTCTACGGGCTGCTCGTCGCGCTCCCGCGGTCGGCATCGGCGGAGGGCGACCGGGTCCGCGCCGTCTTCGGCACGCTGCGGAACATCACCGTGGTGCTGTGGACGCTGTACCCGGTCGTGTGGCTGCTCGCGCCCACCGGCTTCGGCCTGCTGACGTCCGCGACGGAGATGCTCGTGTTCGTCTACCTCGACATCGTCTCGAAGGTCGGCTTCGTCGTCATCGCGGTCGCGGGCGCGGACGCGCTCGACCGCCTCGGCGCCGATGAGTTCGCCGCCGCCGACTCGGCGGCAGAGGAGCGGACGGCCGCCCTCGGCGACGACTGAGCCGCGGAGATTTTTCCTGCGTTACGCGTCGTCCGCGACGAGGTCCTCGTAGCGCGCGCCGGTCTGTTTCAGCGTCTCGGTCGAGTAGAGTCGCTCGTGGTCGAACGGGAGGTGGTCGGTCGCCAGCTCGTCGATCTTCGCGTCGACCGCCTCCGCCTCCCGACCGTGGATCATCGTGAACAGGTTGTACTCCCAGTCCTGGTCGGGGCGACGCGGGCGGTGGTAACAGAGCGTGACGTACGGGAGGCTGCCGACCGCCTCGCCGCGCTCGTCGAGCTCCTCGTCCGGCACGTCCCAAACCACCATACAGTTGTTCGTGAAGCCGGTGACGACGTGGTTGACGACGCAACCGATCCGCTTGATACAGCCGTCGGCGAGGAGGCGCTCGACCGCCGCGAGCACGTCGTCGACGGGCGCGTCGATCTCGTTCGCCACGTCGGCGTAGGGGGTCGCGGACAGCGGGAAGCCGTCCTGGATCGCCAAGAGGAGGTCCGCTTCGAGCGGGCTCAGGTCGCCGCGCGCGTCCTCGGAGATGCGGGTGGCGGAGACGTCGGTGTGGTCGAGCGACTCCCGCGCGAACCGGTCGGCGTTGACTACGGGGAACTCAAGGTCGATGTAGTAGTCCGTGAGCATCGGGAGCGCCAGCACCTCGCAGCCGGTTCGCTCCTCGATCTCCGCGAGGATCTCGTCGCGCTTCTCGCGGGAGCCCGCGGTGACGACGAACCACTGGTTCCACTCGTGGTCGCGGCGGTAGTTGTGGTTCACCTGCCGGTACCCGTTGATCACCTCGGCGACCTCGTCGAACCGGTCGTCCGGCGCGCGCACCGCCGCGAGCGTCGACGAGCCGATGACCGGCGGGTTGAGGACCGCGCCGAACCGGCGGAACACGCCGCGCTCGCGGAGGTCGCGGACGCGGTCGAGGAGGTCGTCGGCGTCGACCGCGACGCCCGTCTCGGCCGCGATCTCGCGGGCGACCCGCTCGAACGGACGGCGTTCGACGGGGAAGCCGCTCTGGTACTCGTCGATGAGGGCCGCGTCGACCGCGTCGAGGTCGGCCCGCCAGTCGGCGTCCAAACTCATTGGAAACGCTTGGGGCGGAGTGTACGTACGGGTTTCGGAGGGCGCCGACCGTCAGGGGGACACCACGTTCGGGGCGGAGCGTCGGTCGGGGTGGAGCGTCGGTCGTCGGCGGGGGGCCTCGCCGGGCGTCGCGACGGTGATTCAGTCGTCGGCGGGGGCCTCGCCGGGCGTCGGCGCGAACGCCCGGGCGCTCTTCTCCAACTGCGCCGTCGAGCAGCCGCCGACGGTCGCGGCCTGTTCGAGCGTCAGCGTGCGGGACCGATACAGCGTGAGCGCGGTGGCGACGGATTTGGACGTCATCGGGTACGATCGCTAACTATCTGGACAAGCATATAACTCTAACGCTATTTTGACTCTGATACGACACACCTACAGAGCAAGTTTAGCGCTTATTCACATATTTTCTCACAGAACGAGACATTCGTTCATTTATACTGTGTGAGTGAGTGCCACAGATCGGGCGAGAGCGGTCGCGCCGTCCCGGCTCATCGCTCGCGCGCGGTGTTGCCGCGTCGAGTCGGAGGGCGGAGGCGGTCCCTCTCGTTCCCGCGGTGCGGGAGTCGAACGGGGGACTTTTCGTGCGAGAAGCCTAACGGAGCGTATGGCTCAGGCGACTCAGGAGTTCGGCGACTGGCCCCTCAAGCGGCTGATGACCGAGGTCTGCGGCTCCGGCCACAAGTCGGCCGACGACCTGACGCGCGCGCAGGCGACCGAGGCGTTCGAGCGCATCCTCGCGGGCGAGCCCGACCCGACGACGCTCGGGGCGTTCTGGCTCTCGAACCGCTGGAAGCGGAACACGGCCGAGGAGCTCGGCGCGTACGTCGACGTGATGTGCGACCGCGTCGAGTACGCCGAACCCGACGCCGACCCCGTCGACTGCGGCGCGAACTACGACGGGAAGGGACGGACGGCGATCCTCGGCGTCGCGGCGGGCGCGGTCGCGGCCGCCGCGGGCACTCCCGTCGTCGTCCACTCGGGCGACCGCGTGCCCACGCAGAAGCAGGACGCGTACAAACACGTCCTCGACGAGCTCGGCGTCCACACGGAGCTGACCCCCGCCGACTCAGCCGACATGGTCGACGAGACCGGCTTCGGCTTCTACTACCAGCCCGCGTTCAACCCCGCCATCGACGACCTGTTCGACCGGCGCGACCAGATGGGCGTCCGGTCGTTCGTCAACACCGTCGAGACGCTGGCGAACCCCGCCGGCGCGTCCGTCCACCTCGGCTCCTTCTACCACCTCGCGTTCGCGAAGAAGGTGGTCGACACGTTCGTCGAAAGCGAGTTCCACGACCTCGACCGCGTCCTGATGTTCCAGGGCATGGAGGGGTACGACGACGTACGCCCCGGCTACACCAAGGTCGCCGAGTGGGACGCGTCGGGCGACGACGGCGAGGGCAGCGAGGGCGCGTCCTTCGACGACTTCGAGATCGAGACCGCGGAGTACGGGATGGACCTCGAGGAAGACGACCTCGCGGTCGACGACGTCGCGACCGACTCCGCCGCGATCACCGAGGAGGTGCTGGCGGGCGAGCGAGACGGCGCCTTCGCGGACGCGGTCGCGGTCAACGCCGCGCTTCGGATCTACGCCGGCGGCGACGCCGACTCCATCGAGGAGGGCCTCGACGCCGCCCGCGAGGCCATCGACGACGGCTCCGCGCACGACGTGCTCGAAGCGGTGCGGGAGTTCTGAAGGGGCGCGACGCGGGCGTTACAGTTCGCGGGCGGGCGCCGGGGGCATCGCCCGCTTGTGGGCGCTGCGCTCGTGGAGGTCGACCACGCGGTCGACGGCCTCTTCGGGCACGTCGAGTTCGCTGACCGTCGCCGACCGCGAGAGTCCGCCGTCGACGTGGACCGCGAGGATGGCGTCGACGGTGTCGTAGTCGAGCCCCATCTCCTCGGCGTCGGTCTGGCCCTCCCACATCCCCGCGGTCGGCTCCTGCATCACGAGGTCGCGGGGGACGCCGACGTGGGCGGCCAGCTGGCGCACCTGCTGTTTGTAGAGGTTGCCGATGGGGTTACAGTCGACCGCCTGGTCGCCGTACTTCGTGTAGTAGCCGGTCATCGCCTCTGCGCGGTTCCCGGTGCCGAGGACGACCCGGTTCTCGGCGTTAGCGACGAAGTAGTTCAACACGGCGCGGGTGCGGACGTAGACGTTCCCGGCCGCCATCTGGTCCGTCGCGGCCTCCGGGACCGCGTCGAAGAAGGCCTCCGCGATCGGCTGGATCTCGATCACGTCGTACTCGACGCCGAGGTCGTGGGCGACGCGCTCCGCGTCGCTCATCACGTCCGCGTCGTTCACCGCCGAGGGCATCGTGAGGCCGTGGAGGCCGTCCTCGCCGAGCGCCTCGACCGCGAGGTGGGCGGTGAGCGTCGAGTCGATACCGCCCGAGAGGCCGAGGACCGCCCCCTCGGCGCCCGCGTCGTCGACGACGTCGCGGATGAACGAGACGATGCGCTCGCGGGTCGCCGCAAGTTCGTCGTCCGAGAGGCGGAGGTCGAGCGGGGGGTCGTCCGACAGCAACACCGACTGCTCCGATGCGTGGCTCATACGTCTATTGAGGGGCCGCAGCGATTAATACCTCCGCGTTGGCCCCGTGAACTGGACGCGTGTCGGGTTCTGTCCGGTCGCCGGCGGACGCCCGGAGGGGTCGCCTATAACAGCCCCTCGCGCTCGGCGAGCAGGAGCCCTTCGAGCGTCGCGTCGTTCGTCGGGGGCTCCCGGGCGATGTCCAGCGCCTCGTCGACCGGGACCGCTCGCGGCGCGAGGAACTCGTTGCTGTCGTGGTCGACGTCGACCGGCTCCAACCCCTCGGCGAACACGTAGCCGCGCGTGTGGCGCAACACGCCCGTCGAACACCACACCTCCTGGAGCAGCGACGTCGAGGACGGCGCAAAGCCGGTCTCCTCGGCGAGTTCGCGCGCACCGGCCTCGGTGTAGGACTCGCCGGACTCGACGATTCCGGCCGGGAGCTCCAGCTGCGTGTTCCGCACGGTGGGCCGGTACTGCTCGACGAACAGCACCCGGTCGTCGGCGACCGCGACGATCACCGTCGCGGGCGACAGCTCCGCCCAGTAGTACTTCTTCTCCGTGCCGTCGGGCTGCTCGACGCGGTCGTAACCGCCGACGAACCACCCCTCGTCGTACTCGACGACGACCTCCTCCACCGGCCACTCGGGCCCGCCCGGCAGCGAGTGGTTGCGCCCGTCGGAGAACGCGGGGAGCTCGCGGAGGTCGGCGGCCGGCGCGTCGGCGCCGGCGGGTCCCTCGTCCGCGCCGGGCGCCCCGTCTTCGTCCGTCACGGGCGGACCACCTCGGCGTGGTACACCTCGCCGCCGCGGCGCACCCGCACGCCGGTCTCGGTCGAGGCGTTCGGCACCTGTTGGGTGAGCGCGTCGACCTCGTCGAACGGGGTGTGGGTGAACCACTCCTTCATCCCGTACGGCCCGGCCTGGTAGCCGTCGGAGCGCCCGTCAGGGCTCTCTATCGCACCGATCAGGTACGGGTACCGGCGGTCGGAGACGTTGTTCACGTCGGCGGCAGTGCCGTTCGTCTCGATCGGTTCGACGGTGAGGTAGTAGGGGTCGCCGCTCCCGAGGTAGCTCGGGAGCCCGCCGAGCGCGAGCAGCGCGACGACGACGAGAACGATGGCGATGAGGAGGTTCCGGGTGACCCGGCGCATGGTCGCCGTAGGGTCCCGCGGGGAATACCGGTTTCGGCCGACCGGACCGCGGTCGGCGGGACGCGACCGCGTGGGTGACGACTCGCGGTGACGCGACCGCGACGGCGGCGACTCACGGCGAGAGGGCGGCGACGCGTTTTAGCCCGAGGCCGCCCTGTTCGCGGTATGGAGTACCGGTTCGAGCTGGCGTTGTGCGCCGCGCTCGAATCGCCTGACCGGGTCGTCGCCCGCCAGCTCGGGGCGGGCGTCGAGACGCCCGGCGCGCGCATCGTCGATGTCTGTCTGCTGTCGCCGGGACCCGGCTTCGACGACCGCGCCGCGATCAGCGCCGAGCGGATCCCCGGTCCGGCCGTCGAGGCCGCGGTCGGCCCGGGCGAGGCCGTCCCCGTCGCCGACGCCTTCGACCTCCCGCCGGACCGGGCCGCAGCCGTCGTCGACCGCGCGGTCGAGGTCGGCTACCTCGAACGCGAGCGGCGGAACGGCCGGGAGGTCGTCCGCGCGACCGCGCGCTACCCGGACGACTGGGTGGGCGAGCTCGTCGCCGTCGAGAACAAGCCCGACCTCGGGACGCCGGGCGACCTGGAGGCGCAGCTCCGGTACGACGCCGCGCTCGGACTCTTCGACGAGGTGGTCCTCGCCACCGCCTCGTACGTCACCCGCGCGCACCTCAATCGGATCCCGGACGCGGTCGGCGTCTGGCGGTTCGACCCGGAGACGGGCGAGCGCGAGGTCGTCCGCGAGCCGACGCCGCTCGACCCGGCGGCGCCGGGCGTCGAGATCCGCGACGAGCGGCCCTCCCGCACGGACGTGGCGCTCGTCGGCCCCGAGGCGAAGGCCCGCAAGCGGCGGCGGGTCGCCGAGCGCGCCTACGGGAAGGGGTGGCGCCCCGAGCCGCCGGCGTGCGCGCACGGCGAGGCGACCGCCGACGGGCGACCGCGCTGCGCGCACTTCGACCGCGTCGTCGACCCCGGCCGCGAGTGCGGAGGCGGGTGTCCCGCGTTCGAGGCGGCCGACCCGCCGGCGGCCGAGCGCGACGGCCTCCGCGACGAACGGACGGCGTGGGTCGCGGCTCCCGAGGGGGACGGCCCGCGCCGTCAGTCCGGGCTCTCACGGTATCTGTGAGAACGCTTATACGGCGAGGGCGGGTCTCTCCGGTATGGACGAGATCGAAGACGTCTTCGTCGCGCGACTGATGTCGACGGACCTCCACACGGTGACGCCGGACACGTTGGTCGAGGACGCGGCCGCGGTGCTGCTCGAAAACGACATCAGCTCCGTGCTGGTCGTCGACGACGACGGCGACCTCGTCGGGATCCTCACCTCGACGGACTTCGTCGACATCGTCGCCAAGAGCCAACCGAAAGCCGAGACGACCGTCGAGCGGTACATGACGCGCGACCCGATCACCACCGGCGCGCAAGACGACGTGTCGGCGGTCGCCGCGACGATGCTGGAACGCGGGTTCCACCACGTCCCGGTCGTCGACGGGAAGACCCCCATCGGCATCATCACCACCTCCGACTTCGCCGCGTACGTCTCCTCGCCGGAGTCGGTCTCCGCGTAGGGCCCGCGGGTCGGCGTCCGGTCGGCGGTCGCTCCGCGCGTCTCCGTCGCGAGGCGTCCGCGACCGCGACAAGTGACGCCACTTCCTGTGGCCGTATTACACCGGAACGCGTACCGTGGTCCGTGTCCGATCACCTACACCTCAACCTCTTCACCATGACCTCGGTGGAGCACGTCTCGCCCGGATCGTGGCGGTACCCCGGCGACCGGTCGGCGGACTACGCCGACCGCGAGTACTGGACCGAGGTCGCGCGCACCGCCGAGCGCGGCGGCTTCGACGCGGTGTTCTTCGCCGACGTGCGCGGAATCTACGACGTGTACGGCGACGACCGCGAGACGGCCGTCGAGCGGGCGGTCCAGACGCCAGCGAACGACCCGCAGCTGGTCGTGCCCGCGATGGCGGAGGTCACGGACGACCTCGGCTTCGCGGTGACGCGCTCGACGACGTACACCCACCCCTACCAGCTGGCGCGGGAGTTCTCGACGCTCGATCACCTCACCGACGGCCGGGTGGCGATCAACGTCGTCACCTCGTACCTAGAGTCGGCCGCGGCGAACCTCGGCCTCGACGATCGGATGGACAAGGAGACGCGCTACGACCGCGCCGACGAGTTCCTCGACGTCTGCTACGAGCTGTGGGAGGAGTCGTGGGAAGACGACGCGGTCGAGGTCGACCGCGAGGCCGGGCGGTACAGCGACCCGGAGAAGGTCCACGCGATCGATTACGAGGGCGATCACTTCTCTGTGCCGGGGCCGCACGGCTGCGAGCCGTCGCCTCAGCGCACCCCCGTCGTCTACCAGGCCGGCTCCTCCGACTACGGCCGGTCGTTCGCCGCGCGCAACGCCGAGGCCGTCTTCGCCAGCCAGCCGACCGAGGAGGGCGTCGTCGAGTACATGTCGGACGTGAAGTCGCGCGCGGCCGACGCCGGGCGCGACCCCGAGAGCCTCCGCTTTTTCATCGGCGTGGTGCCGATCGTCGGCGAGACGCAGGCGCTCGCGGAGGCGAAGCACGCGGAGTACAAGCGGCACGTCGACGTCGAGGCGACGCTCGCGCTGCTGTCCGGCTTCCTCGACATGGACCTATCCGAACTCGACCCCGACCAGAAGGTCGAACACATCGAGACGGACGCGATCCAAGGGACGATGAACGCGTTCACGAAGGCGCAGCCGGACCGCGAGTGGACGGTCCGCGAAGTCGCGGAGTTCTGCGGGCTCGGCACCACCTCGCCGAAGATCGTCGGCACCCCGGAGGTGATCGCCGACGAGCTCCAGCGCTGGCACGAAGAGGTCGGCGTCCACGGGTTCAACGTCAAGGAGGTCGTCCGCCCGGACTCGCTCGTCGACTTCGTCGACCTCGTCGTCCCGGAGCTCCGCGAGCGCGGGCTCGTCCCCCCGGCCGACGCCGAGCCGCCGGGTGAGACGCTCCGCGAGCGACTCCTCGGCGAAGGACAGACGCGGCTCCGCGCCGACCACCCCGCCCGCCAGTAGCGGGAGAGAGTCCGCCGCCGAGTCGACGGGACCGGACCGCAGTCGGGCTGTTTCGGTTCCTGTTGGTCACGTGTTGTGAACATCTTGCCGCTAGCTAATACGATAACGCTGCCGCCCCCGGCACGCTTAAGTATCTACCTCCGCTTGTTTCAGGTGACGCTTCGCTTGGAGGGCCGAAGCGTCAGCGGGGACCTACTGAACGACACGCTCGTGCCACCTTTTCCCGGCACGGGCGTGCCGTTCGTTCCTTTGACTCCCGAGCTACGGGTGTTCCGTCCGTTTGCGACAACGGCGTGGTAGTGATGGAAGCGCTCGTCACCGACCGGTGCGCCCAGCGGCGTCGCACTCGCGCGCGGCGGTGGATGTGGCCGACGGGCGCCAACCGATCGTTTCAGAGGTTCTCTTGCTGGTACGCGCCGTCGTACGTCCCGTCGTGGTCGGCCTCTGCGAGCACCAGCTGCGCGATCCGCGCGCCCGGCTCGATCTCGATCGGGTGTCCCACGTCGAGGCGCCCCTCGCCGACCCCCTCGTAGCCCGCGTCCCACACCGCGGTGTCGAGGGTACAGGCGTTCCGCAGCAGCGTCGAGCGCGGGAGGACGAAGCCGATCCGCTCGTCCGGGATCCGCACCGGCTCGCCGTACCGGACGACGTAGCTCCCGCGTTCGAGCCGGTAACAGTCGCCCCGCGGCTCCAGCTCCCGGCGCTCGCCCACGCGCTTCCCGTCGCGCCCGAGCCGGCCCGGTTCCGCCTGTTCGAACAGCGCGTCGACGGTGAGGTCGACGCCGTTCGGCTGTCGCTGCGCGTCGTCGAGGTCGGCGCCGGCCGCGGAGAGCGCCGCCGCGACCGCGGCTCCCGAATCGAACATGCGCGTCCGGAACCGCGGCCGAGCCTAAACGGTGTCGACCGCGCGGCGGGTCGCTCGCGCGGAAAGCGGCAGCTCTCGCCGGAGGCGCGGAGACGGTGGTTTTCGGCCGTTTCAGGCGTTTAATGACCTAAAATACTCGGCACGGCTACGTATTTCACGGTGTATGGTACCACTGTGAGTTCACAGCGAACGTTGCCGCATCGGACGATCTAACACGGTCGATCTTCGGGAAACTCGCGGGTTTTATATCCACGGGAGAGCCAACTGCGGATGATATGGGACAAACGATTACAGAGAAGATCCTCGATGAGCATCTCGTCGAGGGCGAGCTGACGCCCGGCGAGGAGATCGGCATCGAGATAGACCAAGTGCTGACGCAGGACACCACGGGGACGATGGTGTGGCTCCAGTTCGAGGCCCTCGAAATGGACGAGGTCCAGACGGAGCTGGCCGCGCAGTACTGCGACCACCAGACGTACCAGTTCGACTTCAAGAACACCGACGACCACCGCTTCCTCCGCTCCGCGGCCGGCACGTACGGCGCGTACTTCTCGCGGCCCGGCAACGGTATCTGCCACCAAGTCCACAAGGAGAACTTCGCGGCGCCCGGCAAGACGCTGCTCGGCTCCGACTCGCACACGCCGACCCCCGGCGGGCTCGGCCAGCTCGCGATCGGCGCCGGCGGGCTCGACATCGCCGTCGCGATGGGCGGCGGCCCCTACTACGTCGAGATGCCGGAGGTCGTCAACGTCCACCTCGAGGGCGAGCTCCCCGAGTGGGCGACCGCGAAGGACATCGCGCTCCACCTGCTCGGCGAGCTGACCGTCAAGGGCGGCGTCGGCAAGATCTTCGAGTACACCGGCCCCGGCGCCGAGAAGCTCACGATCCCCGAGCGCACCACGATCACGAACCTCGGCACCGAGCTCGGCGCCACCTCCTCGATCTTCGCGACCGACGAGAAGACGAAGGACTGGCTCGCGCGCCAGGACCGCGAGGACGAGTTCGTCGACCTCCAGCCCGACGAGGACGCGGAGTACGCGGAGACGATCGAGGTCGACCTGACCGAGCTCGAGCCGCTCGTGGCCGCCCCCTCGATGCCCGACAACGTCGCCCCCGTCAGCGAGTACGAGGGCACCGACGTCGAGCAGGTCATCGTCGGCTCCTGTACCAACGGCGCCTACGAGGACATCCTCCCCAGCGCGAAGATGCTGGAGGACCGCGAGGTCGCCAAGCAGACCGAGATGATCGTCGCGCCCGGCTCGAAGCAGGCCTCCGAGATGCTGGCACGCGAGGGCTGGACCGCGGAGATGATGGCGGCCGGCGTCAACTTCTCCGAGGCGACCTGCGGCGCGTGTATCGGCATCGGTCACGTGCCCGCCTCCGACTCCGTCTCGCTGCGCACCTTCAACCGCAACTTCGAGGGCCGCTCGGGCATCGAGGACGACTCCGTCTTCCTCTGCTCGCCCGAGGTCGCCACCGCGGCGGCCATCACCGGCGAGATCGTCGACCCGCGTGACCTCGCGGACGAGCTCGGCGACCTCGAAGCGCCCGGTCTCGAAATGGGTACGAAGTACGGCCCCGGCATGGGAGAGGACGACTCCGACATCATCTCGCCCGACGAGGCGATCGACGACGGGCTCGTCAAGGGTCCGAACATCGGCGACGTGCCGCTGAAGGACGACATCGACGTGGACGGCGGCGAGGCCCTCCTCAAGATGGAGGACAACATCACCACCGACCACATCATCCCGGCGACGGCGGACATCCTGAAGTTCCGCTCGAACATCGAGAAGCTCTCCGAGTTCACGCTCTCGCGCGTCGACGACACGTTCGCCGACCGCGCGCTCGACGCCGACGGCGGCGTCCTCGTGGCCGGCGAGAACTACGGCCAGGGCTCCTCGCGCGAACACGCCGCGCTCTGTCCGATGTACCTCGGCATCGAGGCCGTCTTTGCGCAGAGCTTCGCCCGCATCCACAAGGCGAACCTGTTCAACTTCGGGATCGTCCCGCTGGCGATCGACGAGGAGACGTACGAGGAGATCGACCAGGGCGACGACCTCGAAATCGTCGACGACGTGCCCGCGGGCGTCCGCTCCGGGCAGGAGGAGTTCACCGTGAGCGTCAACGGCGAGTGGGAGTTCACCGCCGACCTCGACGCCTCCGAGCGCGAGCGCGACATCCTCGCGGCCGGCGGCAAGCTCTCGTGGGTCAAACAGCAGCACGCCGACGGCGGCTCCGGCGCGACGCCGGCCGACGACTGACGCCGCGACCGCGCGGCCGAACCCGACTTTCTTTTTTCGCTCCTCACCAGCGGCGGCGACGCGCCCGACGCGGCGAGATCGAGGCGGACCCGTCGGTGGGCGGTCGGAAAGAGATACAGAAAACGCCGGCGGCGTCAGCGGGCCGCGGCGGCGACGCGTTCGCGCTCCTCCTTCTGCGAGATGGAGTAGGAGCCCTCGACGTCGTAGTCGGCGGCGGCGACGAGTTCGTTCGCGAGCGCCTCGGCGGCGGCGGTCGTCGACTTGTACGTCGCGCTCGCGACGGCGTCGGAGATGAAGAGCAACGCCTGATCGACGCGGCGCTGGGGCGCGACGTCGACCGCCTTCGGGACGGAGATGCCGCCGTACTTCAGGCGGACGGTCTCCTCGCGGGGCGCGGCGTTCTCGACGGCGCTCACGAGGATCTGGACCGGGTTCTCCTCGGTCCGGTCGTGAACGATGTCGAAGGCGTCGCGGACGATCCGCGTCGCCTGCTGTTTCTTCCCGGTGTTCTCCTCGGTCTGCATCAGGCGGTTGATCAGCCGCTCGACCAGGGAGATCTCCGACTTCTTGAACTGCTTCGACGCGTGGCGGCCCATCGTGTGCGCGATGGGCGTCACCGTCATGTACCGCTTCGTCGAGGGATCCTCGTAGGCGATCTCGGTGACGTCCCAGACGCCGAACAGCTTGGCGTTCTCGTTGGCGGCCTCGCTCGACGCGGGCGCGTCCGGGTCCGGCTCCTCGGCGGCGACGTCCTCCTCGGACGGCGCCTCGGTTTCCTCGCCGCTCATCTGACCGGCTTCTCCGCGTTGCCGCGAACCAGTTCGATCATCGACACGCCGTTGACCTTCTCGACTTTGTAGTTGACGCCGGAGAGGTCGCCCATCGCGCGACCCTTCGCGCCGCCGATCCCGGCGATCGTGACCTCGTCGTGCTCGTCGATGAACGAGATCGCGCCGTCACCGGGGCAGAACGCGGTGACCTGCTTCCCGTTTTTGATGAGCTGAACCCGGACGCACTTTCGGATCGCCGAGTTCGGCTGCTTTGCCTCGATGCCGACCTTTTCGAGGACGATGCCGCGCGCCTGCGGGGCACCCTCCAGGGGGTCGGACTTCGTCTTGAGCCCGCGCTCGCGCCGAGCGTACTCGGAGTCGGACCAGCGTCGCTTCTGCCGGTCCTTTTTGAGCTTACGGGCCGCGTACTTGCCGTTCGCCATCGTACGTCTACTTCCGAACGGAGCTACTTAAGCGTCGTCTTTCGCCGCCGCGAAACGCCCTCAGATTCCCCGAGCGGTACCTCTCGACGGATCTGAGGGCGTTTCGCGGCGGAACGACGGGCGCAAAACAACGTTGAGGCGATAAGCCGCCGAGAGACGCGTTCGTTCTCCGGTCGAAGCCGGCGGAAGAGTGCGCGGGTTCGGGCGCCTTCGGCGCGCGAACCGGGGGACCCCGGACGACCGGCGGAGCGTCGCTCCCCTCAGGTCAGCTGTACGTCGTCGACGTCGTAGTGACGCTCGGCGAGCCGGCGGGCGGTCTCGATGTTCGCACCCTCCGCGCCGATGGCGACGCCGCGGTCCGCCTCCGGAACCTCGACGTACGCCACGCGGTCGTTCTGCTCCGAGATGGTGACCGCGTTGACGGCCGCCGGCGCGAGCGTGCTCGCGACGAACGCCTCGGCGGTGTCGGCGTCCTCGACCAGTTCGATCGACTTGTCGAGCCGCCGCTCCGCCTCCGTGACGGTCTCGCCGGCCTGCCCGATCGCGGCCGCCATCTCGCCCGCGGGTACCACGAACACGAGCCGGTCGCCCTCCACGAGGCAGTCGGTCGGCGTGACGCCGGTCAGCTCGTCGAACCGACCGATGTAGCGCCGCGCCTCGTCGGAGAGCTCGACGCGCATTAGTCGTCGCTCACGACGCGCGACCCCATCCGGAGGTCGACGTCGCCGGTCCCCATCGAGATGGGCTTGCCGGCGATGACGTTCTCGATGACCCCGTCGAGGTCGTCGTACTCGCCGTGGATCGCGGCGTCGAGCAGGTGGTTCACCGTCACCTCGAACGCCGCGCGCGCGAGCACCGAGTCCTTGTTGCCGGAGATGCCGTGCCGGCCGATGGACTCGATCTCGCCGTTGTTCGTCATGATGTCGGCGACGAGCATGAGGTGGCGGACGTTCACGTCGTCGAGCCCCTGCTCTTCGAGCGTGTTCTTCGTCTCGTCGATGATCGTCTCGCGGGCCGCCTCGACGCCGAGGTTGCGGTAGATCTCGTGGATGTTGTTACACGTCGTCCGCGAGGCGTCGACGCCCTCGATGTCGAGGGTGTCGCCGAACGCCGACCCCTCGGTGTAGAGGACGAACTCCTCGTCGCCGTCGATCTCCTCTTTGCGGATGACGACGCGCTCGATCTCTTCGATCCCCTTGAAGACGATCTCCCGGAGCCGCTCGACGAGTTGGAGCAGCTCGCGGTAGCTCGGCTCGTTGGGGCCGAACTCGATCACGGTGCCGGCCTGCCGGGCGTCGACGCCTAACGCGTCCTCGATCGTCTCGGCGATGATCCCCGCGATCTCCGTCGGGTCGGAGTGGGTGGGCCACCGCTCCAAGAGGGTGTCGTCGTTTAAGTCGATCCGGACCAGCATGTCCGCGACGTTGGTCGATACGTCGCCGAGCGCGAGGATGCGCGTCGCCTCGATCGACCAGACGACCTCGTGGGCCTTCTCGCGGTCCGTCGCGTACTCCCCGTCGAGGTGGACCGTCATCATCGGCGTGTCCGGCGTCTTCCGGGCGTCCACCAGCTCGATGAGTCGGGGGAGCCCCTGCGTGACGTCGATTTCTGCGACGCCAGCGTAGTGAAAAGTATTCATTGTCATCTGAGTACCGGGTTCACCAATCGATTGGGCAGAAACAGTGCCCACAGGGTCCAAGGGATCAACCCGCGTCTGCTCGTAGCGGTTCTCGACGCCCTCGGCGATGTCGGTCGCCTGCTCGATGGTGACCTCGCCGGCCTCCTCGGCCTTCCGGTCTATCGCCTCGTACACCTTCGTCCTGAGTCGGCGGGGGAGCTCGGTCGCCTCCACGACCGCCTCCATGTCGTCGGTGACGTTGTCGTACTCAGTCATCGGACTCCACCCCCGGCCCGCCGGCCTTGTTGAGCCCCGGCCCGGCGTGCTCCGAGAGGTTCGTCGGCGGCTCGCGCTCGCCGAGGAACCGCTCCTTCTCCTCGTCGGAGGCGAACTCCGCGTCGACCACGCGGTCGACGATCCCGTCGACGTCGATGCCGTCCTCCTCGCCGGAGGAGACCTTCACGGGCGAGGTGCCGTCCTCGCCGAACTCGAACTGGACGATCCGGCCCGAGGTGTCCCGGACCGTGCCGTCGTACTGCGCCTCCAGCTCGGAGAGCGCGTTGATGAGCCGACGCTGGAGGTAACCGGACTTGGAGGTCCGGACCGCCGTGTCGACGAGCCCCTCGCGGCCGCCCATCGCGTGGAAGAAGAACTCCTGCGGGGTGAGCCCGCCGCGGTAGGAGTTTTCCACGAAGCCGTGCGCCTCAGAGGAGAGGTCGTTCGGTCGGTAGTGCGAGAGCGTCCGGTCCTCGTAGCCGCGGTTGATCCGCTCGCCGCGGACCGCCTGTTGGCCGACCGACCCGGCCATCTGCGTCAGGTTCAGCATCGAACCGCGGGCGCCCGAGCGCGCCATCACGACCGCCGGGTTGTCGTCGCCGAAGTGCTGGTCGGCGATCTCCCCGGCCGAGTCGCGGGCCTTCCCGAGCGTCTGCATGATCTTCATCTCGAGCGTCTCGTCGACGCCGCGGCCCGGCAGCGACTCCAGCTCGTCGGCCTCGTACGTCGCGATGAGCTCCTGAACGCGGTCGTAGGCGCTCTCGATCGCTTCGTCGACCTGCTCTTCGGCCTCCGGCGGGATCGACTCGTCGTCGATCCCGATCGAGAACCCGAAGTTCATGATCGCGCGCATCGCCAGCGACGCGATCTCGTTGATGAACACGCGGGCGCGGGTCTCGCCGTACTCCTTCGTGAGCGTGTCGACGACCTCGCCGCCGAACGCGCCGACCGCGTCCTCGTCGATGGTCCCCTCTATCAGCTGTCCGTCCTCGATGACGACGCTGTCGCCGGCCGAGGAGGTAAAGGAGAGGTCGAGGTCGTCCGGGAGCAGCTCCGAGAACAGCGTCCGGCCGGTCCAGAACTCGCGGCCGTCGTCGTCGACGCCGTCCGCCTCGGGCAGTTCGTCCACGCGCGTGGCGCGGAGCAGGTCCAGCGCCTGCGTCTCCGTGAACTCGGGGTTCGAGTGGGTGAGTAGGTAGGTGCCGGAGATGTGGTCCTGGATCGCGCCGATGATGTTCCCGCCGAACCGGGGCGAGAGGATCTGCTCTTGGACGCGCATGAGGACGCGGGCCTCGGCGCGGGCCTCCTCGTTTTGGAGCGCGTGCATGTTCATCTCGTCGCCGTCGAAGTCGGCGTTGTACGGCGGGCAGACGACGGTGTTGAGCCGGAACGTCTTGTACGGCATCACCACGACCTCGTGGGCCATGATGGACATCCGGTGGAGCGACGGCTGTCGGTTGAAGATCACGATGTCGCCGTCCACGAGGTGGCGGTTCACCTCCCAGTCGGCCTCGACCTTCTCGGCGAGCTCCTCGCAGTTCTTCTCGGTCACCTTCAGCCGGCGGCCGTCGGGACGGCGCACGTAGTTCGCGCCGGGGTGGGCCTCGGGCCCGTTGCGTACGTACTGCCGCGCCTCCTCGACGTTGCGCTCGGTGACGTTGAGCGTCTGGGTCATCTCCTTGGCGACCCGGTCCGGAACGCCGACCTCGTTCAGCGAGAGGGTCGGGTCCGGCGAGATAACGGTCCGGGCGGAGAAGTTGACGCGCTTTCCGGAGAGCGAGCCGCGGAAGCGGCCCTCCTTCCCCTTCAGCCGCTGACTGAGGGTCTTGAGGGGACGGCCGGAGCGGTGTCGCGCCGGCGGTGTCCCGCTGATCTCGTTGTCGACGAAGGTTGTGACGTGGTACTGGAGCAGCTCCCAGAGGTCCTCGATGATCAGCTGCGGGGCGCCGGCCTCGCGGTTCTCCATGAACCGCTGGTTGATCCGGATGATGTCGACCAGCTTGTGGGTGAGGTCGTCCTCGGAGCGCTGGCCGTTGTCGAGCGTGATCGAGGGACGAGTGGTCACCGGCGGGACCGGGAGCACCGTCAGGATCATCCACTCGGGGCGGGAGTGCTCGGAGTCGATGCCGAGGACCTCGAGGTCCTCGTCCGGGATGTCCTCGAACCAGTCGCGGATGTCCGAGGGCATCAGCTTGTTCATGTCCTCCTCGGTGAGGTCGACGTCCAGCGCCTTCTCGATGGCGCGGCGGTCCTCCTTGCGCGGGCGGAACTCGCCGGCCATGATCTCGTTGATCCGGTCGACGGCGATGTCCGTCTTCTCGGCGAGCTCCTGCGGCGAGGTGCCCGGGTCGTCCTCCTCCTCATCGGGCTGCATCGCGGCCGCGATTCGCTCGGAGTAGTCTCCGGAGAGCACGTCCTGAACCTCGTAGTAGGTGGTCGGCTTCTCGTGTTTGATGTCCGCCTGCGGCTCGCCGCA
The DNA here is from genome assembly GCF_005435025.1 of Halorubrum sp. CGM4_25_10-8A. Taxonomy (NCBI): domain Archaea; kingdom Methanobacteriati; phylum Methanobacteriota; class Halobacteria; order Halobacteriales; family Haloferacaceae; genus Halorubrum; species Halorubrum sp. CGM4_25_10-8A. The sequence goes on along the minus strand of NZ_SGTX01000002.1, from coordinate 50,617 downwards.
GAACGGGCACGTCGACGCCTTGCGGGCCTGCCGGACGGCGGCCTTCAGCACGTCGTGTTCGTCGTCGCCGAGCTCCTTCGCCCGCTCGTAGCGGTCGCGGAACTCGTCGCGCTGGGCGTCGTCCAGGGCGAGCCGACCGCACTCGCGGCACGTCGAGCGCAGCAGCCGCCGGATGAGCTTCGTGAAGCCCACGTGGATGACCGGCGCGGCCAGCTCGATGTGGCCGAAGTGGCCGTTACAGGAGCCGGAGTGCGAGCCGCAGGTCCGGCACTCCAGGCCGGGGTCGATGACCCCCAGTCGCGGGTCCATCAGCCCCATGTCGATCGGATAGCCGTCGTCGTCGTACGTGTCGGCCGTGATCACCTTCGTCGCGGACATGTCCCGGTACGTCTCCGGGTCCATGAGGCCGAAGTCGATCCCGCCGAGCACTTTCGGTGTTTGCATTGACATCTAAATCGCGTCCTCCAGTTCGAGTTTCGGTCGGATGCCGAGGGCGATCATCTCGTCGAGCAGCAGCTTGAACGCGTAGCTGACCTCCAGCTCGTGGATGTCGTCCTCGTCGCCCGTGACCGGGTCGTACACGCGGCGCTGCTCGCGGTCCTCGACGGCGACGAGCCCGGTCTCCGCTGAGACGTGGACCGTCTCGGCGTCAGAGGACTCCAGCAGCCGCTCGTTGAGCACCATCGACGCGCCGTGGCCGATGATCGTGTCGCGCTCCATCTCCCCGACGCGCAGCCCGCCCTCGCGGGCGCGCCCCTCGGTCGGCTGGCGCGTGAGCACCTGGACCGGCCCGCGCGAGCGGGCGTGGAGCTTGTTCGACACCATGTGGTACAGCTTGTGGTAGAAGATCGTCCCGACGAAGATCTCGGCGTCGATCTTCTCGCCGGTGACGCCGGAGTACATGACCTCCTTGCCGGAGGACTCGAAGCCGTACTCCTCCAGCTGACCGCGGAGCTCCTCCTCGTCTTCCCCCTGGAACGGCGTCCCGTCGACGCGCGAGCCGCGGAGCGAGCCGACCTTCCCGCCGAGCATCTCCAGCACGTGGCCGACCGTCATCCGCGACGGCAGCGCGTGCGGATTCATCACGAGGTCCGGGACGACCCCCTCCTCGGTGAACGGCATGTCCTCCTGGGGCGCGAGGTGGCCGACGACGCCCTTCTGTCCGTGTCGGGACGCGAACTTGTCGCCCAGTTCGGGAACGCGCTGGTCGCGCACCTTCACCTTCGAGAGCTTGGAGCCGTCCTCGCCTTCCATCAGCGTCACCGTGTCGACGACGCCCGATTCGCCCGAGCGCATCGTCACGGAGGTCTCGCGGCGCTTCTGCGGTGAGAGCCCGCCCATGTCGTCCGGCTCTTCGAGGAAGCGCGGCGGGCTGGTCTTCCCGAGCAGGACGGACGACTCGTCGACCTTCGTCTCGGGGTTGACGAGGCCGTCCTCGTCGAGGTGGGTGTACGCGTCCTCGCCGCGCGCGCCGCGAACGTCCTGGTCCGGAATCTCGAAGCGGTCCTCCTGGCCGCCGGGGTACCGGCGCTCCTCGCCCTCGTAGGTCCGGAAGAAGTGCGAGCGGGTGAGCGCGCGGTCGACGGAGCCCTGGTTCATCACCAGCGCGTCCTCGATGTTGAAGCCCTCGTAGGACATCACGGCGACGACGAAGTTCTGCGCCGCCGGCCGCTTGTCGAAGCTGATCTGGTCGGACGTCTGCGTCTTCACCATCGCCAGCTGCGGGTAGTGCAGGAGGTGCTGACGCGTGTCCGGCCGGATGCGGTAGTTGGCCGAGGGGAGCCCGAGCGACTGCTTCATCATCCCCGCGCCCATGGTGATCCGCGGGCTCGCGTTGTGCTCGGGGTACGGAATCATCCCCGCGCCGATGCCGAAGACGAGCTGCGGGTCGATCTCGAGGTGCGTGTGGTCCTCGGTCACGTCCTCCTCGTCGACCGCAACGAGGATGTCCTCCTCCTCCTCCGCGTCGATGAACTCGACGTAGCCGCGCTCGACGAGGTCCTCGAACTCGACGTCGCCGCGTTCGAGGGCCTCGATCTCCTCGTCGCCGAGGAGCGGCTCGCCGTTCTCGACGACGATGAGCGGGCGTCGCGCCCGCCCCGCGTCGGCGTTGACGATGACCTCGCGGGTCCGGTCTTTCACCGAGACGTTCACCATCTCCGAGACGTCGCCGCGGCGGCGCGCCTCGCGTATCTGTTCGGCGAGCTCGTCCGGGTTCTCGTGGGTGCCGACGAGGCTCCCGTTGACGTACACCTTCGCTTCGCGTTCTGCTTGTGCCATGATCAGTCGTCCGCCGTCTGTCGTTCGACGCCCTCGATGCCGGGGATCCCCTCGACACCCATCGACGCCAGTTCTCGTTTCAGCCCCTGTTCGTCCTCAACCGTCTGCGAGAGCTCCATCGCCTGCGCGAAGTTCTTCACGAGCCCGCAGTTCGGCCCCTCCGGCGTCTCGGAGGGACAGATGCGACCCCACTGGGTCGCGTGGAGGTCCCGCGCCTCGAAGTGCGGCTGCGACCGCGACAGCGGCGAGCGCAGGCGCCGCAGGTGCGAGAGCACGCCCATGTAGTCGGTCCGGTCGACGAGCTGGGAGACGCCCGAGCGGCCGCCGACCCAGTTCCCCGTCGCGATCGGGTGTTCGAGGCGCTCGGTCAGCACGTCGGAGCGGACCACCGTGTTGACGGTGAGCTGCCGGTTCCGCATGTTCGCGCGCTCCAGCTGGTACTTCACGTCGCGCGCCAGCTTGTTGAGAGCGGTCCGGAACAGGTCGCGCATCAGGTCGCCGGAGACCTTCAGGCGCTTGTTCGCGTAGTGGTCCTTGTCGTCGGCCTCGCGGCGGTCGAGAGCGAGCTCGAAGCACGCCTCGGCCATCCGGCAGAGGTAGTACGCCTTGTTGATCCGCACGTCCTCCTCGTCGACGCCCTCCTCGTGGAGGTGCGGGAGGAGGTAGCGGTCGATGACGTAGTTCGCCCGCTTGAGCTGGTAGTTCTTCCCCTGACCGCTCGCGACGCGCTCGCCGAGGGTCTCAATTGCCTCCTCGGTCGTCTGGACCGAGGCCTCCTCTAAGTTCTCCAGCATGAACTTCACGATCTCGGGGTCGTCCGAGACGCGGTGGACGATCTCCTCGTCGGATTCGAGCCCGAGCGCGCGGACGAGCGTCACGAAGTCGATGGAGCCGGAGACGGAGGGGAACGACACTTCGAGCAGCCCCTCGCGGTTGCGTTCACAGAGCACTAAGGCGCGGTAGCCCCGGCGCTGGGAGAACGTCTTCGCGACCTGGATCTCGTCGCCGTACTTCGAGTCGTACTCGGCGAGGATCTTGTTCGGCGCCAGGTCCTCCGAGGTCATCAGCACGCGCTCGGAGCCGTTGACGATGAAGTAGCCGCCGGGGTCGACGGGGTCCTCGCCGATGTCGATGAGCTCCTCGTCGGAGAAGCCCGCCATGTTACACTTGTCCGAGCCGACCATGATCGGCATCCGACCGACCTTCGTCTCGGTCGTGTCGACGACCTGCTCCGGTTCGTCCTCGCCGCCGCGGACGATGGACATCTCCATGAACACGGGCGCCGAGTAGGTGATGTTGCGGAGGCGCGCCTCCTGGGGATAGAGCAGCTCCTCGGAGCCGTCGGCCTCGCGGACGCGCGGGGTGACCATCCGCACGTCGCCGAGCTCGACGTAGACGGGCTCCTGGCCCTCCTTGTCGCCGATGTCCGTCTCGATCGTCTCCTTCTCGTCGACGACTTCCTGCATGCCGCGGTCCAGGAAGTTGTTGAACGAGCGGAAGTGGTGTTCGGCGAGCCGTTCGTCGGAGAAGTATTCGCGTGAAACCACGCGTCGGTCTTGCCTGTTCATGAGACGACCAGTCGATACACGACCGCCTCGTCGGTCGTGCGGGAGTCGCGGACGATCTTCACCACGTCCCCGACCTCGGCCTCGTCGGGGAGCGCGGGATCCGTGCGTTTGATCTTCGGTAAGTTCGTTTTCTTCACGTCGTACTCCGCCAGGACCTCTTCGACCTCCTCGGGGTCGTCGAGGAGGACGTGGTCCGGGACGAGTTCGTGTTGGCTTACGTCTACCATGGGTGCTGGTGGTGGGGAGAAGCTATCACGAGATACTACAGGTAGGTATATGCGCCAGCGTCATAAGACTTACCAAGCGCCGCCGCGCGCGGCTCACGGGTCGCGGGGCGTTCGACACTCCCACACACGCGAGGTTGACACAAAAGGATATCGGAGGCAACCCCCCTGTCACCGGACCCCATCCTCGTCGGCGATGACAAGCCTTATTTGCCAGACAGGGATACGAACTGGTACGACAAGCCCGGATGGTGTAGTGGCCCATCATACGACCCTGTCACGGTCGTGACGCGGGTTCAAATCCCGCTCCGGGCGTCCCCGGTTTCGGGGCGCTGTCGCTTGGTTGCCCGGATGGTGTAGTGGCCCATCATACGACCCTGTCACGGTCGTGACGCGGGTTCAAATCCCGCTCCGGGCGTTTCTGCTGTCGCAATTGCGAGCGAGGAGCGGTAGCGACGAGCGAGTACCGCGACAGCAGAAACCGTCGAAGGGATTTGAGTCAGGGAGTGAAGCGAGCGTAGCGAGCGGAACGACCGGGGTTCAAATCCCGCTCCGGGCGTTTCTGTCGACGCCGACTACGAGCGAGGAGCGATAGCGACGAGCGAGTCCGGCGTCGACCCACCTTCCGGGCTACAGGTCCAGTTCCGCCCGCAGGTCGTCGACGAGGGACTCGGTCTTCGCGTCCGGGTCCTCGTCGGTGTCGACCGGGGGGCGCCCGTCGTACGTCTCGTGGACCATCGAGACCCCCTCGGCGAGCGTGTCGAGGCCGTATCCGCCCTCCAGCACGTACGCGTGGGCGGCGCCGGCGTCATCGGCGAGCGTCCGGATCCGGTCGGTCAACAGCGCGTACCCCTCCGAGGAGACGCGCATCCGCGAGATGGGGTCGTGGCGGTGCGCGTCGAACCCCGCCGAGACGATCAGCAGGTCGGGGTCGAACCGATCGATCGCAGGCCCGATCCCCTCGTCGACGGCGTAGAGGTAGTCGGCGTCGCCGGCACCGGCCGCCAGCGGGAGGTTCACGGTCGTCCCGTCGCCGTCTCCCTCGCCGGTCTCGTCGAGGTCCCCCGTGTCCGGGTAGAGGCCGTCCTCGTGGATCGACGCGTAGAGGACGTCGCCGCGGTCGTAGAAGATGTCCTGCGTGCCGTTCCCGTGGTGCACGTCCCAGTCGAAGATCGCGACGCGGTCAGCGAGGTCCTCGTCAAGGGCGGTCTGGGCCGCGACGGCGGCGTTGTTGAAGAAGCAGAACCCCATCGCGTCGTCGGTGACGGCGTGGTGGCCCGGCGGGCGGCCGATCGCGAACGGGGTCTGCCGCCCGGTCGAGCCGTCGAGCGCCGCGCGGGCGGCCCACTGGGCGAGCCCGGCCGAAGTGAGCGCCGCGTCCCACGTCCCGTCGCTGGCAACGGTGTCGGGGTCCCAGCTGCCGCCGCCGTCCGCGACGAACGACTCCAGTTCGTCGACGTAATCGGGGTCGTGAACGGCCGAGACGGCCGCCTTCGCCGCGGGATCGGCCTCGACGTACTCGACGCCGTGCCGCTTCGCGAGACCGCGGCGGATCGCGCGGAGTCGGTCCGGGTTCTCCGGGTGTCGCTCGCCGGTGTCGTGGTCGAGACACCGCTCGCTGTAGCCAAACTGCATCTACTCGAACAACGCGAAGTACGTCTCGATGTCCTCGGCCTGTACGGTCCGTCGGTCCGCGTGCCGGGCCAGCGTCGCGGCCGCGCTCGCGACGTTGTCGGCGTAGTCTTCCAAAATGTCGGCCAGCGCGACGCGCGCGTCGACGCCGACCCGATAGCGGTCGTCGATCCGGAGTCGAGCGATCCGGTCGATGGGCGCGACCGGGAGCGTGAGATCCTCCCGGCCGACGACCTGCTCGACGCCGAAGTCCGCGGCCATCAGCGTCTTCCGGCCGTCCGCGGTCGCCTGCTCGGCCGCGTCGACGGCGAGCTCGGCGCCGTGCGATTGGATCCGTCGCGCGAGCTCCTCGGCGGCGTCCGCGCTGACGCGGAGTTCCCCCGCGTTCCGCCGGATGATCCCGTCGACCGGCGCGAACGGTAACTCGACACTCATACACACAGTCGCGTCCGTGTGTCGTATAACGCTTTCCGTTACCCGCTTTGCCGCCGGATCCGGACGGGCCGCCGCGGCGGTCGGGCGCGTCAGAAGACGTCGTCGGCGTCGATGGTCCCGTCGCGCTCCGGGCCGCGGACGGTTATCTCCTCGCCGAGCCGGAGGCTCGCGTCGGTGTCGACCGATTTCGTCTGCTGTCCGTCGTCGAGCACGACCGGGTCCCCGGTCTGGACGACCGTGCCGGTGAACTCGACGGCGCCGTCCGATCGCTCCGCCGCCGCGGTCGCCGCGCCGCCGCTCGCACCGCTCCCTTCCTCGTCGCCGGCCTCACCGGCGACGGCCTCGGCCGCCGCCTTCTTGCCGTCATCGGAGAAGGCACCGAGACCGGTTTCGTTCGACCCGCGGCCGTCTCCGTCGCCCCCGGTGCTTCCGGCCCCGGACGCGCCGCCCGCGACGCCGGCCGCCGCGTCGCTCCCCTCGTCGAGGACGGAGACGGTCGAGCGCCAGTTCGCGGACGCCTCGAGGTCGTCCTGCCAGCCGTCCTGGATCTCGACGTCGGTGAAGACGACCCGGTCGGCCAGTTCGATCTCGCGGTCGGCCTTATCGCCCCACAGCGCGACGCGGATCTCGCCGGTCTCGTCTTTGATCCGGACGTTGCGGACCTGTCCCTCGCTGCCGTCGTCGCGGTCGAACGTCCGCTTCGGGTCGGTCTCGATGACGCCGCCCCCGATGTCGACGGTCTGGCCGATCTCGAGGTCGGCGATGTCGGTGGTCTCCGGGACGTACTCGACGTCCTCGTCGACGCGCTCGACCGTGCCGCGGTCGCCGACGTGGAGCTCCAGGTCGCCGTCGCGCTCGCGGACGTAGCCGTCGCCGACCTCGACGACCTCGCCCGCCGCGAACTCCTCGGCGAGGTCGGCCTTCCCGTCCCAGAGCGTGACGCGCACGCGCCCCGTCTCGTCGCCGAGCGTGAGGTTGGCGACGCGTCCCTCGCTGCCGTCGTCGCGGTCGAACGTCCGGATCGAGTCGGTGTCTAACACCTGCCCCACGAGGTCCACGTCGGACGCCCCGAGCGTCAGGTCCTCGACGCGGTAGGTGTCGAGCACTTGGACGTCGACCTCGGCGTCCTCGTCCGGCTCGACCTTGTCCGCGCTCACTTCGAGGCCGCTGTACCCCTCCTTGGGACGGCCCATGACGCGGAGGACCTGCCCGACTTCGAGCTCCTCCTCGGCCGCCGCGGCCATGTCGTCCCACAGTGCGACCCGGACGGAGCCGGAGGCGTCGGCGACATCGACGTTACACACGCGACCCTCCTCCGCGTCCTCGTCGTCGCGCTCGAAGGTCCGGATCTCGCCGATGGCTGTCACCTTGCCGAGGAACTTCACTTCGTTCATCCCCGGTTCGATGTCGGCGATGGTGTCGGCCTCCTCGTCGCGCAGCTCGTGTGCGATGAGCATCGCGGCGGTCTCCTCGTCCGCGAGCCCGCCCATCTGCTCGACCTTGTCCTCGACGGCGGCCTCGAACTCCTCGAACTCGACGTCGGTGTCGAGGTCCTCGTACACCTCCTCTATGGCGCCCATACTCGTCCCTCCGTGGTCGACGGGTTCGCGCATAAGCGTTGCCGTTGGCCGGGGGTCGCGCCGGACACCCCCCGGTCGGCACGGGGACCGGAGCGGGTCGCGGTCGCGGCTCGAAAGCGTCTCATGGGCGTTCATGGGTCCCGTCGATACAAAAGGTGTTCATCCGGCACGGGGAGTATGCGGACCGCAGGCACGCGGCCGCCGGACCGTAACCGTCTTAAGTTCCACCGCGATACGTAGAGATGAGTCCTGGTAGGGTAGTGGACTATCCTCTTGGCTTGCGGAGCCAGGGACCGGAGTTCAAATCTCCGTCAGGACGTTTTCGGACAAACCAAACGGCGAGCGTAGCGAGCCGTGCGTGTGTCCGAAAACTCCGCGAAGATTTGAGCAGGAAAGTCGGAGCGGCCGAGCGAAGCGAGGCCGAACGTCTTTCCGAGTTCAAATCTCCGTCAGGACGCTCACTTTGCGGCTGCCTCACTTCGTTCGGCAGCGACTGCGTTCGGTCCCGACGTGCCCGACGCTTGTTTCACTCGCGTCGGACTCCGTCGAGACGTTTCGGCCACACCAAACGACGGGCGCAGTGGAGAGTATGTCGCCCCCGCGACTGGGGCTCAGAGCCGGTCACCCTCACTCCACGGGCGATCTGACCGAGCTGTTAATCGTGCGGGTGGAACCGCTCCATCGCTCGGCGGACCCCGTCGGTGGCGCCGATGAACGTCACGCTGTCGCCCATTTCGAGGACGCTGTCGGCCGAGGGAACGCGGTTCTCGCCGTCGCGGCTGATCACGGCGACGAAGGTGTCGTCCGGGATCCGCGCGTTGAGGTCGCGGATGCTCTTCCCCGCCAATTCGCGAGAGGTCACCTCAACCTCCTGAACGTCGTGGCTGTCGCCGAGCTCGTTCATCCAGTGGGTGAGCGCGGGGCGTTCTATCTCGTCGTCGATGGCCGCCGCGGTCGCCGTCGTGGCGTCGATGCCGGTGACGCCGATGCTGTCGAAGGCGTCGACGTTGTCCGGGTCGTTCACCCGTGAGTAGACGGACGCAACGTCGAACTTGGTGATGGCGAGCTGGCACGCGAGGAGATTGATGTCGTCGTCGGCCGTCGTCGTAATGAACCGCTTCGCGTCGTCGATGTCGGCGGCGCGAAGCGCCTCCGTGTCACTGCCGTCCCCCTCGTAGACGGTGAACCCCTCTGCGCGCGCCCGTTCGGCGACGTCCGGGTCCGTCTCGACGACGACGACGTACTCGCCCCTGTTCTCCAGTCGCGTGGCGAGCGCCTGACCGACCCGGCCCCCGCCGATGATTATCGTGCGCATTGGTGACACTCCGAGAAACTCTCCGATCTGCCGCGCGAACCCCGCCTCGACGAGGACCGTCGCGAAGATGACCGCGAACACCGTGCCGACGAGCAGTTCGCCGGCGGCGATGCTGCCAGCGAGCTCCAGCTCGATGGCGAACAGCGTCGCCACGCTCGCCGGGATGATCCCCCGCGGCCCGACGGTCGCGATGAACAGGCGCTCCGGGCGGGTGAACCGCTCGACGCCGAACGTCGCGAGGAACGCACCGAGGGGTCGCAAGACGAGCATGATGACGGCGACGATCGCGATCACGCCGACCCCGAGGCCGGCGATCGCCTCGACGTCGATCAGCGCGGCGAGCGAGATGAAGACGAAGGATAAGACGATCGTGGTGGTGTTCTCCGCGAACGTCTCTATCTCCTCGCGGTTGTCGATCCCGAGGTTCCCGAGGAGGGTCCCGCTCGTCGCCGCCGCCGCGATGCCCGCCTCCGCGGCGACGGCCTCGGCGGCCGCGAACGAGCCGATCGCGGCCGACAGCACGAGGAACTGCGACGCCTGTACGTCGCGTTCGGGGACGATGTCGCTGTCCAGTAACAGGTAGATGATCCCCGTGGCGAGCAGCCCCGCGGCGACCCCGACGCCGAACCGCTGGAGGAACGAGAGCACCGTCGCGGGGACGCCGAGGTCGTCGAGCAGCAGCGTCTCGAAGATGACGACCGCGACGATCGCGGCCGTCACGTCGTTGACGATCCCCTCCGTCTCCAGCGCGGTCGCGACGTGGTCCCGCACCCGGACCACGTTGAGGATCGGCGTGATGACGGTCGGGCCGGTCGCCACCAGCAGCGCGCCGATCAGCAGCGCGATCTCCCACGTGCCGTCCGTGAACGCGCGGACCGCCGCCGCGGTGCCGAGGAACATCACGACCGCGCTGATCGTCACCAGCCGGAGCGACACCGTCGACGCGCGGCGGATCCGGTCGATCCGGAGCGCGAACGCCCCCTCGAAGACGATGATCGCGACACTGAGTCCGACGATGATCTCCAGCCCCTCACCGAACGTCTCCAGCGTGACGAGGCCGAGCAGCTCGGGTCCGAGCACCACGCCGATTGCGAGGTAGAAGATGACGCTCGGCACCCGGAGCCGGTGAGCGAGCAGCTGGACCGCGAGCCCCGAGACGAGAATCACCGCGATCACTGGGAGTAGACTACTGGACACGTCGATCGACAGTACGACCCCCCACGTCGTTAGTGTACTGGTGGATCCGCCGACGCCGAGCGGAGTGGCGGAGACCGGCCACGACATTGGTTTCCACACACGGGAAACTATTAATCCGGTTCCGTCACACGGTGAACGTACGCCCGGTCGGTCCCCACCGCCGGGTCGAATCCATGACCGTCCGCGACCCCATTCCGACGTTCGCCCCCCGCTGGAGCGTCCGGAAACGGGTCCGCGGGCCGGTCGCCGCTCTCCTCGGTGCCGTCGCCGCGTGACCCCGACGCGGGGGCGGCCCGCTCGCTGCCGACGCGAGCGACCGCTTCTACCGGACTGCTCTCGACACCGATCCGTCGCCCTCCGACCGCGCGGTGCGGTCTCCGGCGGCCGAACTGACGCCGACCGCGAGGCGCACGCCTCGCACCACCACCCCAATCCGACGATGACAGCAGATCGACCCCCCTCCAGACGCATGGTTCGCCCCGACCTGTACGCGTGCCCGCACCCGACCGAGTCCCTCCCGTCGCTCGGCGCGACGATCGCCTTGGCGGCGCTGCCGGCCGTGGTGGTCGGGGTCCTCGCGTTTCCGATCGCGGCCGCGGTCGCGCTGGCGGCCCTCGCCGGCGCGGTCGTCGGCGCGGCGCTCCACCGACGGTATCCGAGCGCGGTCGGCCGGACGCTCCGCCTCCCGGCCGACGACGCGAGCATCCGAGAGACCTGACCGACCCCGCTGACGCACGAACCCTCCGCCTCCCGCTGACGCACGAACCCTCCGCCTCCCGCTGACGCACGAACCCTCCGCCTCCCGCTGACGCACGAACCCTCCCCCGAGCCGCTCGCGGAACTCGACATTTATCACTCGCCGCCACCGACCGCGACGCGTGAGCGACCGCGACTCGGAGGCACGGAGCGACCGCGGGGACGCCGTCCATCGCGATCGCGTCGTCGCCGGCGCCGCGCTGTTCAACGAGGGGCACCCCCTCGCGGCGCGTCACGTCTGGGAAGCGGCGGGGGCGTCGATCGATGACGGCGGCGGGGAAGACGCAGAGCGACCGGAGGACGCCGAGCGACTGCTTCGGGGGCTGACCGCGACCGCGACGGCGACGCACCGCGCGGCCGACGGCGACGAGCCGGGCGCTTCCGAGCGCGCGGCGGACGCCGTCACGGCGCTGACGGCGGACTCCGACTCGCTGGGGGTCGCGATGGCCCCCGTCCGGGAGTGGGCTGAGCGGCTCGCCGAGGCGCCAGAGGCGACGGGGCCGGCGACGCCGCCGCGGATCCGCGTCGACGGCGAGACGCCGACGTTCGGCGATCTGTCGCTCGGGGCGGCGGGTCTCGCGGTGCCGGCGCTCGCGGCGACGGGCGAGCCGGGCGACGCGGCGACGCTCGCGACCGCGGCCGAGTTCGCGTCCGCGGAGCGCGGGACCGGGCGGACCGAGTTCGCCGAACTGCTGCTCGCGTACCTGCGGACGCCGGACGCGCGGCCGCAGGTGGCCGCGCGACTGGGCGACCACGTGGAGCGAGAAGAGCGGAAGCGGCGGGACGTCGAGGACCTGTTCTAGCGGCGCGGTCCGGCGCGAGGGCGGCCGGCGGCGGCCGCTCAGGCGTCGTCGCTCGGCGCGTCCGGGTCAGCCGGGAAGTTGGGCTCAGCGGGCGCGTCGGCGGCGTCCGCGCCGGCGGCGTAGCGGCCGCCGTTCGTCTCGGTGTCGCGGTCCGGCTTGGGTTCGCCCTCGAAGGTGTAGTCGCCCGAGTTGTCCGCGGGGTCGTAGCCCAGCGCCTCGCGGGCTCGCTCGATGGAGTAGTAGCGCCGGTCGTTGTCCGAGATGCCGTACACGACCTCGTAGCCGTACGTCGCCCGGAGACAGCGGTCGAACAGGTGCGCGCAGTCGCGGTGCGAGAGCCACATCGCCTGCCCCCGCTCGTACTCGCGGGGCGGGTGGTCCTTGGTGAGGTTCCCGATGCGGACGCAGACGACGCTCATGTCGAACTCGTCGTGGTAGAAGCGGCCGAGCGACTCGCCGGCCGCCTTCGAGACGCCGTAGAGGTTGCCGGGGCGCGGGAGTTCGCTCCCGTCGAGCCGGTACTCGTCTTCGGGGCGGTACAGGTCGGGCGTCCGCTCGTCGGTCTCGTAGCCGCCGACGGCGTGGTTCGAGGAGGCGAACGCGAACTTCTCGACGCCGGCCTCGGCGGCGGCGCGCATCACGACCTGCGTCCCGTCGATGTTGTTCCGGAGGACGGAGTCCCACGGCGCCGTCTTCCGCGGGTCGCCGGCGAGGTGGATCACCGCGCCGACGTCGGCGATCGCCTCGCGGACGGCGCGCTCGTCGGTGATGTCGGCGACGTACCGGTCGGCGTCGGTGACCCCGTCGGGCACCTTCGCCGCCGGGAGCGGCTCGCGGTCGAGGAGCCGCCAGTCGTAGTCGTCGCCGATACCGCGGAGGATGGCCTGTCCCACCCGTCCGCCGGCGCCCGTCAGCAGTACCGGCTCGTCCATTCGACTCTACGTGGGCGGGAGAACGGCATATATGACACGGTTCGACCGGTACGCCCGAATGCCGGCCGCGAGGCCGGGGTCACGAGAAGAGAACGGGGACGAGCGGTCGGGAGGGCGCGCCTATAGCTTCTGCCGCGAGACCTTGACGCCGGTGGGGGTGACGATGATCTGGTCGTCGCCCTTCTGGACGATGTCGCCGTCGACCTCCTGGACGACCTGCCGGAGCTCGTCGTAGACGTGTTCTATCGTCCGGTCCGACGTGGAGTGGCGGGTGATGTCGGCGATGACGAAGTCGCCGTCGTACACCGCGTCCTTGATCGGGATGACGTCGCTCTGGTCGGCGATCTCCGCGAAGTGTACCTGCGTGTCCGTTTCCGCGTGCGCGTCGGCGAAGTCGTCCGCGTCGAGTTCGACGTAGTCGTCGACGGAGCGGCTCCCACCCCCGCCGAGGATCTTGCTCATGATGCCCATACACACCACACGACGAGGTCGGACATTAGTTCTTACGTCAGACGCACCCCCGGCGAGCGGACGCGGCCTCAGTCGAGTCGCTCCTGCCACTCCTGGACCCGCGAGAGCAGCTCCACCGGGGGCGTCTCCGCGACGTCGACGTCGCTCAGCTCCTCGATCACGGCGCGGGTCTCGGCGTCGAGCCGCTCGGCCGCCTCGGCGTCGGCTCCGGTCGCTGCGGTCTTCGCAGCGCCGCCGGAGCCGCCGGATTCGACCGACGTGTCCGCGGAATTGCCTCCGTTCCGACGCGCGTTCGAGGGCTGGGCGTCCGCCCCCGTTTCCCCGTCGGCGTCGGACGCGTCCGAGAACGACCCGGACGAGAGGTCGAACACGACCTGCTGGGTGCCGCCTTCGCCGTCGCCGCCGGCGCCCCTGCGGCTCCCGTTTCTCCCGGTCCGCGAGCCGCGGGCCTCGATCGCCTTCTCCTCGCGGAGCCGGTCGAGGACCTCGTCCGAGCGGGAGACGACGGGGTCCGGGACGCCGGCGAGGTCGGCGACGTGGACGCCGTACGAGCGGTTGGTCGGGCCGTCCCGGACGGTGCGGAGGAACGTCACCTCGCCGTCGCGCTCGTCGACGGCGACGTGGACGTTCTCGACGCGCGGAAGGTGGTCGGCGAGCGTCGTCAGCTCGTGGTAGTGGGTGGCGAAAAGGGTGCGCGCGCGGACCTCGTTGTGGAGGTACTCGGTCGCGGCCCACGCGATGGAGATGCCGTCGTAGGTGGCGGTGCCGCGGCCGACCTCGTCGAGGATGACCAGCGAGTCCTCGGTGGCCGAGTGGAGGATGTTCGACAGCTCCTGCATCTCCACCATGAACGTCGATCGACCCTGCGCCAGCTCGTCGAGCGCGCCGACGCGCGTGTAGATGCCGTCGACGAGCCCCACCTCGGCGGCTCGCGCGGGGACGAACGAGCCCGCCTGCGCGAGCAGCTGGATCAGCGCGGCCTGCCGCATGTACGTCGACTTGCCGCTCATGTTCGGGCCGGTGACGATGAGGAAGCCGCGGTCGGCGTCGAGCCGCAGGTCGTTCGGGACGAAGTCGGTCGTCCCCTCGACGACGGGGTGGCGGCCGGCCTCCACGTCGAGCCGGCGCTCCGTCGTCAGCTCCGGGCGCGTCCAGTCGCGACGCGCGGCGTGGGTCGCGAGCGAGGCGAGCGCGTCGAGTTCGGCGATCGCGCGCCCGGCGTCCTGAAGCAGTTCCGCGCGCTCGGCGACGCGCTCGCGCAGTTCCTCGAACAGCTCGTACTCCAGCTCGCCGCGGGCCTCCTCGAGGCGGAGGACCGCCCGTTCCTTCTCCGCGAGCTCGTCGGTGACGAACCGCTTCGAGTTCTTCAGCGTCTTGATCTCGCGGTAGTGCTCGGGCACCTGATCGGCGACCGACTTGCCGACCTGAATGTAGTAGCCGTCCGTCTTGTTGCGGTCGACGGTGACGTGGCTGAGCCCGTGCTCTCGCTTCTCGCGCTCCGCGAGCCCGTCGAGCCACGAGTTCACGCCCTCGTGGCGGTCGATCAGGTCGTCGAGCTCGTCGTCGTAGCCGCGCTTCAGGAGTCCGCCGCTCGTCTTCGCCTTGGGCGGATCCTCGGCGAGGGCGTCGGCGAGCTCTTCCCGGAGCGCGGCCGCGCGGTCGCGGTCGACCCTACCGAGCACGGCGGCCGCGGGCGAGTCGGCGAGGGCGGTGTCGTCGAGCGCGTCCGCGAGGGCGGGCAGCAGCGCGAGCGTGTCGCGGATCGAGAGCAGTTCGCGCGCGCCCGCGCTCCCGCTCGTCGTGCGCGCCGCGAGCCGTTCGAGGTCGTACGCGTCGCCGAGCACCTCGCGGAGCCGGTCGCGCGCGAGCGCCGCGGACGCCAGCGCCTCGACCGCGTCGAGCCGGTCGTCGAGCGTCTCGCGGTCACGTCGCGGCCGGGTGAGCCACTCGCGGAGTAGCCGCCCGCCGGCGGCCGTGAGTGTGTGGTCCACCGTGTCGAACAGCGAGCCGTCGGCGTCGCCCCGCATCGTCTCCGTGATCTCGAGGTTGCGCTGCGTGGTCGCGTCCACGTCGGCGCGGTCGTCCGCGCCGTACGCCGTCAGGCGGGTCATCGAGGCCAACACGCCCGCCCCCGTCTCCTCGACGTACGAGAGGACCGCGCCCGCGGCGCGGACGGCGAGCGTCGAGTCGAGCCCGACGCTGTCGGTCGTCTCGCGGCCGAACTGCTCCCGTACCGCGTGCTCTGCGCGCCCGGTCGCGAACGCCTCCGCGTCGAAGGCGGTGACGCGCCCCGAGAGGTCCTCGCGGACCGCGCCGAGGAGGCCGTCGTCGTTGCGGACCCGCGGCCCGGGCAGCACCTCGGCCGGGCCGAACCGGTAGAGCTCGGCGCGCAGGTCGCCCCCGTCGTCGACGGTCGTGGCGAGGAACCGCCCCGTGGTCACGTCGGCGAACGCGAGGCCGTACGGCCCGTCGTCGGCGGGTCCGTCCGCCGCGCCGCGCCCGTCCTCCTCGCGGACGACCGCCGCGAGGTAGCGCGCGTCGTCGTCGCTCGTCTCCAACACCGTGCCCGGCGTGACGACGCGGACGATCTCGCGGGCGTGGTCGCCGCCCTCGGTCTCGTACTGGTCCGCGACCGCGACCCGGTAGCCGCGCTCGACCAAGGCGTTCACGTACGGCGTCAGCTCCGAGAGGGGCACGCCCGCCATCGGGTACGACGAGCCGTGGGAGGACTTCTGCGAGATCGACAGATCGAGCTCGTCGGCGACCAACTCCGCGTCGTCCGCAAAGAACTCGTAGAAGTCGCCGCACTGCATCGCGAGGACGTCCGCGTCCGTCTCCGCCTTGAGATCGAGGAACTCCCCGACGATCCCCGTTGCCATATGTCTCTACTCCCGCCGTGCGCGGCTAAAACCCTGCGGGTGTCCGTCCGGTCGGCCCGAGCCCCGCCGCGCGCCGGCGCGCCGTCATCCCAGCCGGTTCCGCTTCGTCGACGCCCGGTGAGCGATCCCGGACGCCCCGAACACGAGCGTGAAGAGCGCCGCGTACGCGTACCCGGAGACCGCGCCGAACGGGGCGGTCCCGGTCCACCCCGCCGTCGCCAGCAGTCCGCACACGACCGCGAGCCCCGCGTAGTACTCGGCCCAGAGGATCTCGTTCTCCGAGACGATCTCCAGGTACACCTCCAGCTGTCGGCTCTCCTCGGTGAGCGACACCAGCCCCCGGTCCGACTCGTAGTCGATGAACCCGCTCGCCGCCAGCTTCGGCAGGTGCGACTGGTGGAGCGCGGTGTACACGCGCTTGCGCTGCTTGTACGTCACCGCCGGAATCTCGACGTCGTTCTCCCACGCGGCCAGCTGCTCGGCGATATCCCTGACGCGCGCCTCGGTGCCGTTGGTCTTCAGGTACTTGATCACGTTGCGACGCCGCCGATTGCTCAGCGCGGTGAACACCTCGTCGCGCGAGGGGCCCTCACCGTCGGTGTCCGACGACGCCGCTTGTTTGGCGAGTTGTGGTGTCATAGCTCATACATGCCGAATGAGAGTACGGTTATCATGGGAGGATATATCACTTCGCATTGTACCCACTAGAGCCGGTCCCCGGAAGATTCGCCCGAACAGAAGCGTACACACTCGCCGTACTTCGGGCGTTCTTGACGTCTCCGACACAGTTCATCACATCGATACAAGTGGATTTGTCCGGGCGCTGTAACGATGTTGTGGGCCGGAGAGCCCGCGTCGGACGCGGTAGGCGGCGCATACATAGGTCGGTGCGTCGCGTTCGGACCAGCATGAACGTGTCACGAGACTCGGTCGTCGGTCGCCTCCGGCAGCCGGAGTACACCGGTGCGAACCGGTGTCTCCCCTGTACGGCCGTCAACGTCGGCATCGCGGCGGCCGGGGCGGGAGCGGTGGCCGCGGTGGGCGCGCCGCTACTCGGGGCGGTCGGGTTCGGCGGCGCGCTCGGAGCCATCTGGCTCCGCGGGTACCTCGTTCCCGGGACGCCGGAACTCACGAAGCGCTACCTCCCGGAGCGGGCGCTCGCGCTGTTCGGCAAGGCGCCCGGCAACGCCGAGCCCCGCGGGCTGGGCGTCGGTGAGGTAGACCCCGAAACGTACCTCCTCGACGCGGGCGTCCTCGTCGAGACGCCCGCGGGCGACGACTTCGCGTTCGCCCCCGACTTCGCCGCGTCGTGGCGGGCGGCGGCCGAGGACGGGGCGGGAGCGACGCCCGACGAGGGGAGACGGACCGACCGCGACGACCTCGCGGCGCTCGCGGCGCTCACCGGACTCGACCGGCACGAACTCTCAATCGACTGGCGGGGCGGCGCGGGGTTCGCGTACGCCGGCGAGGAGCGGATCGGTCACTGGGAGTCGCGGCCGGCGTTCCGGGCCGACGCCGCGGCCGACCGCGTGCTGACGGGGCTCGACGGCGACTGGGCGGATCGCCCGCTCGCCGAGCGGAGCGCGGTCCTCGGCGCCCTCCGGCTGTTCGTCGCGGAGTGTCCGTCGTGCGCCGGGGACGTGGCGCTCGAAGAGCGCGTCGTCGAGTCCTGCTGTTCCAGCTACGACGTGGTCGCCGGTCGCTGTGCGGGCTGTGACGCGCGGCTGTTCGAACTGCGACTGCCGGCGTCGCTCGCGGCCGCGAGCGAGTAGGAAGCCGAGGGAGGTCGGACGAGTCGAGAGGAATGGACGGTCAGTTTTCGGGGAGTGGGTTTCCGGGAAGTCGCGTCGGAGAGGCCTCAGCGTAGCCGTAGCTGTCGCAATACCGAGAAGCGGTTGACCCACAGCTGGGCGGCGCTGGCGGCGGCGAAGGCGCCGAGCGCGAGGCTGGTCCACAGCATGGGGTCGACCGCCGACACGAGCGGGACGTCGAGGAGCGCGGCGAGCACGACGAGCAGCGATCCCACCGCCAGCGCGCGGTACAGCTCCGACCACGTCGCGCCGCCGGGCGCGAGAATCTCCGTGTACAGGCGCACGTCGCGTGCGCGTCGAGAGAGTTCGAGCGTCTGCGACTCGCGGTCGTACGTTATCACGCCCGCCTCGGCCAGCTTCGGGAGGTGCGTCTGGACCAGCGACGTGTACACGCTCTCGCGACAGCGCTTCGGGGGCGGGGTCTCCCCCGTCTCGCGGCGCGCGACGAGCGTCGACAGCTCGTTGACCGAGACCGTCCCGCCGACGGAGCTGAGCTGTTCGATCGCGCGCCGTCGGCGCTCGTTCGCGAGGATGGCGTACACCTGTTCGGCCGGAAGCACGTCGTTTCGGAGTTTCATGGAGATGGGGGCCGGGCGGCCGCGCCCGGCGGCGCCCGAGTTCTGCTACTTCCTGCGTCTGACGGGGGTATATGTATGGGCTGGCTACCCGGGGGGACCGCCGATCGGGTGCGGGAGGTACGGGTCGCCTGCCGGGTTCGACCCGCCGAGTACGGTGTCCGTGCGGCGATCTGGGGTGTGGGTATGAATCGCATGCGGTCGCGATCCGCCACGGTAGGGGCGCCGGACCGCCCGTCGAACGCGACATTTGACCGGTGGCGTGAAAGCTTCTACCGGCTGGAATCGGTCGTTCGACGGTGACGTGGGAGCGCGTAACTAGGTGGGTGTCCCTCGGAGGGGAAAGTAACCGATTCGGTCAGCCCAGCGCGGACGGGGGGCGAGTCGGAGGAGACACCATGAGCAAAGACACAAACGACAAAATCGGACTCTCGCGGCGCAAGGTGCTCGCGGGCCTCGGCGCGGTCGGCGTCGCGTCCGCGGGCGCGGGACTCGGTACCACGGCGTACTTCAACGACACCGAGTCGTTCGACGGGAACACCCTCACCGCGGGCGAGCTGGACCTGAAGCTGGACTACAAGTCGACGTACCTCGGCGGCCCCGGGCGCCTAGACGACATCGAGGCGATGGGGTACCCTGACGTCGAGGACCTCGGCGACGGGCGCTACCTGCTCGACCAGACGCCCGCGCCCGGAGAGGGGCAGAGTTGGGAGGACTACGTGACCGGCGAGATCGACTTCTGTTCACCGGCGATGGACGAGTTCCTCGTCAACGGCGACGGGATCCCGGTGTTCACGCTCGACGACGTGAAGCCCGGCGACTCCGGCGAGGTGACGATCAGCCTCCACATCTGTGACAACCCCGCGTACGTCTACCTCGCGGGCGAGCTAACCCAGGCGGAGAACGGGCAGTCCGAGCCCGAGGCGGACGCGGACGACACGCCCGACCAGGGCGACCTCGCCGACGCCATCGAGGTCTGCGTCTGGTACGACGAGGACTGCGACAACGTGTACGAGCCCACGGGCACGGGCGAGCGGCAGGAGCTTGAGGTCGCCTTGGTCAGCGACACCTCCGGCTCGATGAGCGGCGCGAACCTTTCGGCGCTACAGGCGGCCGCAACGAGCTTCGTCGGTAACCTCTCGTCGCCGGACGAGGCCGCCGCGATCTCGTTCGCGAGCGGCGCGTCGCTGGACCAGAAGCTGACGACCACCTACCAAGACGTCATCAACGCAATCAACAACTACACCGCGTCCGGCAGCACGAACGTCGCGGGCGGGATCAACGTCGCACAGACCGAGCTCACGAGCGGCACGAACGCGACGCCCGGCGCCTCGAAGGTCATGATCGTCTTGACCGACGGCTTCGAGAACGTCGGCGACGCTCGGACGGCCGCCACCGCGGCCAAGAACGCCGGCACGCGTATCTTCGGGATCGGGCTCGGCAACAACGTCGACGCCAGCCTCGTCCAGGACATCTCGTCGTCGCCCGGCGACGCGTTCCTCGCGCCCGACCCGGCCGACCTCGACACGGTCTACGCCGAGATCGCGCAGATCGTCTTAGCGGGCGAACAGAAGATCCTCTCCGGCACGATGAGCGAGGTCTTCGCGGAGCTGGCCGACGGCGAGGCGCTCGACGGCAACCGGCAGGAGGAGGGTCGGCAGCCGTACCCCGGCGCGACCACCCAGTGCATCGGCTTCGAGTGGACGCTCCCGGCGGATGTCGGCAACGAGATCCAGACCGACTCCGTGAGCTTCGATCTCGCCGTCTACGCCGAGCAGTCGCGGCACAACGACGACCCGCAGGTGGCGTTCAACGGGACCGACGTGAACAGCACCAGCCCCGGTCCCGCCCCCAACGTCACCGGCAACATGAGCGGTCAGAACTAGCTCCTCGGAGCGACGCGGCCCCGGACGACGAGACACGTCCGGTTCCCGGCTCGGCGCCTTCGGGCGGCCGACGCGGCGGTTCGCGACCGCCGCCGGGAGTTCCCTTCGGGGATGATACACAATGAACGACGACAAGATCGGACTATCGCGGCGCAAGATGCTGGTCGGACTCGGTGCGGTCGGCGTGGCCTCCGCGGGCGCGGGCCTCGGCACCACGGCGTACTTCAACGACACGGAGACGTTCGCGAACAACGAGCTGACGGCCGGTTCGCTCGACCTGTTCGTCCACGTCGACTACTCTGAGGACCAGGGCAACTACGCGCAGTACTCCACGGAGCCGGGAACGTACGTCGACGGGAACGTGGTCGGGATCGAGGGCCAAGGCTCGACGGGCGACCCCCTCAGCATCCGGGTCTCCGACCTGAAACCCGGCGACTCCGGCGAGGGCGAGTTCTGCTTCTCGATCGTCGACAACCCCGCGTACATGTGGATGTGCGGCGAGCTGACCGCGAACGCGGAGAACGGGCAGTCCGAGCCCGAGATGGACGACGACGACACCGGCGGCGACCCCGGAGACGGCACGGGCGAACTCGCGGACGCGATGCAGGTAACCGTCTCGTACTGTACCGACGACGGCGACGGCGGCAACGACATCGGCGACGAAATCGTCTCCGGCTCGCTGCGGGACGTGATGCTCGCGCTCCGGGCCGGCGTCCCGCTGTCCAGCGACGGCGATGCGAACGCGCCCCTCGCGGATCGTCCAACCTTCGATGGCGTCACGGAGGCGTTCACCGACGGCGAACCGAACGTCGACGAGCAGTGCGTCTGCTTCACTTGGGAGGTGCCGACGAGCGTCGAAAACGAGATCCAGACGGACTCGGTCATGTTCGACTTCGAGTTCTACGCGGTTCAGGCTCGCCACAACGACGGGGCGCACAACCCCTGCGTCGACGAGACCGTCGTCACGGCGTACGACAACGACTGGAAGGGCCAGACGCTCGGCAACCCCACCGAGGGCAACGTCTACACCAGCGTCTCGTTCGGCCAGAACCAGACTGTTCTGAGCTTCGCGTTCGCCGACGACGGCGACGGGGTCGACTTCCTCGACACCGCGGACTACTCCAGCACGAATCTCCCGGTCGCGGTCGACGCGGACGATGACGGCACCCACGACTGGCAGCTCATCTGGCAGCCCAACGCCGGGTTCCCGGACGCGCCGTTCGGCTACCAGCCGAACAACGGCGGGAGCTACGGCGCCGCCGAACCGCTTCCGGCCGGCTTCTCGGCAGTGAAGGTCGGGAACACGATCGTGTTCGGAATCCCGAACAGCGACATCAACTCGACGTTCCGGCTGCTCGGGTACGGCAGCACCGGCGGCGAGGGACCCATCGCGGAGGTCAACGTCGACCCCTCGTTGGGCCCGGACTTCTACAACAGCGCGAACGCGATCGAGTTCAGCGACTGACGTGCTGACGACGTCGCTCGAAGCGGCGTGATCGCCTCCCACCCCGGACCCGCGCGGGCGGCCGGGACGACGGTTCGACTCCGTCGGTGGGACTCCCTTCGGGGATTCACAATCATGGCAGACAACGACAACATCGACTCCATCGGACTGTCGCGGCGGACCGTGCTGGCCGGCCTCGGCGCGGTCGGCGTGGCCTCGGCTGGCGCGGGTCTCGGTACCACGGCGTACTTCAACGACACCGAGTCGTTCGACGGGAACACCCTCACCGCGGGCCAGCTGGACCTGCTCGTCGACTGGCAACAGACCTACGACTTCGGCGAGGGCAACCAGTTCGTCAGCGCGCACCCGGACCACGACGGCGACGGCGAGCAGTCGATCGAGATCGACGGCGAGGTGTTCACGTACAGCGACTTCCCGGACGAGGACGACGAGGACAGCAACGGCGCGAACCTCCCGATCCTGGACTGCGAGACCATCCCGCCGCTGTCGGAGGCGGACTTCGGCACGGACCCCGTCACGGGCGAGGTGATGGAGACGCTGGTCCGGCTCACCGACGTGAAGCCCGGCGACTCCGGCGAGATCACCTTCTCGCTCCACCTCTGTGACAACCCCGGCTACATCTGGATGCAGGCGGCCAACGTCGACGACGACGGCGGCACCGAAACCGAACCGGAACTGACCGTCGACCCGGATAACCTCGGCGACCTCGGCGACGCCATTGAGGCGAAGCTCTGGTACGACGAGGACTGCGACAACGTGTACGACGGCGCGGAGCCGGCCGACATCATGCTCACGCTGGACTTCTCGGGGTCGATGCTGTACGATCAGTTCGACGGCGTGGTGAGCGAGGACAACATCACGGTGGGCGGGACCACCTACGACGAGACCACGAAGATCGACCTCGTCGAGCTCGGCACCCGCCAGTTCGTCGACTACCTCGAGTCGCAGGGGTCGGACGTCCAGGTCGGCGTCACGTACTTCGACGGCGAGGGGAGCGGCGACACCGAGCCTAGGACCGGGCTCCTCCAGCCGCTGACGGCCGACCTCGACGATGTCGACGACGCGCTCGACGGGCTCCGGAAGAAGCTCGCGAACGTCGTCAGCGGGACGAACAACGACCCCGACATCGACGACAGCGACGCGGACCCGTTCTCGAACGCGAGCGGCATCGCGACGGGGACGTACATCGGCGAGGGCGTCAACGACGCGCAGGCCGAACTCGACGCGAACGGCCGCGGCGGCGTCGAGTTCCGGAACATCGTCCTCTCCGACGGGGAGTCGTTCAACGGGACCGGCAGCACCCAGTTCGCCGACCCCGTGGACGCGGCCGACGACGCCCGCGCGGCGTCGCCGAACCCCGCGACGAACGTGTACACCATCTCCGTCGGCAGCGCGAACGACGCGGTGCTGTCGTCGATGGCCGGCCCCGCGGGGGGGCCGGGCGGCGATCCGTCATTCTTCAACGACGTCGACGACCCGCTCGTCATTCCCTCGGTGTTCGGGAACCTCGCGGCACAGACTGGACAGGAGAAGATCATCATCGAGGGCTCGCTCGCGGACGTGCTCGACGAGCTCGAGAGCGGCGACGGAATCCCGCTCGATGGGAACCGCGCGACGCCGTACGGCGAGCTGGCCGACCCGGCCGACGACGGGAACCGCGACCCGTTCGCGGGCGACGGCGTGATACACTGCGTCGCGCTCGAATGGGAGCTGCCGATCGGCGTGGGCAACGAGGTTCAGGGCGACGCGCTCGGCTTCGACCTCGGCTTCTACACCGAGCAGGCGCGCCACAACGACGGCGCGGGGGTTCAGTCGGCCTGAGAGCGCGTCTCGGACCGCGTCGCGGCGTCGGCGGGCGAGAACGGAGGTCTGTTGCCGATCGGCCGACCGCGGGCGGGTACGGCGTCCGTACCGCCCGGTACGGTCACCGGTCCGGGCGGGTAGGGCGCGCATACATACGAGCGTCGTGAGAGTAGGAAGGGTATCGACGATACGGCCGTTCGGAGCCGCGACGACACACAATGACACAGAAAGAATCGGGACTCACGCGGCGGGAGGCACTCGCGGGCGCCGGAGCCGTCGGCTTCGCGGCCCTCGGGGCCGCCTCCGGACGACCGACGGGAACGGACAACTGGGACGAGTACACGAACTACACGTACGCTCAGACGGACACGCCGTTCAATCTGCTCGTCGGGTGGCGGCGCACGGAGAACGGGACGCTCGTTGATTCGAGCGCGGTCGGCGCGGTCGACGACGTCGGAGCGGTCGGCGTCCGGCTCGTCGACGTGGGCAACGCGCTGCCGCACGATTACGGCACCGCGAGCGTCGGGCTCCGGCTCGAAGATCCGGAGGACACCGCCCGCGTGTGGCTGCGGATCGACCCGCACCTCGACGGCGCCGACGCCGCGAGCGCCGCGCTCGCGGAGCGCGTCACGCTCACGGTCCGGCAAGACACCGGGATATTCGGCATCGGTAGCTGCGGCGGCGCCGAAGGCGAGTTCGCGAGCGCCGGGGAGCTGATCGCCGACGAGACGTTCGCGGACATCGACGGCTCCGCGCTCGCGGACGGGATCGAACTGCGCCCCGGGCTCCTCGGCGACGGCTGCCTCGCCCCGGGCGAACAGCGCTGCCTGACCTTCGCGTGGGAGTTCGACGGCGAGGGCGGCAACGCCGGACAGGGCGGCGCGGTCGACTTCCTCGTGGAGTTCGCCGCCGACGAGTGCGGCGCCGAGGGGAACCCCTTCGACGGGAACGTAGCGGCCGGGGGCGGCGGCGGCGCCGGAGGCGACGCATGAGCCCCGACGACGGCGGGCGGCGCCCGAGCGGGCTGAGCCGACGACGGCTGCTCGCCGGGATCGGCGGCGTCGGCGCGGTCGGCATGGCGAGCGGCATGGGCACGGGCGCGTACCTCGCCGATCGGGAGACGTTCCCGGGCAATGTCTTCGGCGCCGGCGAGGTCGGACTGACGGTCGATGGGGTGCCCACCGACGGGACCGTCTCGCTCGGCCCGCTGACGGTCGATCGGACGACGTTCGACGAGCGTCCCGGGCCCGAGACGTTTGACGTGGGGGCGTCGGCGAACCCGGTACGGGTGTGGCTCGCGACCCCCTGTCCGGACGGCGATCGCCTCGGGAACGCCCTAGAGGTCGAGGTCGTCGTCGACGGCGAATCCGTGACCGGCGGGTACCGCCCCCTCGCCGAGGTCGAGCGCGACCTCGCGACCGGGGTGCGGATCGACGCCCGGTGTCTCGGGCCCGACGACGACCCGGTCGCCGTCGAGGTGTTCCCGTACCTCCCGGCGGACTCGCCCGACGTGGGCGGCGCGGCGACCGACCTGACGTTCCGGGTGTACGCGGAGCAGTGCCGCCACGTCGCCGAGGCGGACGCGGCGAGGTCGAACCCCTTCGTAGAGACCGAGTGCGCGTCCGCGTGCGTCCCCTGCGAGGACGAGAACGGCGTCGCGGTCGGCTCGCTCACGCTCCGGTACCTCGGCGACGACCCGGCGACCGTGGTCGTCGTCGCCACCGGCGGCGGCGCGGGCGGTCGAGGCACCGCCGGGACGACCGTGTTCGACGGCGAGGTGACTCCGGACGGGACTTTCGTGGTCGACGGGACCGCCGCGCCGACCAACGGCGACCCGGGCTGGATCGGCCCCAACATCTACCTCGACGACGGCGGGACGGGCACCGACCCCGAGACCGACGCCGACGGTACTGGTGGAAACGGCGGCGGCAGCAGAGGAAACGGAAATGGCGGCAACGGCGGCGGCCACGCGGGCGTCAACATCCACACGAGCTGTTCGGTTCCGCTCCGGGTCGGCGACGTCTACGGCGGGCTGTACGAGATCGCCGCGGCCGCGACCACGGGCGGTGAGCCGCTGTGCGGCACGGAGGAGAACTGATGACCAAACTACTCACATCACCACGGACGAAGCGCGCGGCGAACGTACTCGGGATCGTCCTGCTGATCGCCCTCGTCGCACCGTTCGCGGTGTACGCGGCGCCGGAGGTCGTCGGCGCGGACGAGAGCTTCGTCGTGCTCACGGCGAGCATGACGCCCGCCATCGCGCCGGGCGACGTGGTGATCGTCGCCGAGCGCGACCCGACTGCGATCGCCGAGGGCGACGTGATCACGTTCGTCCGCGGCACGAGCGACGTGCCGGTGACGCACCGCGTGATCGACGTGGTCGACGAGGCCGGCACGCTCGCGTTCGAGACGATGGGCGACGCCAACGAGGGGCCGGATCCGGGGCTCGTCCCCGCCGGGAGCCTCGTCGGCGCCGTGACGCTGACGATCCCGTACGTCGGGTACGTGATCCAGTTCGCGGGGACGCGAGTGGGGTTCGTCGCGCTGGTCCTGTTCCCGTTCGGGCTGCTCGCCGCGACGGAGATCTGGTCTATCGTCTGGGGCCGCGACGGATCTGAATCGCAACCCTCGATGACCGTCGATCCGGTCGACCCCGTCGACGAACCCGGCGACGGAGACGGGGCGACGGCCGGACTCGATCCGGTAGTCGGGCCCGACCCGGCGGCTGGACCCGGTCCCGCGGCCGAAATCGTGACGGCGCAGGCGACGGAGGAGGCGAGCGGTTCCGGGGGCGTCTCGGTCGACGCCGTCGGCGGCGCGGCGGCGGTGCTCGCCGCGTTCGCCCCGTACGTGGTGTACGTCGCGTTCGAGCTCCGGACCGCCGTCGCGATATCGGTCGCGATCGGCGTGTCGACGCTGCTGCTCGGGGCGCTCGCCGCGTGGGTGCCCGCCAGCGGTGTCTTGGACCGCAGCGGTGGAACGCCGGATCCGGCTGTCGAAACGGACGCAAGCGGACCGACGACAGACGCGATGCGTAACGGAGACTCCCCCGAGTCCGACGGGGGCGCGTCCGAGCCGAACGACACCGTCGACTCGGCGGCGGTCGCCGCCGGGGCGGAGACGACGGCGGCCGAGGACGGGGCCGAGCCGGCGTCGACGCCCGGGTCGACACCGGTCTCACGTCCCGAGGCCGCCGGGGAGGGCGACTGATGGCCGCGAACCGTGGGCTCGTCGCGCTCGTCGCGCTGGCGGTCCTCGTGTGGGGCGTCGCGTTCGCCGGAGGGGCCACGGTCGCCGTCCTCTCGGCGAGCGTCGACGTGACCGCGACGTTCGAAACCCCGGACGAACTGAACCAGATCAACGAGACCTCGACCAACGGCAGCCAGACCAACGAGACCGCCGATGTCGATCTCACCGCGGTGGCCGTCGAGAACAGGACGAGCGACCCTGACGGAGACGGCGCCGGACTGGACCAGAATGTCTCGGCGCCCGTTGGGAGCAACGTTTCGGCGCCCGCTGGGAGCAACGTCTCGGCGCCCACTGGCGGCAACGTCTCGGCGCCCACTGGCGGCAACGTCTCGGCGCCTACCGAAGAGAACGTCTCGGAACCCACCGCGGACACCAACGCCTCGGTCCCGGTAACCGACTCGGCGACAGCCGAAGCGGATCAGTCGGGGAACGAAACGGCAACCGTGGAAAACGAGGATAGTCCGTCTGAAACGCCGGACACCACGGATTCCGATACGGCTGACGCTGCGAACGAGAGCGCGTCGAGCCCGGCCGTGACATCCGCAGACACGGACAGCAACGAGTCTGACCCGGCCGTGACATCCGCAGACACGGACAGCAACGAGTCTGACCCGGCCGTGACATCCGCAGACACGGACAGCAACGAGTCCGACCCGGCCGTGACATCCTCGGGCACCGACGACACGTCGAACACCGACGACAGCACGTCTGACGCACAGAGTTCGGAGACCAACGCGAAGACTCTGACAGACGATGACGACACGTCGAACACCGACGACACGTCGAACACCGACGACACGTCGAACACCGACGACACGTCGAACACCGACGACACGTCGAACACCGACGACACGTCGAACACCGACGACACGTCGAACACCGACGACACGTCGAACACCG